>CAYSGY010000007.1:0-38302 GCA_964430315.1 uncultured Planctomycetaceae bacterium
CCCAGTTGTTGATCGGCATGGAACGCTGCTGGGTGCCGACCTGGGTGACGCGATTGAGCTTTCGAGCCGCCTTGACCATGGCCCGGCCCTCGGCGATCGTCAGGCACATGGGCTTCTCGATGTAGACGTCGAGCCCGGCGAGCATGGCGTGGACGACGAGATAGGCCCGGGCGTGGGTGGTCGTTTCGACCATGACGCCGTCGAGTTTCTCCTTCTCGAACATTTTGCGGAAGTCCTCGTAGACTCCCCACTTGGCTCCCCCGGAAAGCTCCTTGACGTAGGCTTCGGCCCGCCCCGGCTCGCAGTCGCAGGCCGCCACGACCCGGAAAGGCTTCACGTCGGCCGCCTCCTTGATCAACCGGGCGCGGCCGCCGCAGCCGATCACGCCGACGCGGACCGTTTCGCTCGGGGCGGCCGCCCCTTCGAGCCCCAAGACGTGTCCTGGGACCACGGCCGGCAGGGCCAGGGCCGCGGCGCCCGTTTTCAACAGTTCCCGTCGCGAAAAACCGTATCGAGACATGTCACTCTCCTCCGGAGTTGTTCGGTAGGCAGGGAGGCCCAAGCCAGGGCGCCCCGGCAGGTCCGTCGAGGCGGGGGGCCCCGAATGTCGCCTCCCATGGTATCCGATGGCCCCGGCGTGTGCAATTCGCCTCACTGCCTGATTTGGCACGCCAGTTGCAGACCGATCCGGGCGTCCTTCGACAGTCCACGAGGCCTCCAACGTCAGGCAACCCGTCATGACCATTCGCTTCAAGCTGACGACGACGGCGGTGGCCGTGATTATCGTGGCCAACTCCTTGCTTTCGCTCATCACCTTCTTCTACCTGAGCCGGGTCTGGCTGGGGGAAGTCCAAACACGGGTTCACCGAAACCTCAGCTCCGCAAGGACCGCCTACGACAACTACATTGCCCGGATCGGGGCGCTGCTGAAAGGGAGATCGCTCGGCCACATGCTCGCGGCAGCCGTCGAGCACGACGAGCGGGCCGCGCTGAAGACCATTCTGCGGGAACTCCAGGCGGCCGGACGGATCGACTTCGTGGAGATCCTGGACCCTGCCGGGCGGGTGCTGTGCCGTGCAAGCAACGAGCAGACCGGAGACGACCTGTCCGGCGATCCCTTGGTGGCCCGGGCGATGCGGGAGCAGACACTCGTGACGGGGACCCTCCGGGTGTCGCGCGAACGTCTGCTGGCCGAGGGGGGCGACCTGGCCGAGCGTGCCCGCTTTGAAGTCGTGCCCATCCCCGCCGCGCGTCCCTCGCCCGACCGCGTGCGCACGGAAGGAATGGTCGTCGCGGCCGCGGTGCCGGTGAAATCGGCCGACGGCCGTTTTGTCGGGATTCTCTGCGCCGGCGATCTGCTGAACCGTCGCTACGAGATCGTCGACGGGATCAAGCGGCAGGTGTTTCCACATGAGATGTACCGCGGCAAGGATATCGGCACGGTGACGATCTTCCAGGACGACCTGAGGATTTCAACGAACGTCATGACGGAAGACGGGACCCGCGCAGTCGGCACCCAGCTTAGCGCCACGGTCTGCGAACGAGTGCTCGACGAAGGCGGCACCTGGGCAGCCCCCGCCTTCGTGGTCACCGATTGGTACATCACCGCCTACGAGCCCATTCGCGATCCGAACCAACATGTGGTCGGCGTGTTGTACGTGGGCCTTCTCCAGGCCCCCTTCCTCCATCAGCGAAACGTGATCTTCGCCGTCATTCTGACCATTGTGGTCGTCACGATGGCGGCGAGCCTGGTGCTGCTCAGCCTGGCCAACGAACTGGTGCTGCGGCCCATTCGCCACGTCGTAACGATGGCGCAGAAGGTGATCGGCGGAGACCTCGCCGCGCGGGTCGGGATGCGTCCGCCAGGGGAGATGGGGATTCTCTGCCGGGCCGTCGACAGCATGGCCCAGGCCGTCCAGGAGCGGGAGGACCTGCTCCGGCGGTCCACGCGGCAGCAGATCGGCCGGAGCGAACAACTGGCCTCGGTAGGACGCCTGGCGGCCGGCGTGGCCCATGAGATCAACAACCCGCTCACCGGGGTGCTCGCCTTCGCCGACCTGCTGCGCGAGAAGGAGAACATGGACGA
The DNA here is from genome assembly GCA_964430315.1 of uncultured Planctomycetaceae bacterium. Taxonomy (GTDB): domain Bacteria; phylum Planctomycetota; class Planctomycetia; order Pirellulales; family Thermoguttaceae; genus CALFBP01. The sequence continues at coordinate 2,087 of CAYSGY010000007.1, forward strand.
CCAGGACCGCGAGGACCTGGAGTTGATCATCCGGGAGACCAAGCGGGCCCGCGAAATCGTGCGCGGACTGCTCGATTTCGCCCGGGAAACACCCTCCGTGAAGAGCCGCCTGAACATCAACGAGATCATCCAGCAGACCCTGGTGCTCTTGGGCAAACGAGAGGCGTTCCAGAACATCGTCATCGTCCAGGATCTCGCCGAAGAACTCCCTGCGGTGGACTGCGACAGGAACCAGCTCCAGCAGGTGTTCGTGAACCTCTCGCTCAACGCCTGCGAAGCCATGTCTGGCGGCGGCACGCTCCTGGTCAGCACCTCGTGCGAGGACCAAAGCGTGGTGATCAGGGTGACGGACACGGGGTACGGCATCCGGCGCGACCACCTCGACCAGGTCTTCGAGCCCTTCTTCACGACCAAACCGGTGGGCAAAGGGACCGGCCTGGGATTGAGCGTCAGCTACGGGATCGTCCAACAGCACGGCGGCAGCCTGGAAGTGCAGAGCGAGGAGGGCAAGGGAACGACGTTTACGATCCGCCTGCCTGCCGCGTCTTCTCCTCCCGGATAGGGCCTGCAAACCGCTAGCTTGAACCGGGAACGTTGACGCACTATCCTTGGAGAGGTTCTCTGAGCACGACCGGCGGTTCTCGCACGGCGACGGGGAGGGATGGTGTGTCGCGAAAGGTCCTCGTGATTGCCCGCGATTCGGCGATCGCCCTGAACTACGAGAAAGCCCTCTGCCCGGCCGGGTATGCCGTGCATTTCTACGATCACCCGGCGGCGGGCGTGCTCGCGGCGATGGCCGGCGGTTTCGACTTGATCCTCATCGGCCAGACGACGCCCGAGCCCGACGCCCTGGAAATCCTCCGCCAGATCAAGACGGCACGGGTCCCCACGAAGGTCGTGATCGTCAGCCGCGAGGCCACCGTGGAAGCCGCCGTGGCCGCCATCAGGGAAGGAGCGGCCGACTACCTTCGGGAGCCGGGCTCGGCGGAGGACTTGCGATCGGTCATCGATCGGTTCGCCGATTCCCGCCCGGTCGATCCTGCCCCAGGCACGCCGGTGATCCCCTCGGAGTATCCGCAGGGCTTCGAGGGGATGCTCTCCCGCTGTCCGGCCATGTGGGAAGTCTTCTCACTGATCCGGCGCATCGCCCCGACCGACAGCACCGTGCTGGTCACCGGCGAGAGCGGCACGGGCAAGGAAATGGTGGCCCGGGCGATCCACCGGCACAGCCGGCGACGCGACTTCCCCCTGTTGGCATGCGATTGCACCGCGCTGGCCCCGACGCTGCTGGAAAGCGAACTCTTCGGGCACGCCAAGGGCTCGTTTTCCGGGGCGATCGCCACGAAGCAAGGACTGTTCGAGGTCGCCCACCGCGGGTCGCTCCTGTTGGACGAGGTGGCCAACCTAAGTCTGGAAACCCAGCGGAAGCTTCTGAGGGTGCTGGAAAGCCGAAAGGTCCGCAAAGTCGGCGACACGGTCGAACACGACGTGGACATCCGCCTTATCGGGACCACCAATCGCGTCCTGGCGGAGATGGTCAAGGAGGGCGAATTCCGTGCGGACCTCTATTACCGATTGAACGTGGTGCCAATCTTCCTGCCGCCGCTCCGCAACCGCTCGGGAGACGTCCCTCTACTTGCCATGGTGTTCCTCGAGCGGTTCTCCCGCGAAATGGACGTTCCCTGCGGCGGCTTCTCCGAAGAGGCGATGCGCCAGTTGGAGAGCTACTCCTGGCCCGGCAACGTGCGGGAACTGCGGAACATCGTGGAGCGCTTGGCGGTTCTCTACGGCGGGGCGTGCATTGAGCTGTCCCATTTGCCGACAGAAGTGCGGGAGTCGGAAGTGATTTCGCTCGCGCAGTCGCCTCGCACCTGGGAAGAACTCAAGAGACTCAAGCGGCGGATCACCGAAGACATGGAACGCCAGTTCCTCTGCGACGCATTGGCTCGATGTGCGCAGAACATCACCCAGGCAGCCGAGAGCGTGGGCATGCAGCGATCGAATTTCCACGCCCTGTTGCGGATGCGTGGCGTGAAGCCGGAGACGAGAAAAGACGGGTGACAGGCCGGGAGCCGACGCGTCTTCCTCGCGTGCAGCGAAATCTCGTGGCACCAGGCGGGACTTTCGGACCGGCACCAGCCGATCGGGTGTATGGTAATCCATACGCCGTATAGATTCTTATACGCGCAGGGCGGTCCCAACGGACTTCTCGCGACGGCGAATTTGTCCAAGCGTGTAGGGTGGGACAAGCGGAGCGCCGGCCCACCGGGAGTCTCGATGCGTGTAGGGTGGGACAAGCGGAGCGCCGGCCCACCGGGAGTCTCGATAGATCGGTCTTGGTGGGCCCGCGCTTCGCTTGTCCCACCCTACACGGTCATGCATCGTCTAGAACGTACCATTGTCGCAGGCTCGGCAGGAGCCTCGCCCTCCCAGAACGGTGAAGCCTCCTTGGAGTGTTTGGCACGTGCGTTGCATGGAGTCGATCTCCCGGGCGAGTTTGCCGGGCGAGAGGCTGCCGCGGCACCCTTCGCGGAAAACCGGTAATGGAGAACACACCATGGCGGAGAATCCCACATTACTCGTGGTCGACGACGAGGAAGTCGTGTGCCAGGCCTGTCGGCGGATCTTCTCCCGCCAGGGGTTTCAGGTCGAGGCCAACGTCGATGCCCGTGAGGGGCTGACGTGGGCGACCGAACGGGACTACACGATCATCCTCCTGGACATCAAGATGCCCAACATGGACGGGATCCAGTTCCTGGAACGGCTTCGGGAGAAGAGGCCCGACGTGCCGGTCCTGATCATCACCGGCTACCCCAGCATCCCCAACGCCGCCGCGGCGATGCGATTGGGCGCCTGCGACTATGTGACCAAGCCGTTCACGTCCGAGGAAGTCACCCAGGCGGTGCAGCGGGTGTTGTCGGCTCGCCGGCAAATGGACGGCGAAGCCACCCCGGAGGAAGGGGACGGTCAGGCACCGGGAACGTCCGGAGAAGTGCTCTTCTGGGACGAATCGTGGTTTCGCCTCGAGGCCGACGGCTCGGCCTGCGGGGGAGCCGTGCTCGGCGGAATGCGAGGGGGAACAGGCATTGCGATCCGCTTGCCCAGGATCGGGGAGGTGGTCTACCAGGGCCTGCCCATGGCGGGAGTCACGGTTTCCGACAAGCCGCCGCTACTCATTCCCGCGCCGGTTTCCGGGGTGGTCGTGGAGGTGAACGAGGCGTTGCCCCAGCATCCCGACTGGCTGTCGAGCGATCCGTGCGGCGAGGGTTGGATCGCCTGCATCTGCACGACGCGCTATGAAGACGAGCTGAAGAACTGCCGGCTCCGGCGGATCCTGCTGGTCAACAGCGACCCACGATCCGCCGAGGAGCAGACGCAGAAGCTCACCGCACTGGGGTGTCAGGTCCGAAAGGCCGCAACTCGGGAAGAGTTGACCGAGGGCCTGACGGCCTGCGAGGAGCCGGTCGTCGTTCTCGATGCCGCCTCGTTGGGCGATGCGGGGCCGGATCTGGCCGGGCTGGTCAACAGTCGGGCCGCTTCGCTGCGTATCGTGGTGGTCGCGTCGCCGGGGTCGGCCCCGGAGACTGCCTATCGGAAGAAGAAGATCTTCTATTACGCCGTGGAGCCGTTTTCCGACTGGGAGATCGCCGACATCCTGTCGGCGGCCTTCCGGGGCCACGAGGCCCAGCCCGCCAAGGCGGAGAAGCCGAAGGGCCCCTCGGAGCCCATCAGTACGATTGCGATCACGAACCGGCACGGCCACAAGATCCAGTTGCTCGCGGCGCCGGGGTTGCTCTGGCGCAACGAAGGGCTGGGGTGCCAGATCGGCCAGCGCCTGCTGGGGATGATGTTCCCGCTGGTCATCACGCCCGGCGAAGCCAACCTCACGCCGGCGAACATTCTGAAGGCGGCCGGGACCTGCGATCGGGTGATGGTGCTCCTGGCCCGCGACAGCGGCCTGTTGCCTGGGAGCCTCGCCCGGCACACGAAGCCCGAGTTCGGCGTGGAACCGGGCGACGCGGCGGGGAAGGTGACCACGCTGGCCGTTCAGCCCGATACGGTCGGCGGCATCGCCGGCCTGGATGCCCGCACGACCACGGCCTTGGCGGAGCACATCGTGCGGGAAATGGCATCGTACTGACATGAGACTCCCCCCCGAAGGCGCCCGCTGGCTCGTCGCGCTCCGCTTCTGGGCATGTGGGGCGGTGTTCCTGGCGACCACGGTCGCCTGGGCCGCGGGGGTGCTCGCCCGTCCGGTCCCGCTCTACGCCGTGGGGATCGCCATGCTGGCCTACAACCTATTGTTCAAGCTCAGCCAGCGCGATTGGGCCATGACCCGCCAGGGCATCGAGCGGAATATCCTCCTGCAGATCCTCCTCGACCTCGTGTCGCTCACGCTGCTGATGGCGCTGGCCGATCTGCCCCGCAACCCGTTCCTGTCGTTCTACGTCTTCCACATGATCATCGCCGGGATGTACCTGCGAGGCTACGTGCCCTACCTGGTGTGTTCTCTGGCCACACTCATGGTGGGAAGCGTGATGCTTCTGCAATCGTTTGGGATCGTGCCTGCCGCCCCCCTCCACTTCCGCTCGGACCCGGCCGGCGAGTGGCGAGCCGACGGGCTGTACCTGGCCACCGTGTTCGTGGCGCTGGCCAGCACGCTGTGGATGGCGACCTACTTCACGACGTCGATTCGCCGCTACGTGGACCGGGCCCACGCCGAGATCCGCCAGAAGGAGAAGCTGCTCGGGATCGGCCAACTCGTGGCGGGCATCGCCCATCAGATCGCCAATCCGCTCGACGGCCTCCAGAATTGCCTCCAGAAGATCGGGGAACGCGTCAAGGACGATCCTCCGTCAACCGAGTACGTGCAGATGATGGTGGGGGCCCTGGACCGGATCGAGCGCACCGCCAAACGCGTGCAATCGTTTGCCCGCCCGCACGGCATTTCGGTCCAGCCGACCGACGTCAGCGCCGTGGTGCAGGGGACGTTGCAGTTCCTCGTTGCGCCACAGCATCAGGGCATTTCCATCCAGACGGAGTTGGGCAATGTACCGCCGGTCGACGGCGACGCCTACACGCTCCAGGAAGTCCTGTTCAACCTCTGCACGAACGCCTTCGCCGCCATGCCCGACGGCGGCACGCTGACCCTGCGCACGCGGACGCTCGACCGCGGCGACGAAGACCCGACGGATGCCGCAGCGATCGAAGTGGCCGATACGGGCGTGGGCATTCCCCGCGTGTACCTGGAGAGGGTCTTCGAGCCCTTCTTCACGACCAGGGCCGAGAGCGGCGGCACCGGCCTGGGGCTCGGGTTGTGCCGGATGCTGGTCAGTGAGATGGGCGGACGGATCGAAGTCCAGAGTGTCGTGGGGCGGGGCACGGTCTTCAGGATCCTCCTCAATCTCGCCAAGGTCCCCTCGGGCTCCGTGCTATGAGAATCCTGGTCGCAGACGACGAGAAGATGAAGCGGATCACCCTGGCCCAGGACCTCGTGGCCCAAGGGCACGAGGTGGCGACTGCCGCCGACGGGGCCGAAGCGCTCCAGCAGATCCTCTCGAGTCGCTTCGACGTCGTCGTCACGGACCTCAAGATGCCCAGGGTCGACGGCATCGAACTCCTGAAGCGCATCAAGCAGAGCCCGCAGGCCGACACGGCGGTGATCATCATGACCGCCTACGGCAGCATTCCGCTGGCGGTGGAGGCCGGAAAGCTCGGGGCCTACGACTTCCTGACCAAGCCCTTCCGCAACGAAGACATCCTCCCGATCCTCGCCCAGATCCAAGCGGCCCGCCAAGATGCCTCGGCCCCCCGGTCCGCCACGCTCGAAACCGCGCTGGGGAAGATCGATCAGTCGGTGGTCGGCCAGTCCTCCGCCATGCGGGGCGTCCGGCGCATGATCGAGATCTGCGCGCGCTCCGACGCCAACGTCCTTTTGCACGGTGAGACCGGGACGGGAAAGGACCTCCTCGCCTCCGCGATCCACCGCAACTCGCCCCGCCGCACGTCCCCTTTCGTCAAGGTCGGCTGCACGCTCTTCCCGAGCCAACTGATCGAGAGCGAACTCTACGGGCACGAACGAGGGTCCTTCACCGGCGCGGAACAACGACATGCGGGCCGCTTCGAGTTGGCCGAGGGAGGCACGCTCTATCTCGACGACGTCGACGACATCCCCCTGGAACATCAGGCCAAGCTGCTTCGTGCGATCGAAGAGAAGGTATTCGAGCGGGTCGGCGGCACGACGCCCATCCGGGCAAACGTGCGGATCGTCGCCTCCACGAAACGGAACCTCCTGGACAAAGTCGCCGACGGGACGTTCCGCCGGGATCTCTACTACCGCCTCGACGTGCTCCGCGTGAACATCCCGCCGCTTCGCGACCGGCGCGAAGACATCCCCCTGCTGGCCGAGCACCTCCTGAAACGCATCTCCCAGGATCAACCGGCATGCCTGGAAGCCTCGGCGGTCGAGGTCCTTCAGCGGCACGACTGGCCGGGCAACGTCCGCGAGTTGCTCCACGTGCTCCAGCGGGCCTTCTTAGTGGGCTCGGGGATTGTCAGCGGCCCGCTCTTGATCGCGGAAATCGACGGCCTGTCGCAGCGACAACAGACCCCGTCGGGCCCTTTCCAAACGACCATCGAACGGACCGAACGCGACCTGCTCGAGCGCGCGCTCGCCGCCGCCGGCGGCAACAAGAACGCCGCCGCCGCCGCCCTCGGCATGAAACCCTCCACCTTCCGCGACAAACTCGCCAAGCATGGGCTGGGCTGAGGGCGACGGATTCCCGCGACCCGTGCACGGGATTCCGTGACTTCAGGCTTCTGCCGCGGCGCCGGTCGGCGGCCCCTTTTTGGCAAGTCGTTTGCTCATGCCGCCTTGCGTCGATTCGCTTCTGCCGCCTCTCCGATGGCACGCTCGTTGCAGAAAGGGGCGAACGCGTAGGCGGGCGTTGGAAGCGATGGCTCAGCCTCTCCTGCCTGACGAGCGTGTGGCCAGACTGGAGCGTGCCGGAGGAAAACGATGATTACGTCGGAAACCCCGAAGGGCGTTGAGTTGCTCAGTCAGTTGTCGAAGTCGGGCGACGGCAAGCCGCCGCTGGGGTGCATGCAGTGCGGGCTGTGTGCGGCCAGTTGCCCCCTTGGAGAAGCCATGGAGTTCCCCCCGCGCAAACTCATTCTCCAAGCCGCCGCCGGGAATCTGGAGAAGCTGCTCCAGAGCCCCTCGCTCTGGATGTGCGTGGCCTGCTACACCTGCTCGCACCGGTGCCCGCGCGATATCGAGCTGACCGACGGGCTGTGGCCGGCGCTTCGCGACCAGGCCATGCAGCAAGGGTTCCAGCCCCCGGCCGAACTCCAGGAAACGTTCGAGAACGTCTTCAAGTACGGCAACACGCTGGGCAAGTCGCCGCGGCAGCGCATGGATTGGGCCAAGGACCTCGACGTGCGGGTCCTCGACTTGTCGAAGGAGCCGCGTCCGGTCGACGTGCTCTGGCTGGTGGGCTGCTACCCGTCCTACTACCCCCGGAACCAGGTGGTCGCCCGGGCCTTCGCGCGGATCCTCACCGAGTTGGGCGTCTCCTGGGGCGTGCTCGGGACGAAGGAGAAGGCGATCGGGGAGTGCGACCGCATGTTCGGCGAAGAAGGGCTCTTCGAGACCCTCGTGGAAGAGAACCGGAAGCTGCTGGACCCTCAGCGGTTCGAGAAGCTGGTCGTTCTGGACCCCCACGCATTCCGCGCCCTTCAGAACTTCTACCCTCGGTTCGGCGCCTGGTATCCCGTGGAGCACTACACCACGTTCCTGGCGGAACGGCTCGACCAGTTGAAGCCGCTCCTGGTCAAACCGGTGGAGACCACGGTCACGTATCACGACAACTGCTGCGTGGGCCGGCGGTGCGGCTGCTACGACCCGCCGCGGTCGCTCCTTGAGTTGATCCCGGGTTTGAAGCTCGTCGAGATGGTCCGCAATCGCGACAACGCCCTCTGCTGCGGGGGCGGAGGCGGCGGGATGTGGCTCGACGCCCACATCGTCGCCCACGGCGGCCACCGGCTCTCCGACGATCGGGTCCGCCAGGCGGCCGACACCGGCGCAACCACCTTGGCCGTCTCCTGCCCCTACGAACTCTCCCGCTTTGAAGACGCGGCCAAGGTGACGGGCCTGGAGGGCCGGCTGGTCGTGCGCGACATTATCGAGCTCTTGGCTGAATCGATGGACCTCGGGGAAAGGAGCAACGCATGAACATCGCCGTCGTGATCCGCCAGGTCCCCGACCTGATCGAGCCGCTGGAGGTCGATGCCGCCGGAACGGCGCTCGATCTCGGCTCCGCCTCGTTCATCGTCAACGAGTCGGACGATCACGCCCTGGAGCAGGCGATTCTCTTGAAAGAGGCCGGCGGCGGGACCGTGACGGTCGTGGCGCTGGATTGCGGCGACGTCGACAACACGCTGTATGCCGCCGCGGCCAAGGGGGCGGACCGCATCGTCAAGATCGCGATGGAAGGCGACCCACCCTCCGCCCAGAATGCCGCGGTCATGCTCGCCGAGGCGGTCAAGCCCCTCGGGGCCGACCTGGTCCTGGTCGGCGTCCAAGCGCACAACGAGTTGGAAGGGGTCTTGGCCCCGCTTCTGGCCGCGGGCCTGGGGTTGCCCTACGTGGGCGTCATCCGCGGCGTGAAGGCCGGGGCGGAGCCTGGCACGATCTCCGCCTGCAAAGAGTTCCCCGGCGCGGTCATGGCCCGACTGACGGTCAAGCTCCCCGCCGTGCTGGGCATCCTAGGCGCCGATCAACCGCCGCGCTACGTGCCGGTGAGCCGGATCCGGGCGGCGATGAAATCGACGCAGTTCGAGGAGCAGGCCGCGGCCGCGGCGGGCGTCGAGCCGCTCGTGGCGGTCCGCCGCCTCGCTCCGCCCGCGCCCGCAGCCCGCGCCGAAATGCTCGCCGGCTCCGAGGTCGAAGTGGCGGCCCGCATCGCGGCAATCCTCGCCGAGAAAGGACTGGTGAAATGAGCGACCGAGATGTGCTCGTCCTGGCCGAAGTGCAGCGCGACGCGCTGGCCGATGTCGCGTTAGAACTCCTCGCCGCGGCCCGCGCGATCGCGGCGGCGACCGGTGGCGAAGTCGTGGCGCTGGTCCTCAGCGGCGACGGCGCCCCCTACACGACGACCCTGGGCGCCGCCGACAGGATCCTCGTGGTCGACAACCCGCAGTTGGCGGCCTATGCCCCCGGGCCGTACTTGGCGGCCCTCGAGGAGATCGTTGCCGCGGAGAAGCCGCGGGCCGTTTTGATTGGCGCCACGTCGATCGGCTGGGACATGGCGCCGATGCTTGCGGCGCGGCTCAAGGCGCCGCTGGTGACCGGTTGTACAGCGATCCGGGTCGATGGGGCCGGGCTTGTGGTGACGTCCTCCTTCTGCGGCGGCAAGATGATGGCCGAGGTGCAGGTGGCGGCGTCGCCGGCCGTGCTGATGACGCTGCCGGGGAGTTTCCGGCCGGCCGCCGATGCGGGGAAGGCCCAGGTGGAGACCCGAGCGCTCTCGAAGCCGCTGGAGCCGGGCGAGGTCCGCTTCGAGGAGTTCATCCTGCCCGAAGCCGGCGACGTCGACATCACCCAGCAAGACGTGCTCGTGGCCGTCGGCCGGGGCATTCAGCAGAAGGAGAACGTGGAACTGGCCGAGGAGTTGGCCGGCGCGCTGGGCGGCGCCGTGTGCGCCTCCCGGCCCGTGGTCGATCAGGGATGGCTGCCGGCGACGCGCCAGGTGGGCAAGTCGGGCATGACCGTCAAGCCGAAGCTCTATCTCGCCTTGGGTATCAGCGGGGCGCCGGAGCACCAGGAAGGGATGAAGGGCTCCGACTTGATCGTCGCGATCAATACGGACCCGAATGCCCCGATCTTCGACGTCGCCCATTACGGCGCCGAGGTGGACGCCCTGGAGTTGCTCCCGGCACTGGTCGAGGCCGTCCAAGCCAGAAAAGGGTAGCCCTATGGACTTCTCCCGGCCGATCATGTGGAACGTGCCGCACTGGGCGGAGATCGTCTTCTACCTGATGATCCCGTTGGTGGTGATCGCCTTCCTGGCCGGCGCGGTCTGGCGCGTGCGCAAGTGGTTCCTGGGACAGGCCGAGCCGGATAGTCCCCCGATTCGCCGACAGGTGCTCGATATCCTCCGGCCCCGACGTCTCATCGAGTTGGTGGGCACCGCGCTGTTCCAGTCGCGGCTCTCCAGGGACGGGTTCTCGCTGGTCATGCACCAGGCGATCTTCTGGGGGATGGTGGTCCTCTTCCTCGGCACGGCGCTGGCCACGGTCGATCAGGACTTCGCCAACCTCCTGTTCGACGCCCAAATGCTCCGCGGCAACGCCTACCGGCTGTTCGAGCTGGCCATGGACGTCTTCGGGATCGCCCTGATCGTCGGGGTGGGCATGGCCGCGTACCGCCGTTACCTGGTCCGCCCGGAACGGCTGGCGATGAAGCGGACCGCGGTGAGCCTTTGGGACGGGTTCCCTTTCCTCACGGTCATCTTCCTGATCGCCGTCACGGGCTTCGTGATCGAGGGCCTGCGGATCGCCGAAGGGTTTTCGGTCGAAACGCGGCTGACCGCCGAGGCGACATCGGGAGCGAACGCGCGAGCGGAAGCGTTGAGCGCGATGGACTTTCGCGAGCGGCTGGGTCACATGGGCCGCGAGCGCCAGGACGTTCAGTTGCGTCGCATTGCCGAAGGCGGCCGCGTGTTTCCGGCGGCCGCGTTCTCCCCGGTAGGCTATGGTCTGGCGAAGCTCGCGGCGGCGCTTCCGTCGGGGACGATCCGGACGTTGCACCAGTCCACCTGGTGGCTCCACGCCCTGCTGGCCTTCGGCCTGATTGTGGCCGTCCCGTTCACCAAGGCGTTTCACCTGGTTTCCTCGCCCGCCAACATGCTGCTGCGGCGCGTCGCCCCCGCGGGCAGGCTGCCGGTGACGTCGGAATCGGGCGTTCGGACGGTGCGCGACTACACGTGGCGTCAACTACTCCAGGTGGAGGCATGTACGTGGTGCGGGAAGTGCCAGGAGGCCTGCCCGGGCTACAACACCGGCTTTCCCCTCTCGCCGCGCGACCTGGTGCTGGCGGTCGACTCCCAGCTTCTTCGCACCCCGCGCAACGCCAACGGCGACACGGCGAGCCTCCACGGCCCGCTCATCCCGCCCGAGGAACTCTGGGCCTGCTGCACGTGCCGCGCATGCGAGGACATCTGTCCGGTCTTCGTCGAGCACCCTCGGTTGATTATCGACTTGCGGCGCCACCTCGTGGACGCGGGCCAGGTCGACGAGGGGCTCCAAGACGCCCTGACGGCCTTCCAGCGCTACGGCAACTCGTTCGGCCAATCGGCCCGCAAACGCCCCGAGTGGTCCAAGCCGCTCGGCTTCAGGCTCAAGGATGCCCGCAAGGAAGAGGTCGAATACCTCTGGTTCGTGGGCGACTACGCCTCGTACGACCAGCGTGCCCAAGGGATTACGCGGGCGATCGCGGAAGTGCTTCACCGCGCCGGCGTCGATGTCGGGCTCCTGTACGAAAAGGAGCAGAACGCCGGAAACGACGTGCGCAGGATCGGCGAGGAAGGCCTCTTCGCCATGCTCCGGGAGAAGAACTGCAAGGAGCTTGGCAACGCCAGGTTCCGCAAGCTGCTCACGTCCGACCCGCACACCTACAACACGTTGAAGAACGAATACCAGGCCGACGGAGCCTCCGCGGAGCAGGATGCGGAGGCGTGCCTCCCGCCCACGCCCGTCTTGCACTACACGGAGTTGCTCGACGAGTTGCTGCGCGACGGGAAGCTGAAGCCGGCCAGGCCGCTGGATCTGGTCGTCACCTATCATGATCCGTGCTACCTGGGCCGGTTCAACGGCGTCTACGACGCCCCGCGGCGCGTGCTCCGCGCCCTGGGGGTGACGCTAATCGAGATGCCGCGGAACCGGCGCAACAGTTTCTGCTGCGGGGCCGGCGGAGGACGGATCTGGATGAAAGACACGCCGGGCATCGAGGAGCGACCCGCCGAAAACCGCGTGAAGGAAGCCCTCGCCCTGCCCGGGGTGCAGTGCCTCGTCGTGGCCTGCCCGAAGGACCTCGTGATGTTTCAAGACGCCGTGAAGACGGTCGGGGCGGAGGGGCGCCTCCGCGTGGCCGATCTCGGCGAACTGGCGCTGGAAACCCTGGAATTGCCGACACAAGCCTTGGCCGAACCTGTTGGGGAACCGTCATGATCGCACGCGATGAATCGTTGAGAATCGGAGTCTACGTCTGCCACTGCGGCAGCAACATTGCCAGCGTGATCGACGTCGAGGCCCTGGCGAAATTCGCCGAGGGGCTGCCAGGCGTGGCCCTGTCGCGGCACTACAAGTACATGTGCTCCGACCCCGGCCAGGAACTGGTCAAGCGGGACATCGGCGAGTTCAACCTGAACCGCATCGTGGTGGCGGCCTGCTCCCCGAACCTCCACGAGGCCACCTTCCGCCGGGCCGCCGAGGACGCCGGTCTGAACCGCTTCCTGGTGCAGATGTCGAATATCCGCGAGCAGGTCTCGTGGGTCACGGAGGACAAGGACGAGGCCCTCGTGAAGGCCAAGGCCCACCTCGCCGCCGCGATCCGCCGCGTGGCCGGCCACGAGTCGCTCCAGCGGCAGTTCGTGCGGATCCTTCCCCGCGCGTTGGTCGTCGGGGGCGGCATTGCCGGGATCCAGGCGGCGCTGACCCTGGCCGAGGCGGGCCGCGAGGTGATCCTCGTGGAACGCGAGCCCTCGATCGGCGGCCACATGGCAATGTTCGACAAGACCTTCCCCACGCTCGATTGCGCCGCCTGCATCCTCACGCCCAAGATGACCTCCGTGAAGCTCCATCCCAACATCAAGCTCCTGACCTATTCCACGGTCGAGTCGGTGCAGGGCTCCGTGGGCAACTACCACGTGAAGGTCCGCCGCAAGCCGCGGTACATCGACGAGAAGATGTGCGTGGGCTGCATGTTGTGCATCGACGGGTGCGTGTTCACGCAGGCGAAGTTCCCCAACCCGTTCGATCAGGGCCTGGGCACGCGCAAGCCGGTGTGGATCCCGTTCCCCCAGGCGGTCCCGCCCATCCCGGTCGTCGATCCCGAGGTCTGCCTGCAAGTCAGCCGCGGCAAGTGCAAGCAGGGCTGCGTGACCGCGTGCGGCGAGCGAAACGCCTTCCGCTTCGACCAGCAGGAGACGATCGAAGAGTACGACGTGGGGGCCATCATCGTGGCCACCGGATTCAAGGCGTTCGACCCCTCGGTCATTCCCTATTACGGTTACGGGAAATACCCCAACGTGTACACGAGCCTGGAAGTGGAGCGCCTGCTGAACGCGGGCGGTCCGACGGGAGGGAAGCTCGTGCTCCGCGACGGCTCGACCCCGAAGCGCGTGGGGATCATCCACTGCGTGGGGAGCCGCGACGCCAATTACCATACCTATTGTTCCCGCGTCTGCTGCATGTATTCCCTGAAACTCGCCCACCTGGTCCGGGAGAAGACCGAGGCCGAGGTGGTCAACTGCTACATCGACATGCGGACGCCCGGCAAGGGATTCGAGGAGTTCTACAACCGGGTGCAGAACGAAGGGGTGCAGTTCATCCGCGGCAAGGTGGCCGACATCACGCCCTCCGGAAAAGGGGACACCGAGGGGACGACCGCCGCGGGCGCCCTGACCATGGTCGTCGACGACACGCTTCTGGGCGAGATCCGCAAGATCCAGGTCGATATGGTCATTCTCTCCGTGGCCCTGGAGGCGCAAGCCGACGCGGGCGAGGTCCGCCGGACGTTCGGCATCTCGTGCTCGGCCGAGGGGTTCTTCCTCGAAAAACACCCGAAGCTCGCCCCGGTGAACACGGCCAGCGACGGCGTGTTCGTGGCCGGGTCGTGCCAGGGGGCCAAGGACATTCCCGACACGGTGGCCCAGGCCGACGCCGCGGCCGCCAAGGCGCTGGCCCTGATCGACGCCGGCCAGATCGAGTTGGAGCCCAACACGGCATGGATCGAGGAGAACATGTGCTCGGGCTGCAAGACCTGCATCCTCCTCTGCCCGTACAACGCCATCAGCCGCGACGAGGAGCGGAAGATCGCCGTGATCGACCAGGCCCTCTGCAAGGGCTGCGGGACCTGCGTGGCCGCCTGTCCCTCCGGCGCCGCCAAGCAGCATCTATTCAGCGACGAACAAGTGAACGAGGAACTCGAAGGTTTGATGAACTACGTGTGAATATCAAATTGATATTTGCAGTTGAATATTTCCTCGTTCCCACGCTCTGCGTGGGAGCGCACGGCTCGGCCGCTCCGCGGCGTAAGCGAACAAGGACGCAGAGCGTCCCCAAGCGAACGTTCCCACGGAGAGCGTGGGAACGAGGACACGAGGACAAAACTCAACTGAGGCACCCTCATGAGTGAAACACGCTTCAAACCCAAGATTGTCGCCTTCCTCTGCAACTGGTGCAGCTACACGGCGTCGGACCTGGCCGGAACGGCGCGGATCAAGTATTCGCCGTATGTGCGTATCATCCGGGTCATGTGCAGCGGGAGGGTGGATCCCAGCTTCGTCTTGAAGGCATTCGCCCTGGGGGCCGACGGCGTCATGATCGCCGGCTGCCACCCCGGCGACTGCCACTACATCGAGCAGAACTACAAGACCATCCGCCGCCACACGATGCTCCGGTACTTCATCGAACGCATGGGGATCGAGCCCGATCGGCTCCGCCTCGTGTGGGCCTCGGCCGCCGAGGGGCAGTACCTGGCCGAATCGATCGACTCGTTCGTCGACGCGGTCGAGAAGCTGGGGCCGCTCGACTGGTCGGCCAACTGGGAAGAGAACGGCGACCGATTGGAGGCGTTGGAGGCCATTGTGGGCGAACACGCGGAAGCAATGGAGGTCCGGCCATGAGCGAGACGGCGAAAGGCAAGTTGGCGCTGTACTGGGCGGCCTCCTGCGGCGGCTGCGAGATCGCCGTCCTGGCCATCAACGAAAAAATCCTCGACGTGGCGGCCTTGTTCGACATCGTCTTCTGGCCGGTGGCCGTCGACGCCAAGGTCCGCGACGTGGAGAACATGCCCGACGGCTCGATCGACGTCTGCCTGTTCAACGGCGGCATCCGCACCAGCGAGCAGGAATACATGGCGCAGCTCCTGCGGCGCAAATCGAAGGTCCTCGTGGCCTTCGGCTCGTGTGCCCAGGAGGGCTGCATTCCCGGGCTGGCCAACGCCAACAACCGGCGTCAGATCTTCGACACGGCCTACCGCGACACGCCCTCGACCATCAACCCCGACGGGGTCGAGCCGAAGCACCACACCGAGATGCCCGAAGGGGCCCTCTGCCTGCCGGTCTTCTACGACACCGTCCGCACCCTCGATCAGACCGTGGCCGTGGACTACTACCTTCCCGGCTGCCCGCCCGAGGCCGATCGGATCTGGGATGCCCTCACCGCCATCGTCGAGTCCAAGCTGCCGCCGCCCGGCTCCGTGATCGGCGTCGACACGACCGTGTGCCAGGAGTGCCCCCGCACGCGCAACGAGAAGAAGGTCAAGAAGTTCCACCGTACCTGGGAGATCATTCCCGACGAGGAGACGTGCCTGCTGGAACAGGGCCTGGTGTGCTGCGGCATCGCCACGCGGGCCGGGTGCGGGGCGCGCTGCCCGCGGGTCAACTCCCCGTGCATCGGCTGCTACGGGCCGAACGAAGGCGTTCACGACTACGGGGCCCGGATGATGACGGCCCTCGCCTCGGTGATCGACTCGAACGACCCGGAGGAGATCGACCGGATCATCCGCGAGGGAATCCCCGACCCGGTGGGGAGCTTCTATCGTTTCAGCCTGGCGCACAGCCAGCTCCGTCGATCGAAACTCGTGGGGCAAAGCGTGAAATAGGGGAGGCTGCGATAGGAACCTCGTTCCCACGCTCTGCGTGGGAACGCACGGCCCGCCGCTCTGCGGTGTCTGGCGCACAGGCCGCAGAGCGGCCAAGAAGCCCGTTCCCACGCAGAGCGTGGGAACGAGGATGCGTGAGGAAGACAAGGGGAAACGGGAAAAGACGGGAAAAGGGGACTCGGCGATGAAGCGAATTTCGATTGACCCCATCACGCGGCTGGAGGGCCACGGGAAGATCGATATCTTCCTGAACGACGAAGGCGAGGTGGCCAACGCGTATCTGCAAATCCCGGAGTTGCGGGGTTTTGAACGGTTCTGCCTCGGGCGGCCTGCGGAAGACATGCCCAACCTCACCGCCCGCATCTGCGGCGTGTGCCCGGAGGCCCATCACATCGCCGCCACGAAGGCCCTCGACGATCTGTTCCACGTCGATCCGCCCCCGGCGGCCAAGAAGCTCCGCGAGTTGTTCTATAGCATCTTCTACGCCACGGACCATACGACGCACTTCTACGCCCTGGCCGGGCCGGACTTCGTCGTCGGGCCCACCGCCCCGGTGGCCGAGCGCAACATCCTCGGCATCGTGAAGAAGGTCGGCCTCGAGATCGCCGGCAAAGTGCTGAAGATGCGCCGCGACGGACACAACCTGATCGAGATGATCGGCGGGCGCAAGGTTCACCCCAACTGGGGCCTGCCCGGCGGCGTGAGCCGCGGAATCAACGAAGAGCAGCGCCGCGAGATCGAGCAGCTCGGGCGCGATGCCCTCGAGTTCGCCCTCTTCTCGCTCAAGCTCTTCGGCGACGTGGTGCTCAAGAACTCCGACTACGTGAACCTGATCCTGGGCGATACCTACGTCCACCGCACCTACAACATGGGCACGGTCGACGCCGCCAACTGTGTGAACTTCTACGACGGGCAGATCCGCGTGGTCGGGCCCGACGGCAAGGAGCACGCCAAGTACCACGCGCGGGACTACCGCGAGTACGTCGAGGAACGGGTCGAGCCGTGGAGCTATCTGAAGTTCCCCTATTTGAAGAAGATCGGCTGGAAGGGGTTTGTCGACGGGGTCGACTCCGGGGTGTACAAGGCGACGCCGCTGTCGCGGCTCAACGCGGCCGACGGCATGGCCACGCCGCTGGCCCAGGCCGAATACGAGAGGTTCTACGAGACCCTGGGCGGCAAGCCGGTGCATCACACGCTGGCCACCCATTGGGCCCGCTTGATCGAGCTGCTCTACGCCACCGAACGCTGGCTGGAGCTGGCCGCCGATCCGGAGATCACCAGCAAGGAATACCGGGTGCTGCCCACGCAGACGCCGACCGAGGGCGTCGGGTCGGTGGAAGCGCCTCGCGGCACCCTCACGCACCACTATGCCACCGATGAGCGCGGCATCCTCACCCAGGTGAATCTCATCGTAGGCACGACGAACAACAACGCCCCCATCTCCATGTCGGTGAAGAAGGCGGCCCAGGGTCTCATCCGCAAGGGACAGCCCGTCACCGAGGGCCTCCTGAACATGGTGGAGATGGCCTTCAGGGCCTACGACCCCTGCTTCGGCTGCGCGACGCATAGCCTGCCGGGCCGGATGCCATTGGAAGTCAGACTGCGGGACGCGGCCGGACGCGTCGTGGAACGATTCTCGCAATTCCTCAAGTGATCAACCGGGAGGCACGTGCCATGATCTCGCCAGAATTGCTGCGGCGGTATCGCTGTTTCGCCACGGTCAGCGAACCGAGTCTGAAGTCGGTGGCCATGATCGCCAACGAGCAGTCCGTTCCCGCCGGGACGGTGCTGTTCCGTGAGGGCGATCCGGCCGACGCGCTGAGGATCCTCGTCGCCGGGGAGGTGAAAGTCCAATACACGATGGGCGACGCAGAGCTGCGAACGGTCGACACGCTCATTCCGGGCGACCTGGTGGGCTGGTCGGCCCTCGTGGAGCCCTACAAGATGACCTCCGTGGCCACCGCGAGCATTGACACCCGCCTCATCGCCATCGAGGCCGCCCGCCTCCGCGAACTCTGCGACCGCGACCCGCTGCTGGGACATCGACTCCTCGAACAGGTGGCGAGGCTCCTGGCCGATCGGCTTGAAGGCGCCCGGGTACAGCTTGCGGCGGCCGGGTGAGACTACCGACTCCGCAGAATCTGTAGGGACCGTTTGGGGAGCTGCCATCGTTTGGCAGGCGCGGCGGCGGGGTTCTCTGCGGGAACGTAGGGATCGGTCGTTTCGATCTGTTGAGGCGATTGCCCGTAGTTCGCCAGCACCAGGTGCAAGTCCCGGTTGGCAAAGGCTGAAGCAACGCAGTCTTTCGGCAGTGGCGCAGCGAACAGGTCGGAGTCGGCAATCTCCAGGTAGGCCCAGGTCCCGTCTTCGACCAGCGGCAGGTACTGCTTGAGCCAGCGGGCGTGGGCCGGCCGCGTCTCGGGATTCGGTGGAATGGGGTCCCAACCGCCGTAGATGTAGGGGCCGTTGGGATGGGCCTGGTAGTACTTCCAGGCCGCGGTGTAGAACCCGTTCTCCTTCACCCCGGGCAAACGCGGAATGGGGAGGACGCCCCGTTCCCCGGTCAGGGGCCGGCCGCCCTGGAGCAACGGGAACTGCATGTAGGGAATCGAGTGCAGGAAGTGCTCGCTCTCGCCTTCGATCTTGGCCGCCGTCCCTTGGATGCAGGGGACCACGTAGGGCGTATGGTTCTTCGTTGCTTCGCGCAATCCGTCGGCATTGGCGACGTTCTCGCCCACCCAGAGGTAGTCGTAGACCTTGAGCCCGCCCGTCAGGGGCTCATTGGTGAAATCCGCGTGCACCTTGTAGATGCCGCCGCGCCGCTTCACCTCCGCGTAGATGAGGTATAACAGGTCGGTCACGGCCCCATCGTACTGCGGAGTCTCCTGGAAGGCGAGGATCTCATCCGGGGCGGGCTGCTTGATCCGCTTCGCGGCATTGGGGACATACCCCCAGTCGTTGTAAAGACCGTCGAGCTCATAATCCTCCAGGATCTGCACCATGCGCGGCAGGAAATAGGCGCGCCAGCCGGGACTTGCCGGCGAGCACCGCGGCAGGTCCCACCAACCGCCGATGGCATCGCCGGGCCGCGACCATTCCGTGCGGTAATCGGGATCGCTCCCCGCGAAGTACCCGCTCGAGGCATAGGCGAGGATCTTGATGCCGCGATGGTGGACCATCTTCACGAACCGGCGGAATCCCTCCGGATTGACCGCGGTCAGCTTATTGCCTCCGAAGAGCCCGTACCGGTCGTTCCATTCGTCCATCACGTGGATCAACTGGATCCCGTGCCCCTTGAGCCGGTCGAGCTCCGCTTCGTCGTAGTCTCCCGGCTCCCACGGCTTGCGGCTGGGATACTCGCCCAGGTTGTAGACGCACTGGGCGGGGAGATAGTCGGTGACCAGGTGCTTGCGCATGCACCGGCGGATCTTCCGCGTGCAGGTCGCGATGTTGCCGAGGCGCCGCCGGTGGTCGTCGGCCGAGTAACTGACGAGAATCGGCGACGCCTTGCACGCGACCTTGGCCGCCTTGGCGGCGGGTGAGCCCGCTGCCGGGATGCTGTCGGCCGGCAGCGAAACGGCCGCGCCTGCCGCGGCCACCTTGGCGCCGGTCTTGAAGAATTGTCGCCTGTCCATGAGAGACTCCTGAGGTGCCGGCCATTGGCTGTTGGTCTTCTTCCGCGTGGCCTTGCCCTGCGAGAAGAGCGAACCGCGTCGATGGCGACTCTACCCGCACACCGAGCGTAGGGCAATAGCCGGCGCGTTTTCCCGTCCCGTCCGCACCCCCTGATTGACCAGCGCTCCGGGGCGCAGCATACTGAGGTACGCTGGGTTCCCGCGAGGTCGCAGATTCCTGCGGCTGCCGGACCCGAGGTAGGCACGGGGAGGGACGATTCATGTGCGAACAATGCACGCGCCGGGAATTCATCGGGACCGCCGGGGCGCTGGGCGGTGTGGCATGGGCGGCAAGCAGCCTGGCGGTTGGGGACGGGAAAGCGAGCGCCGCGTCTCCGCTGCCGTCCAAGGTCCGCATCTGCGCGATGGTTGCCGGCGCTCCCGCCAATCAAAGCTGGGGGACTCCCGAAGCCAAGATCGAGGCCGCGAAGAATCGCCTGGCCGAGGCCGCGAAGAACCTCGGCGATGTGGAGTTCATCGTGGGCCAGGCGACCAACGCCGAGGAGGCCGCGCGGCTGCTGGAGAAGGCCGGCCCGGACGCCCCCGTTCTGGCGATCAGCGCCAGCATCTTCGGCCTCAGCCGGGTGATGCCCGTGGTCTTCCAGCAGCGTCGGCCCGCCGCCGTCTTCCACTTGCCGGTGATCGGCGGGCACGACTGGTGCCTCGTGCCGCGGTGGCTGGAGGAGGGGCATCGGGTGACACTTTTCAACTCGAGCGACTTCGGGGACTTGGAGCGGGCGGCGTCGCTTTTGCGCGTCATCCCGCGCTTGCGGCAGAGCCGCGTCCTCGTCTCGCCTCCCTTCAAGGGAACGCCCGAGTCCTTCGCCGCCGAGAAGGTCAAGGAGCGTCTCGGCGTGGAACTCGTGGCAATCCCCGACGGCCGTTACGACGAGGTCCTGGCCGCCGCGGACGCGGCGGCGGCTGAGGCGGAGGCCACCCGGTGGATCGACGGGGCCAAACAGGTCGTCGAGCCGACGCGCGAGGACGTCGTCAAGGCCGCTCGCGCAAGCCTGGCCCTCGAACGCTTGATCGCCGAGAGTGGCGTTCAGGCGCTTTGCGTGGGGACGTGCATGCGCTGGCTTCCCCGCGGTTTCCCCTGCCTGGGCTTCTCCCGCTTGAACGGCCTCGGCATTCCGGCGGCCTGCGACGGGGACGCCGATTGCGTGCTGACCATGCTGACCATGCAGTACGCTTTCCATCGTGCCGGCTTCCTGGGCAATGCCGCCGGCGTCGACATGGCCAGGAACGTCTTTCATCTCTCCCACTGTTCCGCCCCGCTCAAGATGGAGGGCCCCGGCGGCCCGGAAGCGACCTACCTCCTGCGCCGACACGCCGAACTCCGCGGCGGCGCCGTCCCCGAGGTCCACTACCCAATCGGGCAGAAACTGACCTTCACCAAGATGATCCACCTCGACACGCTTCTGGTCTTCACCGGGAAGATCGTCGAAGTGCCTGAGGTGCCGGCGGGAACCGAGCGCGGCTGCCGGACGGAACTCGTCGCCGAAGTGAACGACGCCACGAAGCTGCTCTACCACTGGGGCGGCGGGGCGCTCGGCGCCAGCGCGAAGGACTACTACGCCTCCCTGCACCGCGTGGCCTACTACGGCGACCACACGCGGGACCTTCGGCACTTGGCGCACCTGATGGGACTCCGACTCGTGGAGGAAGGATGACGTTGTACCCTTGGCTCGTCCGCGGAGAACGGAATGCAGAGTGACAACCGGAACTGGCGGCGTCTGGGGGCGCTCGCGCCGGTCGCGGGTTGGTTCGTCGTCTTCTATTTCTACGTATTGCTCCGCGTCCGGCCGGAGTTGTTCTATCAGCAGAATCCCGCCGTCTTCTTGTTCGACGCCCATTTCTTCCGCTCCTTGGTGAATCCGCCGGGCGGACTCGTCGAGTACGCATCCGCCTTCTTGTCTCCCCTGCTCGCGCTGGGCTGGCTCGGCGCGCTGGTGATCACCTCGTTGGCCGTGCTCGTCTGCCTGGCGACGCGCCAGCTTATGGCCGCCATGGGACGAACGCCCGGCCCGGTCGTGTCTCTTGTCCCTTCGCTCCTGATCCTGATGATGTTGGATCGCTACCACCACCCTGTCCGCGTCTGCGTGGGGCTTTGCGTGGTCCTGGGGTTGGCCGTCGGGTACGTGCGTCTGGGCCGCCGGCACTGGGCCGTTCGGTGGACGGCGTTTGCGGCCGGTTCTGCGCTGGCGTACTGGGCCGCCGCCGGGCTGTACGTGGTGTTCGCCCTCCTGGCCGGCATCTTCGAGTGGCGTGTCTGCCGCCATCGATGGCTGGGCGCGGTGTGGGTCATGGCTGCCGCGATCGTGCCGGTCGCCGCAAGCAGATGGCTTTGGGTCCTGAGCCTTGAGGATACCTACCGGGGGATCTTTCTCCCGACGGAGAGATACTGGCTGGCCGTGCCGTCCTCCGCGCTGCTGAGCCGGGCGATCCGGATGGCGCTGCTGCTGTTCTTTCCAGTCGTAGCCCTGGCGGCAACATGGCGAGGGCGCGGAGCCGATGGACCGTCCGACCCTCCCGAATCGCAACCCTCGTCGCAACAAGGCGACGCGGTGGCCGGGGCTGCAAACGGCCCGAGGTCCTGGCTCCGCTCGGCGGTCCCCTGGGCGGCACTGATCGCTTGCGGCATTGCGGCCGACGTCTTCTTCTTCGACGCCCCGACGCACGACTCCCTGGCGGTGGCTTCCAGCGCGGAACGTCAGCAATGGGAAGACGTCCTGACCTGCGCTCGACGTCTTCCCCCGTCGGATGCCTGGAACGTGTTTCAGGTCAATCGGGCCCTGTATCATCGCGGTGAGTTGCTGGAGCGGATGTTTGAATATCCTCAGGTGGCGGACTCCGTGCCGGCCCTGACGCTGCACTTCGAGAGTCTGAACGACACCGCCCAGCGGGTGCCCCTGGAGTGCGGCGACATCCTCTTCGACCTCGGCCGTATCAACGAATCGGAGCACATGGCCTACGAGGCACTGGAGATGTTGGGCGAACGGCCCGGAACTCTGAAGCGCCTGGTCTACCTCCACGTGATCAAAGGCGAGCCGGATGCGGCGCGGAGGTTCCTGGCGGTGCTCGAGCGCAGCCTCCTGCACCGCGGGTGGGCGAGCGAGTGCCTCCGGCAACTGGAGGCCGACCCGACGCTCGCCGGCGTGCCCGAGGTCGCTTCGCGTCGGGAGTTGATGCTGAAACAAGACGATACCGGAAAGCTGGACCTGGAGACGATGCTGGGACAGCTTCTCCATCGCAATCCCAAGAACCGCATGGCGTTCGAGTACTTGACGGCCTACTACCTGCTCACCCGGCAAATTGACAAGGTGATTGCGAATCTCCACCGGTTCGATGATTTCGGCCAGACTCGCTTGCCGCGGTACTGCGAGGAGGCGATCCTGGTCTATCGGAACGTGGCCGGCCCGCGGGCGATCGCCCTGCCGGTGCGCGAGATCCGTCCGGAGACGGAGCGGCGCAGCGCCGAGTTCGTCCGGGCCGCGGCTCGCTTTCAGGGAGATCCGAACGCCGCCTTCGCGGCCCTGCACCGCGACTTTGGCGACACCTACTTCTTCTTCTACGTGTTTGGTCGCAGCGATGCACGGTCGGGGAAGACGAGGCCGTCGCGATGAACAGGGTGGTCCTCTCTGGAATCGGTTGCGTCGGCCTGGTGATTGCCGCCTGCCTGTTCCGTGTCTTCGCGGTTGGGCCGGGCGGCGATCCGGATCGGGAGGCAACGGCGGTCCCTAGGCCCCCGCGGATCGTGCCCGATTACTGCGGCACGGTCGTTCCACCGAACATCGCGCCGCTCAATTTCCTGGTGGACGAACCGGGCACGGAGTATTGGGCGCGGATCCGGGCAGACCGGGGAGAACCGATCGACGTGGCGAGTCGGACCGGATCGATTGAGATTCCGCTGCGAGCGTGGCGTTCGCTGCTGAAGGCCAATCGTGGCGGCAAGCTGATCTTCGAGGTGTGCGTCCGCGGTTCGGACCGGCAGTGGACGCGGTTTGAACCGGTCGAGAACACGATCGCCGACGCGGAGATCGACCGCTATGTCTGCTACCGGCTCATCAGGCCGATTCACATTCTGCGCGTCGACGTGGGCATTTATCAGAGGGACGTGCAGACCTACCAGGAATCGGTGGTTGTGAGCAACCGGTCGTTCGGGCGGGGAGGCGGCTGCGTGAACTGCCACACGTTTGCGCCGCACCACCCCGACCGGATGATCCTGCATTCCCGCGGTACCGGCGAACTCTCCGACCTGAACGGCATGATCGTGGTTCGTGAAGGACGGGTGACGAAGGTCGACAGCCGCAAACTGGTTCTCGATGCCGAGTCGAAGCGGGGACGCGTCACGAAGTCGATGGCGGGGTATATCGCGTGGCATCCGAACGGGCAAGTGGCCGCGTTCGGCGCCGGCGACATGATCCAGTTCTTCCACGCGGTCGGCCAGAACCGCGACGTGTTCGACGTCGAGTCGGACCTGGCCCTGTACCACGCCGACTCCAGCACGGTCACGACCGCGCCGGCGATCTCGCGGGCGGATCGGGTCGAGACGTTTCCGACCTGGTCGCCCGACGGCCGCTACCTCTACTTCTGCAGCACGGACCCGATGCCCGTGGAGCGTCACCGGGAGGTCCGCTACGACCTCATGCGAATCCGCTACGACGCGGAGTCCCGACGCTTCGGCGACTTGGAGCCCGTGCTCCTGGCCAAGGATACGGGGCTTAGCATCTCGGAGCCGAGGATTTCCCCGGACGGGCGCTGGCTTCTGTTCTGCATGTCGGACTACGGCGAGTTCCCCGTGTTTCAGCCTTCGAGCGACTTGTACCTGATGGACCTGGGCACGCGGGGCTATCGCCGTCTGGACATCAACAGCCCGCGGAGCGAGTCGTGGCACAGTTGGTCGGGCAACAGCCGCTGGATCGTCTTTGCCAGCAAACGCCGGGACGGGGTCTTCGGCCGGCTCTACTTCAGTTTCGTCGACGAGGAGGGCCGGGCCCACAAACCGGTGCTGCTGCCGCAGAAGGACCCGACGTTCTACGACCGTTTCCTCAAGACGTACAACGCCCCGGAGTTGACCCCCACGCCCGTCCCGGCCACGCAGCGGCAACTTGTGGAGGCCATCTGCCGGCCCGACCCCGCTGCGAGCAAGGAACGATCGGAGTGGAAGCATCCATGAGACAATCTGCGCGGCGAGTCGCCACCTGAAGATGAACAGACCGGCCATCTACGCAATCATCTCCGCCGGCCTCGTGGGCGCCGCCTGGATCTTCTGGGTCTTCGCGGCGGGGCCGGGCGGCGAGACGGAGTTGGAGTCCGCGGAGTCTGTATCTCGGCCCCCGCGGATCATGCCCGACTACCGCGGCACGGTCATCCCTCCGAACATCGCGCCGCTTAATTTCCTGGTGGAGGAACCGGGCACGGACTACCGGGTACGGATCCGGGGGGACCGAGGGGAAACAATCGACGTGACGAGCGCGAACGGAACGATCGAGATCCCTCTGCGAGCATGGCAGCAGTTGTTGGACGCCAACCGGGGCGGAAGGCTGACCTTTGAAGTGTGCGTCCGCGGTTCGGACGGGCAATGGACTCGCTTTGAGCCCTTCGAAAACACGATCGCCGAGGCAGACATCGACCGGTACCTCTGCTACCGGCTCATCAAGCCGATCTACACCTTCTTTGTCAATGTAGCCATCTACCAGCGGGACGTGCAGACGTACAAGGAATCGGTCGTCGTGAACGCCCGATCGTTCGGAGGCGGGGGCGGCTGTGTGAACTGTCACACCTTTGCGCTCCACCACCCCGACCGGATGATCCTGCATTCCCGCGGTTCCGCGGAGCTTTCCGACCTGAACGGCATGATCGTGGTCCGGGAAGGACACGTCACGAAGGTGGACAGCCGCCAATTGGTCCTCGACGCTGAGTCGAAGCGGGGGCGCATCACGAAGTCGCTGGCCGGGTACATCGCGTGGCATCCCAATGGGCAAGTGGCCGCCTTCGTTGCGAGCGAAGTGAGCCTGTTCTTCCACGCCGTGGGCGAGAACCGCGATGTGTTCGACGTCGAGTCGGACCTGGCGCTGTACCATGCCGATTCCAACACGGTCACCACCACGCCGGCGATCTCCCGCGGCGACCGCGTCGAGACGTTCCCGACTTGGTCCCCCGATGGCCGCTACCTGTACTTCTGTAGCACCGACCCGATGCCCAAGGACCGCCACCGCGAAGTCCGCTACGACTTGATGCGAATCCGCTACGACGCCGAGTCCCAACATTGGGGAAGCCCGGAGCCCGTTCTCCTCGCCAAAGACACGGGGTTGAGCATCTTGGAGCCGAGGATATCCCCGGACGGGCGTTGGCTCTTGTTTTGCATGTGCGACTACGGCTCATTCCCTGTGTACCAGGCGTCGAGCGACCTGTACCTGATGGACCTGGCCACGCGGCGGTACAACCGGCTGGACATCAACAGCCCGCGGAGCGAGTCGTGGCACAGTTGGTCGAGCAACAGCCGCTGGATTGTGTTCGCCAGCAAGCGACGCGACGGGATCTTCGCCCGGCTCTACTTCAGCTTCGTGGACGAAGAGGGCCGCGCCCACAAGCCGGTGCTGCTGCCGCAGAAGGATCCTACGTTCTACGACCGTTTCCTGAAGACGTACAACGCCCCGGAGCTGACCCCCACGCCCGTTCCGGCTACGGCACGGGCTATCGTGGACGCCGTTTGCGGGCGTGCCCGCCGCACCGACACCGATTCCTCTTCCGGGAGTGACTGAGGACTCGAAGCGGATCGTGCCCTGCGGCACCTATTGTCTCGGAGAAACCGGAGCGATCTCCAGTCCGGACGTATCCCACGGACGCCGCTGCCGGTGCCGGCGAAGCATCTCTCGGGCGAGATCCTCGCGCCCCGCGGCCCGATAGCCCGCGGCCATGCCGAGTAGCACTTCGTATTGGATCGTGTCCAGGTTCAAATCGGCGAAGATCTTCCGCTCCAAGGGGGAGAGCGCACCAAGGCCCTGCCGCAGCCGCGTTCGGATCCGTTCGCTCTGGAGGGCGCAATCCGGAGAGAGATTCAACGGCCAGGCTTCCACCATCATCAGGGCGTAGCTCTCCACCGCCAATCGGTCCAGGGGAGTGACCCCCAGCAGCTCATCCCGGCGTTCGTCGCTCGGAACGCGTTCGGGCCGCCACTCGGCGTGCAGAAGCGTCTCGTGGATGAACTTGCCGAGGATCAACGCGACACGCCAGGTCCCCTCCAGGTTGTAGTGTACGTGTTCCAGGAAGAAGTCCTCGCCCGGCTCAGGATACTCGGATTGCTCGCGGAGACGAACGGCGACGTCGCAGAACAGAACCGTGTCCGGGCCTGCGGACGCAACGCGCTGGACGGCGGCGCTGAAGGAACTGGGCGCTCGGAACCGGCAACCGTCCAGGTCGCCGGCCAGGACATAGGCATCGGCCGCCGCACGCTTGCGCCCGAGCATCTCCAGGCATTGCGCTTCCCGATAGGCCAGGATCGCGCTGGTCGGGTCGAGTTGGCGGGCTGCCGTGAGCGCCGCCAACGCCGCCTCGTACTCCCGGTACGAGGCGTGCCGGCAAGCCGCCTTGTACCGCTCGACCTGCTCCTGCTGCTGTTGGTCGGTCAGGTCGGACCGGGAAAGCGAGTGCATCGGACACTGATCCCGGAGATTGCAGGGGACGGTCGTCAGGAGGATCGGAATCCGGGCTTCGACCGCCAGGGCCGCCATCTGGCGGAGATTGGCCTCGTAAGACTCCCGGGCACGGGCGAAAACCGGCCCGTCCCATGGGATTGAAACGTCGGCAGGCAGGATCTCCTGCGGATTTCCCTTCGGCGGACGGCGCAACACGGAGCCGGCAAGCTGAAACACCCGTTGACGCCGCAGGACCTGCAACAGCGGATGCAGCCCCGGGGTGAAGACGCTGGCCGTGGAAGCCGCACCGCCCGGGCCATAAAACTCGTTGTGCCCGGAATGGACCAGGATCAAGTCCGGCTCGGAGGCGATGCCCTGCCGCACGATGTCCACTTCGCTGAAGGAGTTGATCGCCGTAATCCCCGCATTCAAGACCTCGAACTGCCGGTCCGGCGATTGTTGCCGCAGGACGATCTCCAATTGGCGCGGCATGGCCAACTCGAAGGGAAATGGAAAGCCCGCCACCGTGGAGCCCCCGACAACCAGGATGCGGTAGAGCCCTTTCGGCTTCGGCAACACGAACAGTCGCGGCTCCGGCCCCGACAGATCCATCGGCCCGTAGTAGGCGCGGTCCGCAGCAGGGTTCAGCCGGTGGGTGCCCGGCACCGAAGCCCCGGGGACGGGCACGACCAGACGGGTCTCGTTCCCATAGCCCGCGAGGCGCAGGCCGATTTCCAGGAGGAGCAGAGGCGAGATGGACAGGACCACGGCGACGAGACGAAACAGCCACAGGCGTCGCCGGCTGAGACGGGGCTGCGGTGGGATGGCCTTCGATGGCCCGGTAGATTCGGACATGGGTGTTGCGTCCAAGCCGAAATGGGCTTGGGTTTTGGGTTTTGGGTCTTGGGAGGTTGACGCGAAGACCAAAGCCCTAAGGCCAAAGCCCTAAGACCCAAGGACCGAACACGATTCCAGGTCACTTCTTTCGGATACGGTGATCGTGCCGCTGGCTTTCCTTCTCCGCCGCAACGACCGGCATGTGACACCGCACGCAGTCCGTCTTCGGCGAAACAGGGCACGAGACCGACTTCCCCGCCCCGTGACAATCCAGACACCGTTGGACATAAGAGGCCGAATCGACGGAGATCGGCGCATGCGGATCGTGGCACGTCGAACAGCCAAGCCGGTCCTCCGACTGGGTGAAACAGCGGCTTTGCAGCAATTCGGAGGCTTGGACCCGGACGCTGCGGATGTGGCCGGGCATGCCTTTCAAGTCGTCCTCGGCGACCGACTGGAGATGGCATCGGCTGCAAGCGCGAATCTCTTCAAGCGGCTTCGGCTTGGGAGGACGAAGAACCTCCTCGCCCCGGGCCTTGGCCTCACGCATCGCGATCACGTGCTCGCGTCCCGGCCAGTGGCAGCTCTGGCAGCCCACGTTCGGCTCCAGGCCCTGGATTTCAAGACCGCGAATTTCTCCCCGCGTCGCATGGCACTCCAGACATCGGCCCAGGGCCGCGGAATCGATCACGCGGCCGAACTGTTCGACGTCCTGACCCGGGGCATGTCCCTGGTGGCCCGGGGTGAGTTCCAGGACGGGCCCCTTCTGGCCGCCGCGAACCGACACGCGGTGTTCGATCCCCACCGTCTGGCCAAGCCGGTTGGGGATCAAGGTCACCAACGTCACTCGCAGTTTCCCTGCGCCGAATGCGTACGTGAGCGGGAAGGAGTCCTTGCCGAGCCGCTCGGGAACGGTCACCAACAGGCCTTCCTGGGGAGTGAAGTGGTAGTGGTACTTCACGCGGCGTTCCGGGTCCTGAAACGCCATCTTGTCGAGGGCCGAAGCGAGCGGCCACGCCGCGGCCGGGCGCAGGGTCTGTGCGTGGCCCGTCTGCGCATGGGACGCTGCCTGGTCCGGATGGCATTCGGCACACACGCGTTCGTCCACGTAGAGTCCGAAGCCCGGCACCACGTCGGCCAACACCTCCTCGGAATGCCGCAGGGCCCGCTCGTGCGACGAGCGCACCAGCGGCAGCCCGGCGACGGCCATGCAGAGGCCGGTGATCGCGAGCCACACGACGATTCTCGTCCGTCGGCCGGGGGCCCAGTGCGGGTGCATCATGGCTAGCGTTGTCTCATGCGTCGTATGCGTTGGATCTCTTGGCGGAACTTCTCCGCATCCTGGGACCGCCCCGCGGAGGCGGCCGCCTGAGCCAACAAGGAGACCAGGCGCAATTCGTCCGGGTAGTGCTGGTAGAGCGGCCGAAGGCGATCGAACGCCTTATCCGCCTGGCGGTCGAAGAGGAGCAATTCCGCTTCAAGCAACCGGCAATGGAGGTCCTCGGGGGCCAACTCCAGTGCTTTCTTGATTTCGGCCTTGGCCTCTTCGGGTCGGCCCTGATCCCGCGCCGCCGTTGCGAGCCAGCGGCGGGCCTGGACGTCCTTGGGGTTGCGCGTCAGGCACCACACGGCCTCCCGACGCGCCTCGCCGGGCTGGCCCGTCTTGGCGTAAGCGTAACACAAGTTCAAGTGGGCGGCGTAGTTCTCCGGCTCGAGATCGAGCACCGTGCGCAAAGGAGGAATCATCGCCGCATGGCGATCGAGATCGTCGAACAGCTCCGCCAAGAGGAAATGGACGCCGGACTGCGAAGGATCGAGCTCCGCGGCCCGCTGCGCGTGGTGCAGCGCGAGCGCGATCTGCCGCTGGCGATAGAACGTCTGGGCGAGCGCCGTCTGGACCCAACCGTCGTCCGGCTCCTTCGCCTCCAAGGCCAAGAGCGCCTCCTTGGCCTCCTGGTCGCGCCCGCGAGCCAGGCAGACCCGGGCGATGAACCGCAGCGCCTCCGGGGACTCCTCGGCCTCGGGCGGGATCTTACGCAGTTCGACGAGCGATTGCAGCGGGTCGATACCGTCCAGCACGGCCGCCAGTTCCAGCCTCGCGCGCCAATCCTCCGGATGCCGGGCCAGATGGACCAGATAGCACTCGACGGCCAACGGCAATTGGCCCTCCGCGATGACGTGGGCAGCGAGTTCCAGGGGCGACGGGCGACGGAGCCAAAGCGCGACCGATAGGGCCGCCCACAGCGCCGCCATGACGGCCAACGCCTGGCAAAGCCGCTCGACGCGGCTCGTCCCGGTCCTTGCGGAGGCGTCAAACTCGGCCGCCATAGAAAGAACCCCGTGGATGCTGGATCCTGTCAACCGTCAAGCTGCCGACTCGTTGCAGGACGGATCGGCAACCCCTCCCGCACATCCCCGCTCTCATCGACTTCCATTATCCGGCAACGACCTCACCGACACAACGGGGAGGAATGGCCTTCCGAATCCATGCGCCATGCCGGCTCCCTATTCCCGGCCTGCCCCTTCCGCAAGCCGATGGAACGTGTTGACCGGAAGGTCCGTCCATGATTCCTGAAGGCCGCCAGGCCAACGGACCGTCACGCGAGGGACGCGGGCCGCGTCGCCCACACCGATCAAGAGCCGTTCCTCGCCGCAGGAACAGTACCCCGAGCCCGCCTGACGCGTGCGGACCAGCGACTGCCGGCCGAGATCGACGGTCACGACGGCGCCGACGCCGCTACGGTTGCTCTTCGTCCCGACGAGTTCGAGTTGCAGCCAGCCGCCGGCAGGAGTCGTGTCGTTACGCAGCAGGGCGGCCGGGCCGTTCAGGTGGAGGACGGCCACGTCGGCGTCTCCGTCGCGATCGAAATCGGCTGCCGCGGCGCCGCGCCCCACGTGCGGCGTCGTGAAATACCCCCCGGCGCCGGCCGAGACTTCGCGGAACTGCAAGCCGCGCTCGTTGTGAAACAGCAGCGGCCGTTGCGCGAACGGTTCGTCGCGGCCGATCTCGTTCAGCCGATCGTGGACATGACCGCAGACCACCAGGAGATCCAGGAAGGTGTCCTGATCGAAGTCGAGCGCGACCGTGCCGAAGCAGAGCCTGAGCTTGGAGGGCGCGCCCAACCCGATGGCGGGCGTGACGTCGCTGAACAGCAGGTTTCCCTCGTTCCGGTAGAAGGTGTTCGTCTCGTGGAAGAAGTTCGTCACGAACAAGTCGAACCGCCCGCTGCCGCTGAAATCCGCCGCCTCGACCGACATTCCGGCTTCACAAGCCCCGTAGCGATTGAAGGCCACTCCCGCCTCCAGGCCGCGGTCCACGAACTTGCCGTGGCCCTGGTTCTCCCAAAGGAAGTTCGGCCCCATGTCGTTCGACACGTAGAAGTCCACATCGCCGTCCGCGTCGAGGTCCGCCGCTACGACCCCCAGCCCGCATCGGGCGGACTCGGCGGTGATACCCGCCTCGGCCGAGACGTCCACGAACCGCCCATCGCCGCCGTTCCGGTACAGCGAGTCGGGCAGCGCCTGCAGCAGGCGTGGAAGGGCGACCACGTACATCCTCGTGTCGCCCTCGACGTGCTCGCACAGCGGGTAGTCCTCGGGGCCCAACTGGGCATAATTCGTGATGTACAGGTCGAGGTTCCCGTCCCCGTCGACGTCGGCCCAGGCACAACTCGCGCTCATGCGGCCCGGACACCTCCCGCCGGGAAGTGTCTGCCTGGAGAACGTCCCGTCGCCGTTGTTGTGATACAGGACATTCTCGCCGTATCCGGTGACGCACAGGTCCGGGAAGCCATCGTTGTCGTAATCCGCGGCGGCCACTCCCATCGAGTAGGTCGCCTCGACGAGCCCGGCCGGCCCCGTCACGTCGGCGAACGAACCGTTCTGCCGGTTGAGGTACAACACATTGCTCGGATCGACCTGACGGGGCTGCTTCTCGCCGGAGCTACCGGGGCGATAGGTCGCTCCCTGGCAACAGTACAGGTCCGGCCAGCCGTCGCGGTCGAAGTCGAGCCATCCCATCCCCGAGCCGTAGGTCAAATGGGCGTGCCGTTGCTCGGTCGGGGGCGAATGGTGCAGAAAACGAACGCCCGCCTTCTCGGCGACCTCGACGAACTGGAAAGGCCCCGATGGCAGCGACGTTGGCGACGTTGGCTCGGGCGGCGCTTGAGGCCAGACCCCGGGCGCCGGCGCTTTCGAGGCACCCTCCCAATGGCGGCTTTCTTCAACGGGAGGCGACGGGGCTCTCGGAGCACATCCCACCCACCCCCAAACCATGAAGAGGCCAATCCAGCATCCGGAGAGAACCGCCGTGCGCCGCATCTTCCATCCCGCACGAGTCCAGGCCTCGCTGGACAACGACCTCCGAAACGCCTTACGGGTTGAAGACGTTCGATTCCTGCCCGGCCATCGAGCCCGTGTTCCTCCAGACGGTCCCATCCACCGTTTCCGGGATGAACTTCACGGAGCCGTCGCCATAGGCGCACTGCGCCCCACCGGGGTGCAAGCTGGAAATGGGCCGGCGATCCGAACTATTGAAACACCCTCCGCAACTCTGGTCCGACCAGGTAATCAGGTCGTTCCGGGGGTCGTTAGGCGGCAACCCGAGCGCCACGCTGTTCTCGATGTTGCCCGTGACGGCGCCGCAATAACCGGTCTCCTCAACCCATCGACGGCAACGCTGGTTGTTGAGCGCCCCCACGCCGCTGGTCACGTGATCGCACGCCTTTCCGCGGAACACCTCGCCGATCATGGCGGTGTTGGCCGTGCCATCGGTGACGCTTGCCATCGTGACTTGATACCTCGCGGCGAAGATGCCTCGGGGCGGATTATTCGTCAACGACGGGTTGTCGCCCCAGATCCCCGCGTAGTTCGTGGGCGCCTCGCTTCCTTGCTTATTTGTCGGGTCGCTGGGACACATGAAGGTCGGAATGACGGTGTAACCGGGTGAGTTTGCGTTGGTCGCCGCCGGATCACCCATGCGAGGGAATCCCCGGCCTGCTCCAGGGGGATAACAGCCGCCGATCTCGTACCGGAAGTCCATCTTCTGATAAAGCGGCATCTGTTCGAGCTGAGGCAGGATCAAGCAGCGCCAACTGAAACCATTGGAGAGGTACCACCCCGCACAGTTAGGGTAGACTGTCGCGGTCCCCGTATACCCTGCCACGGCAGGCGGGAACACCTTGTGGACGTCATGGTAGTTGTGCACGGCCAGGGCGATCTGCTTGAGTTGGTTGGTGCAGGTGCTCCGGCGTGCCGCCTCGCGTGCCGCCTGCACGGCCGGCAGCAGCAAGGCGATCAAGATTCCAATGATGGCGATCACCACCAACAGTTCCACGAGCGTGAACGCGCTCTTGGCCCAACGGCTGAGCCATCGGGATCGTGAGAGGTTCCTCATACGCTCCTCCTTCCAAAGATGACAGACAAATAGGAATAGCCGACCCGTGCCGCTCTCCCCGTCCGGCGTTCCACTTACGCATCGGCAAGAATCCCGGCACGACGAGGGAGAAGACTCGCCAGAACCCCCGTTCAGGCCGGACCCGGCCTAGTAGCGTTGTCCTTCAGTCTGAGCCAGGCCCCCCGGAAAGTCAAGCCGAATCACGATCCCATGCGGAGGCGACACATCTGCACTTGCCGAGAAACCCGCGAGAAGGCTGACCCAGGGTTTGTTGGTACCCCGCTAGCAGGGCGCGTCTCTTGGTGGGAAGGCCTGCCTCTCGGGTAGTCACGATTGGGCAAGGCGGAAGTCGTCAAGGCGAAGTAAGCGTTTGCATGCTCGCCTTGGCTTTGTCCCAGAGCTTCTTGATTTCGTCGTCGGATCCTGCCTCCGCGAGTTTTCGCAGCGAATCGACGACGTCCTTCTTGGCGGCTTCCCGTGCGGCGGTGGCGAACGAGGAGGGAATCGGCTCCTTGTCCAGGTTGTCCAGCAGTTGCTTGAAGCTGGCCGAAGCGGCCGCCTTCTTCGCCGACTGGGGGCCCTCGCGGTCGATGCCCATCCCCACGGTGACGAAGCCGCCTTCGCCCTGAAATGCCTGGAGCGCAGGCCAAGTCGGAGCTTGCTTACCCTCCAATTTGGTCCTCTGACTCGCCCCCCCGTCACACCCGGCCACGAGAACCGCCAACGCCAACACCGACAAACCCAAAGATGCACGAGCCACGGCAAGTGACTCCTTTCCGTTGTTTAAGGAACCTTGGTCAATCCCGACACAGCGAGGCCCCTGCCCGGATGGCAACGCCCAGACGATCTGGCGTCGTCCGCAACCGGCCAGGAGCCTCAACCTCTCCGATCCGCTATTGAGATTCCACCCGCACAAAGGCTGTTCCCGCAGCCGGCGTGATCGAGCCGGACAACCATGCCGGGAACCGCCTTGGGGAACGACTCACGGAACGAAAACGCTCGTTTCCTTATTCGCCATGGAGCCCGTGTTTCTCCAGACGGTCGCATCGACGGTCTCGGGAATGAAATGCACCGAGCCATCGGCATACGCACACTGGGCTCCGCCGGGGTGCAAGCTGGAAATGGGCCGGCGTTCGCCGGAACCGGCGCACGCACAAGCGTTGTCGTTCCAGGTGATCAAGTCATTCTGGGGGTAGTTCGGGGGTATTCCGATTGCTCCCAGGGTCGCGTCAATCATACCCGTCGCGGCGCCACAGTAGGCGGTCTCCTCGACCCATCGCCGGCAACGCTGGCCGTTGTTGCTCGTGTTGTCCCCGGTGCGCGTGGCCGCCTTTCCGCGGTATACCTCACCGATCATGGCCGTGTTGGCGGTTCCGTCAATGACACTTGCCATCGAGACGGGATACCGGGCCGAGAAGATCCCTCGGGGCGGATTGGTTTGAATGCCATCCACCCGATCTCCCCAAATGCCCGGGTAGTTCGTCGGTGCATCGAAGTAAGCGCCCGCGGCGACCTTGTTGGTCGGATCGGAGGGACACATGAAGGTCGGGATGATCGTGTACCCCGGCGAAGACGCGCCGGTCGCCGCCGCATCACCCATGCGAGGAAAGCCCCTGCTAAACCAACAATCGAGGATATGGTACTTGAAATCCATCTTCTGATAGAGCGGCATCTGCTCGAGTTGAGGCAGGATCAAGCACCGCCAACTGAATCCATTCGACCAGGTCCACCCCGGACAGCCGTTCCCGTAAACCACGGTCTGGTACCCGGAGACGGCCGGCGGGAACACCTTGTGGAGGTCATGGTAGTTGTGCACGGCCAGGGCGATCTGCTTGAGTTGGTTGGTGCAGGTGCTCCGGCGTGCCGCCTCGCGTGCCGCCTGCACGGCCGGCAGCAGCAAGGCGATCAAGATTCCAATGATGGCGATCACCACCAACAGTTCCACGAGCGTGAACGCGCTCTTGGCCCAACGGCTCAACCATCGGGCTCTTGACAGGTTCTTCATACACGGCTCCTTACGAAAAAGATGACGGAGGACAACCGCGACCCGCGAGTGCTTCTCCCTCGCTTCCACTCCTACCTAACCATCGGCACGACATGCGCGACGACTAGGGAATTTGAAGTCCCTCGGACTACACTTCAGGCTGGACCCAGCCTTTTGTAGCGTCGCCCGTAGTGTGAACGAGCCTTCGCGAGAAGTCAAGACTTCTGCAACCCCTCCACCCCGGAATAATCCGATCATCCCGAACCACCCCGGCGAGCCTCGTTCAGGTGGTAATGAGATAATCCGAACGGGTTGTCCCTGAATCCGATGCCCGTTCCGAGAAACGGGCAGGTTCGGCGTTGGGTGCGAGACGCGGCCGATGCGCCTTGGGAACGCGGCGACTTGCCGCCGCCTTCGACCGCGGCAACACGTCCTCCGCCAAAGCCGAGTAGGGTGGGCACCGCCCACCAAGTGCCAATGCAACGCTACAGGGAGGAAGTGGTGGGCGTTGCCCACCCTACTTCGCTCACTCGCCCTTGTTGGTCTTCAGATCCCAATTCGCCCTGACGTCGCCCTTCGAGGCTCCGGTCTCGTGGTCGGTCTCGGTGTACGCCCACGTGATCTTGCCGTAGTTGAACGAGACCTCTTCCAAAGGGAGAGTCTCCCCGCCGTGAGCCGAGCCGCCCGGCCTTACGCCCGAGACGATCACATCTTCCATCCTGTACTCCATGTACTTCTGCTTGGCCCCGGTGGCGCGGCACAATTCCAGCTTGACCTCAGGGATGTGCTTGCCGTTGCAG
>CAYSGY010000008.1:0-37672 GCA_964430315.1 uncultured Planctomycetaceae bacterium
CCCAATCCCCAGTCCCTTCTCCTACCGACTGGCCGACCTACCGCCACGATCCGGCGCGGAGCGGGCGGGCCAGCACGCCGGTGGGCGATGGGCTGCGTCGCGATTGGGAGGTCGCCCTGGGCGGCCGGCTGACCAGCCCGGTGATCGCCGAGGGGAGGCTCTTCGTCGCCGACACAGCGACCCACGCGGTTCACGCCTTGGACGCCGGGTCGGGCCGGCGTCTCTGGTCCTACACGGCCGGCGGCAAGGTCGACTCGCCGCCGACGATCTGGCAGGGGCGTGTGCTCTTTGGGTCGGCCGACGGCTGGGTCTACTGCCTCCGCGCCGACGACGGCGTGCTGGCCTGGCGGTTCCGGGTGGCGCCCTCCGATGAACAACTCGTGGCTTTCGATCAAGTCGAATCGGTCTGGCCCGTTCACGGCAGCGTCTTGGTGGAGAACGGGGTGGCGTGGTGTGTGGCGGGCCGATCGGCGTTTCTCGACGGCGGCATGACGCTCTGGCGCCTCGATCCCCGCACCGGCGAGGCGCTCAGCCAGACCGTGCTCGACGACAAGGACCCGCAGTCCGGCAAGGACCTCCAGGCGTACGTGAGCTGGCTGAACATGCCCACCGCACTGCCCGACATCCTCTCCACGGACGGGCGTCTGGTGTACATGCGGTCGCAGCCCTTCGCGATGGACGGCAAGCGTCTGCCGCTGGTGCCGATGCCGCGAGGAAAGAGCGCCGATCAGGGGGCCCCCCCGCCCACGCAGTACCGCGAGCACCTGCACCTCTTCTCTCCGACCGGATTCCTCGACGACACCTGGTGGCACCGCACCTACTGGCTCTACGGCAGCACGTTCGTCAGCGGCTGGTGCGGCTATTACCTGGCTGGGCAAGCCGCGCCTGCGGGCCGGATCCTGGTGTTCGACGACCAACGCGTGTACGGCTTCGGCCGCAAGCCGAAATACTATCGTTGGACCACCCCCAAGGAAGATCACCTGTTTGCCGCGGAGAAGATCGCGCCGCCCCCGGCGCAGGAGTCGGACGCCGCAGCAAAGCCGTCGCGCGTCAAGGTGCCGAAATCGCCCAGTCTCAATCCCGCGAAGTCTCCCTGGAGCGTGGAAGCCTGGATCAAGTCCGATCGGCCGGACGGCGTCGTCCTGGCCCGCGGCGGCGGGATCCACGGCTACGCGTTGTACCTGCGGGGCGGCGTCCCGCACTTCGCAATCCGCAGCACGGAGAAGCTGACGTCGGTGGCCGGCCCGGTCAAGGTCCTGGGGCGCTGGGTCCATCTGGCCGGAGTGCTGACGGCCGACAAGGAGTTGCAGCTCTACATTGACGGCCAACTCGCAGCGTCTGCCGGAACCCCTCAGCTCATTACGGCGGACCCGGCCGTGGCCATGCAGATCGGTGCGGACGAAGGAGGCGCCGGGCCCTGCCAAGCTCCCTGCCCCTTCGAGGGTGTTATCGACGAGGTCCGCATCTATCGTCGAGCGTTGTCTGAGGAAGAGATCCGCGGGCACGCCGCCGCAACTACCGCCCCAGCAACGAAAGAAGGCCTCGTCCTGGCGTACCCGTTCGACCGCCCCGATGCGATCGACTCCTCCGGCCAGAAGAACGACGGTACAGTCGAGGGCGTGCAGGTCGTCGAAGGCAAGATTGGCCGTGCCCTGCGTTTCAACGGCAAAGGAGGCGCTGGAGGCCAATACCGCGTGCAACTCGCGTGGACCCAGGACGTGCCGCTGTTGGTGCGGGCCATGGTGCTCTCCGGGGAGCGGCTCGTCGTTGCCGGCCCACCGAAGCTGATCGACGAGGAACAGGCATTCAAGCACTTCGATGATCCCGAGGTGAAGAAGACGCTCGCCTCGCAGGAGGCGGCCTGGCAGGGAAGCCAAGGCGGGCTGTTGAGAATCGTCTCAACCGTCGACGGCCACACGATCGCGGAGACCAGGCTCGACGCCCCGCCCGTGTTCGACGCACTGGCAGCAGCCGGGAAACGCCTGTACCTCTCGACCCTCGACGGCAAGGTGTTGTCGTTTGCGGAGCCTTAGCCAAGCAACTCCGTCTCTCCTCTCCCGTTGGACGGAAGAGGGGCGATTGACGGCGGCCTTCGCAGGCGACGGCTTCCTGGTTCAAGGTCTCGACCGCGACGGGGCTAAGGTCGAACAGGCGAGGCGACGATTTCGTAGTCTCCGAGGATGAAAGCGTCGGCAAAGCCTTGACCGACGAGCGTCGTCCAACGGTTGGTGTAGCGTGCCTGTCCGTGTCAATAACTTCGTACTCGTTCGCCGTCACGAAGTCCGCTTTGATTCCGTCGTTCGGACGAGACTGTTGCGATGGACAGGGGACTCGGATCGCAGACCGACGACAGCAGCACCGCCTGATGCAAGCGGCTCTGAGGTTCTCTTTCCGAGGAAGACATAATATGGCACCCGCCCGAAAGGCAGGTACGGGACTTTGGAGCGGCTTTCGCGCAGCGAGAGCGTTTCAAAGCGGTGTTGCAGAAGCGGAAGGTGGTCGGGGGACAGGAAGACGTTGTCGATTCCGAACCAGAGGGGCCAGAAGGCGCGGGTCGTCCAGCGATGACGCGTCATGCCGTCGGGCGCGTACTTGCGCGAGACGTAGAAATCGACCACCCCGATCGTTCCGCCCGGCTTGAGCATCGCCTCGGCATTCGCCACGGCAGCATACCAGTCGGGGATCATGGTGAGGGCATAGGAGAAGGTGACGGCGTCGGGCTGCCGTTGACGGTCACGGGGACTCGATCGACGAAGTCGGTGCGCAACCCGCCGCTGCGCCAGATTAGCCGGGTCCGCGGGGCGGCGCGGCGGACGATCCACTGCCATTCCCGCTCCAGCAGCGGCAACGGGTGTCCGTCCAGCCAGTCCATGTGGTCCAGGAGCACGAAGCGCGAGACGGCCACCTCGTTCTTCTCGAGGAAGCCTTCGACCGAATCGGTGTGCACCTCGACGCGATCGGCCAGCCCGGTCTTGAGCCTCTCGAAGTTCTCCGGCTTGAGGTACTCGGGGCAACAGTGGGGAGCGTAGCGGCCGCTCATGTAGACACGCCAGAAGTAGTTGTCGGCCAGGGGCAGGCGGGCGAAGACGGCTTCGAGGCAGTCGTGCACGAACTGGCTGATGCCCCCTTCGTACTTGATGTCGCGATGCACCAAGGCGTGTTCGTCCGCATGACGGAGCCCCGAGGCCGCTTGCCGGACTGCCTCGCAGGCATCGGCGATTCGCAGGGGACCGCACCGTTTGACGATCCCCGCCAAGTCCGCCCCCTCCACATACTCCATCACCAGGAAAGAAGTGCCTTCGAAGCGGCCGGCATCCATGGCCCGCACAATGTGCGGATCGTCCAGCTTGCCTACCGCCTTCATCTCCCGGTCGAAACGGCCCTGCAACTCGGCGTCCTCTACGGCGTCGGCAGGCAGGACCTTGAGGGCCACGATCTTGTCGAGCTTCGTGTGCTGGGCCTTGTAGACCGCGCCCATTCCCCCTTGCCCAAGTTTCCCCAGAATCCGGTACTCGCGCAATTGAGTGGGCACCGTCCCTACGGACGACGAGGAGCCGCCGAACGGCTCGGTCGGCGCCAATTGCCGTGGCCGCAAGGCTTCCCCATCGGATCGTCTGTCTCCCCGCCGGCGTTGTGGCTTTCCGATGGCAGATGGCTCGTCCATAGAAGCGATCGCGCGGTGAATGAAACAGGACTGCGTGAGCGAAATCGCTCACTCACCCGAGGATCGTCACCCCGTCAACCACCTCCATTCTGCAGGAGCACGATTAGAACGTCGTTGGCAAGCAGTTAGTCTTTCGTTTGGCGCGCGGGAATTCCTCGTTCGGTTTCCATACGTCGCCGGGATTACTCCAAGAGAATCGTCTCGCCGGCGACGACCCGGTCGCCCGGGGTCACCTGCACGGTCAATCCGGGCAAGTCGGGCACGATCAGGTCGACTTGCGAGCCGATGCGGATCATCCCGAAGATCTCCCCTTTCTCCACGACCTGTCCGACCTCGGGAAACACGTCAATCCCGTGGACGCTCCCGCCGCCAATCTGCACGACGTAGCAGGCGATCTCCTCTCCCCGGAAGGATCCGCAGAAGCGGGTCACGGCGCGGTTGTTCTGGACGATGTGGGGGCTGTTCCCGTAGATCGGCAGGCGTCGCAGGAGGCAGCGCCAGTGCATGGAGCCCATGGGAAGGTTTCTTCCCACGGCCGGATACTGCCGCTTGGCGGCCACGGTCGCCCGCAGGGGAGCGCGGTTGTAGTGGACGCTCAGCGGACTCATGAAGATCCCGATCAGGATCTTCGGCGAATCGAAGTCTTCGCGAGCGATGTCGTTGATCGACGCGGCCTTGCCCTGCTTGCAGACGATCACCGGTTCGCGGGGTGCGGCGCGCTGGACGTAGACGACCGTCCCGTCGGCGGGACTGACGAAGTTTTCTCCCGCGGGCGCCGTGCGGGCCGGGTTGCGCCAGAACCAGTAGTAGCGCCAGAAGAGATACGCCGCGATCAGGGCCAAAGCCATGCCGCCGACGCAGGCCGACGCGATCAGGAGAGCTCTTTCCATACCTTCGGTTCCAGGACGCGGACCAGGGCGACGCCCGAGGCGAAGGGGAAGTCGACGTACTCGAAGGCCGCCTTGTGCGGGTTTGCTTGCTTCTTCAGCCAGCGCTTCACCCCCGCGTGGCGGAAGAACTCCCGGATGTAGATGTTCGTATCGTGCAAGAGGAGGTACGTTCCGCGATGACTGTGCTGAAGCGAGGCGATCACGTCGTGTTGCACGTGGGCATAGGCGTGATTGCCGTCGATGAACGCCAGATCGATCGACGGCAGACCGAACTCCGCGTAACGGGTGAAGAACTCCTCGCTGGTGAGCCGGTAATGGGTGACAAGACCTTCGACGCCGAACCGGGCAAAATGCTCCCGGACCTGCCCGGGGTCTCGCCAAAAATTGACCCCGCCGACGGTTCTTGCGGGACCGTCGCGCAAGAGCGAATAGGAAGGATCGACGAAGCTCAGCGAGCCGGACTTGTTGTCCTTCAGTCCCAGCGCCAGGCAAACGACGCTGAAGCCGTAGCCCGACCCGATCACCACGACGTGTCGCGGCCGGATCGCCCGCACCAGGCCGTAGTACACGAACCCAAACCCGAGGTTCAAGGTCGCGGCCTGTTCACCATGGCCCAACGGCTTCGCGTGGGCGAGGATCTCCGAGAGCATGCCGGCATCGAGACTGTACGCCCGGCGGCCCGTCCGTTCCTCATCACCGATCACGGTTGTCTTCACGGCGTCCTCACTTGTCCGCTGTCCGCGCTCGACTCGGATGGTGGAGAAGGCATCCCTTGGCGGAAGTTAGCGTTTCCGTCCCGGACTGTCGAGCGGTTACGGAGCGATCCACGGCGTTTCGTCAAAAAACCGCCGAGAGCTAACCGTCTCCTAGCGGGTCCCTCATGGCCCCCTTGCAGGCGCAGCGGAGAATTGAGAGGGCATGATCCGGACGCGGCTAAGGGGTGATCATGAAGCAGTTGCTTTCAGAACGCTTTCCCAATCTCTCCAGGGAAGGAGGGGCGTGGTGATGCACGATTCCGTATCCTCGAAGGCCGACCTCCACATCCACAGCAAGCACTCCGACCGGCCGAGCGAGTGGTTCCTCCGGCGGATCGGAGCGCCCGAGTCGTTCGCCGACCCACTCGAGATCTACCGCAGGGCGCAGCAACGGGGCATGGATTTCGTCACGATTTCCGACCACAACGGCATCGGAGGGGCCCTGGAGATCGCCCATCTGAAGGGCACGTTCCTCTCCAGCGAGATCACCACGTATTTCCCCGAAGACGGCTGCAAGGTTCACGTGCTGGTGTCGGGCATCGAAGAGGCCCAGTTCCGCATGATCCAGGAATTGCGGGCCAACCTCTACGAGCTGCACCGCTACCTCGTCGAGGAAGACGTGATCGCGTCGGTCACGCATCCTTTGTACCGGGTCAACGGCCGGCTGACGATCGACCATGTCGAGAAGCTGCTCCTGATGTTCCGGCGGTTCGAGGAGATCAACGGGATGCGGGAGCGTCGCGCCGCGGAGCTCGTCCATGCCATCTTCCGCAACCTGACGCCCGACCTGATCGCGAAAATGGCCGACCGCCATGGAATGGACCCCACCGGGCCCGAGCCGTGGAAGAAGTCGTTCACCGGCGGGAGCGACGACCACAGCGGCGTCCACGTCGGCGCGGCCTACACGGTCACGCCCTACGCCCAGGACGTCACCGAGTTCCTCGCGCACCTGCGGCGCGGGGAGCACGACGCTGCGGGCGCCTGCGGCGGAAGCGTGATGATGGGGCACAGCGTGTACCACATTGCCTACAGCTACTACAAGGACCGCTTCGTCCGCACCAGCGGCAAGCCCACCATCCTCGGCGAGCTGTTCAGGAAGTTGTTGGAGCAGTCCGGCGAGCCGCCGAAACGGCCGGGGCTGGGAACGCGGCTCCGCGGCCTCGCCACCGGCATCGTGTGGCGCCGCCGCATGCAAGTGGCGAGCGAGATGGAACGGACACTCGTCAAGGACATCTCCGAACTCTTCTCCGCGGCCAAGCAACAGGACTCCGCCTCTCCGCTCCTGGACGAACGGCGGACGTTCCACTACGCGTGCCAGATCGGCCACATGCTCGGATACAGCTTCGTCCGGCGGTTCATGGAGTTGATGCGTGATGGCCGGCTCCTGCAAAGCCTCCAAACGGTGGCGGCGCTGGGGCCGGTGGCGTTGAGCATGGCCCCGTATCTGGCCGCGTTCGCCGCCCAACACAAGGACGAAGGCTTCCTCAAGGCGGTGGCAGGCCACTTCAGCCCGGTCGCCCCCTCCCCGGCCATGACGCCCCGGAAGGCCTGGCTCACCGACACCTACGCCGAGGTGAACGGGGTGAGCCGCACCATCCAGGCGATCGCCGCCGCCGCCCGGGAAATGCGATGGCCGCTCACCGTGTTGACCTCGCTGGGCGAAGTCCCTCCGACCAAGGCCGACGTCAAGAACTTCCCGCCCGTCGGCACGTTCCCCATGCCCGAGTACGAGTCCCAGCCAATCGCCTTCCCGCCCTTCCTCGAAGTGATCGAGTACCTCGAACGTCACCGCTTCACCGACTTGATCATCTCGACTCCCGGTCCGATGGGACTGACAGGACTGGCGGCGGCGAGGCTCCTGGGCCTGCGCACGGTAGGCATCTATCACACCGATTTCGTGCAGTACGTCCGCTATCTGACCCAGGACGACGACATGGCGGACCTGACCTGGCGATACATGGTCTGGTTCTACGATCAGGTCCACACGATTCTGGTGCCCACGGAGTGCTACCGCGAACACTTGATCCACCACGGATTCGAACCGGCGAAACTCCGAGTCATGATGCGCGGCGTGGATTCCCAGCGTTTTCAGCCCGGGAAACGCGATCCGTCGTTCTTCGATCGCTACGGGTTGGACGGGTCGTTCAAGTTCCTTTACGTGGGGCGAGTATCGCGGGAGAAGGACGTGGATCGCCTGGTCGAGGCGTTCGACCGCCTCCGCGGGCGTGGCCACGCCGCCAGCCTCGTGGTCGTCGGCGACGGCCCCTATCGCAAAGAGCTCCAGGCCCGCTGCCACGGACGCCCGATCGCGTTCACGGGTCTCTTGGAGGGGGAAGCCCTGGCGACCGCCTATGCCAGCGCCGACGTGATGGTGTTTCCTTCGACGACCGACACGTTCGGCAACGTGGTGCTCGAGGCCCAGGCGTCGGGCCTTCCGGTCATCGTCAGCGACCTCGGAGGCCCCGCCGAGATCGTTCGCGGCCACGCCTCGGGGATCGTCGTCGACCACCGGCACCCCGAGGCCTTGATGGAAGCCATGGAAAGGCTCTACCTCTCGCCGGAACTCCGCGCCGACCTCCGGGCCCGAGGACTTCGGAGTGCCGCGGAGTGTACCTGGGACAAAGTGCTGGAGAGCTTCTGGTCGTTGGGCGGCGACGAGGCGCGGCGGAGCGACCTGTCCGTCTTCCGCTCTCCCGACACGCGCACCGCCCCGGGCGTGATCGCCCTTGAGCTTGCCTGAGGCGGCGGGCACGGCATCAGGCAGTGGGGCCATTCTCCAGTAATTCCGCCTCCACATCGGCTTCTGACGGACGCCTAATCGCCCCCTTGCGCCGGCCGCGTAGCATGACAGCGGGAATGGATCGGATATCCTTGCACGCGAGCACAACGGGGAATCAAGGTGATCGCCAACCCACAGTGTCGAAGGATCGCCCTCGATCAAGCGATCCGTCACGAATACGGACTTGAAATTGGCGGCACGGACCGTACCGAGCGCAAGCGAGAGTTGAGAAAGGCCGCCGAGCGTGGCGACCTCGCCAAGATGCATGAGCTGGCGTTGGAATGCGAGGATCGCGCCGAGAGGGAGCACTGGCTCCGCGAGGCGGCCTATGAGGATTACGTCCCCGCCATGTATGACCTGGCG
The DNA here is from genome assembly GCA_964430315.1 of uncultured Planctomycetaceae bacterium. GTDB lineage: Bacteria > Planctomycetota > Planctomycetia > Pirellulales > Thermoguttaceae > CALFBP01. The sequence goes on from CAYSGY010000008.1 coordinate 8,452, forward strand.
CTTGTGTGCGAGGACTCGCTGCGTCGAGCCATTTGGCTTCGAAAGGCTGCCGAGAGAGGCCACCTGGCAGCCATGCACCGCCTTGGCCAGGAGTGCGACATCCCCGAGGAACGGCGGCGATGGCTGCGAATGGCTGCCGAGGAAGGGTATGTTCCCGCGATGTTCCACCTGGCGATGTTGTCCGACAACCTGCGCGAGAGAAAGTGGTGGCTCCGCGAGGCGGCCCGAAATGGGTGGCAAGAGGCCATTCTCGAGCTGACGGCTATCGAGTGCTAAGACGCGGTGGCGCGTCCTCATTCCTACGCCTGACGGTGGACTGGTCGACTTGAGCGCGACGGAGTTCCGCGTCCTGACGGTGTTGGCGCGCAGGCCGGGGTGGGTGTTCACGCGCGAGCAGATTCTGGACGCCATGTACGGCGACAGCTACGCCATTACCAACCGCGCCGTCGACGTGCAGGTCGTCGGACTGCGCCGACGCCTGGGCAGCGCCGGCCACTGCATCGAGACCGTCCGCGGCGTCGGCTACCGGCTAAGGCAGTAGCGGCGATCTGCGGGGGAAGGCGGCGGCAACGGCGTCGTCTTCGCGATTACTCCCGGAGCCAAAGGTAGCGGAACAGTCCGTGCAGCCGGAAGCCGCCGCCCACCGCGAGGATGCGCTGCACCGGACGTTCCGGATAGGCCTCCCGGAATACCTCCAACTCGGTCTTCGTTTCCTGGAAGAGGTCTTCGAACACGGGCCGGATCGTGTCGAAGAAAGCCGCCGTGTTCACGGCGCTTGCGGGACTCCGTTTCCACTGTTCCGCCTTGGCGAAGGGGATCCGGAACTGGCGGACCAACGCCTTGCTGACACGGTCGCTGCCGAGGCCCGAGGTGCGAAACCACGCCCAGTCCGGTCCGCTCACCACGATGTTGGTCGCGTCGGCGCCCACGTCGAGGACGGCCAGCGGCGCGGTCGACGCCGCGGCCCCGGCTCGGTCCTCGGAGTCCGGCTGCCTATGCGCGTAGCAAACGAAGTTGTGCAGGGCCAGGCAGTCGCTGACGACCTCGTCGATGCGGAGTCCCATGCCCTGCATCGCGGCCAGCCAGCCCTTCAGCATGAGGCGGTTCACGCCGAAGATCGCCACCTGGAGTTTACCCGGCGGTTCCAGAAGGGTCGCGGTGTCGTCGAGGACGGCATAGCGCCATTCGAGGTCGGCGAGGGCCACGGGAAAGGCACCGCCCCCGGCGTACTGCATGGCGGCATCAAGCCTGGCGGGCTCCATGGCGGGCATCTCCATCTGGCGGACCCACACGCTCTTCGGCGGCAGGCTAAGGCAGACGCGGTCTGCCGTGGCCTCGTTCTTGGCGAAGAAGACGCCCACCGACGCTTCGATCAGGGATCGCTGTTGGCTTTCGCTCGCCGCCTGGCTGAGGATCTTCTCGTGTTCCACAAGGTCGCAAGCGGTCAAGACGACAGGATCGGAGGGATCCTCGCCGCGAGTGAGCCGGACCGCCTTGATCCCGCTGGAGCCCAGGTCGAGCCCCCAGGCGGACTGTGCCCGCCGCTTGGAAAGCCACCGCACGGCGCGCCGCCAGAGCCGTTCCTCCTCGGGCAGCAGGTTGACCTCGATGGTCGCCTCGCCAAGCCCCTGAAGTGCCGCCCCGCAGGCCACGGCGAACCGCCCCGGGTTCTGTAACAAGAGCGAAGGGTCCAACTCCGGATCCAACTCGATCCTCCCGAGGCCGGTAGCCCACTCCACCGGCCACCCGACTGCCGCGTTCTCCGGCAGCGTCGCCCAGGCCGGCGCGAATCGGTCGATTTCGCGGACATGGCCGCGAAACAGTTCCTCCAAATCGACACAGATGCCGGCCGTCTCGTAGTCTTGAGGGGCCAGCCGCCGGAAGCGCGCCGCTAGCTCCAGGAGGCACTCGTCGATCCAGGGGGCGCTGCGGAGTTCCCAGGCGAGATAGGTCAGTTCCCAGGCGAGATCGCGCACCGCTTGAAGCGGCTCGGAGAGCAGCGCCTCGGGCACCCGGTCCAGGATCTTCTTCACCTCCTGATATCTGGATTTGGCGAGTCTTGACTTGCCGACTTCGATCAAGCGCGCGGCGATGCGGGCCGCGAGTTCCTTCGCTTCGGGGTGATCGGGTTGCAGGGCCAGGAGCCGTCCCACCTTGGCCAGGGATTCCGGCGTGATGGCCCCTTGGCTGAGCGAACGGATCTCGCCGCTCAACTGCCCGATGTCCTGAAGCGCTAAGCGGGCCACCTCGAGCAACCCGCTGCTCGCTTCCGTCCGGACGCCCGGCGGGACCGCCTCGAGCGTCAGAAGCGCCTGCTGGTAGTCACGACCGGCGATGCAGTCACGGGCGATCTTCTCGGCCGCCAACGCCTTGTCCTGCCATGTCCGGAACTGGGCCGCGCACTGCGTCATGCGCTCGGAAGCGCGCGCGGCGAAGTCCCGGAGCCTCGAGTCCTCGATCGCGGCAATCCGGCGGAGGATCCCGAGGGCATCGCTGTAGCGGCCTTCGTGTTCGAGTCTTCGGGCTGTCTCAAGGTCTTCATCAAGTCGCCCCAACTGCTCGTGGAGCCAGTCGAAGAGGTTGGCCCCGCAGGAACCGCAGAATTTCTCCGTGGCGGCATTGGGGGTGCGGCAGCGGTAGCACGGCTCCCAGAGCCCGTGGCCGCACTCGCTGCAGAACCTGTTCGTGGGGGGATTCAGGGCCCTGCACGCGGCGCACCGGATGCGATCACCCCGCGCCGCAGGCACTGCGGACGCCCCGGCGACGGCCGGGTTCTCTCGACCGTTCGATGCCGGCGCGCTGTGGGCCGGAGCCTTCTTGGTCGAGCGGTGTACGGGCATGGTTTCCCCGCTAAGGAAGCCCATCGGGACCGGGCTCCGCCCTGGCTTGGGCCTTCATCCTGGGGCCGGCTTGGAAGGCCGACAGATCGACGACCAAGACCTCGACCGTGATCTCTTGACGTTTCTCAGGCGGCGTTTCCGACTTCGGATTGGCTCTCGTCAGGAATACGTCGATCGAACGGCATCGGCCCTTGTCGTCGGCCGGCAGCAGCGTCTCCAGCCAGACCCCGTCGGCAAGCGGATGGGCCCGGCCTGCCGCACCGGTCCGCTGTTGAAAAGCCCGCTGGTAATGGGCAAGCACCGCCCGGGGAAAACCCGTTTCCTCGATCCGGACAAACGATACTTCCGTCGAGTCCTTCCGTGTCTCCGCCTCCGGTGCCCCCTGGGCCTCCGGCCACCGGACCCGATACCATGCCACCACCGACGCCTGGGGGTGGAGCGGGATGGCCAACGGCGGGCCGGCCCCTTCCGGACCGTCTTCCCCGGTAGCCACGCCCCGAGCGCGGGCCTGCGCGAGCCCCGCCGCGAAGAGCCGGCGGCAATACTCGCGAGCGAGGGCCCGTTCGGCCGCCAGCCACCCGTCTTCCTGCTTTGAAGACGACTCGCGGACGTGCGACGCCGCCTTCCGATCGCCACGGTCCGCGGGCGGCCGGCTGCCACGCACACTCCTGAGCACTGCCATGATTCCCGGCTCGCTCAGGAGGGTCGTTGTCCAACCCGCCGCCGTCAGGGCCTTCGGGTCCTCTTCCCAGCGCCGCGCCACGGTGCGCGCGAGGCGTGCCCGGGCCTCGCGCGTGGGAATCGTGGATGCGAAGAGGACCGTGTTCGCGCTTTGCTCGAGAGAACGCATTGCCATTTGCCGCGTCTCCAACACCGTGGCGACTCCGTCGCTCCAAAGCAGTCGTGCCACGTGAGACAACCACTCGGGCTCGGCTTCGGGGCCGGAAACGGCAGAATCGCCGCCGAGCGAGCCGCGGCGATCCTCCAACTTGAAGACCCGATTCAACGCCCTATGGCTTTGCACGAGGAGTTGCTTCTCGAGGAGGGCCTCCACGATCGGATCCATCCGCGCGCTCTGAAACAGCAGCACCTGCGCCTCGAGGTTCTCCGGTCGATTTTGCTCCAACAGCGGCAATGCCAAGGACCGCAGTTCCTCCGGGCACGCCGGATCCAAGAGGAGCTTGGCCAACTGAAGCCGGACGCTGCTCTTGCCATTCTGTTCCACGACGGTGAAGGCGAGTTTCCGGAGTGCCTCGGGCGTCACCTGACCTTTGCCGGCCGGGCGGACCTTGTCGGACTCGGCCAACGCAGCCAGCAAGGCGCGGTCGTTCACCTCGGACGGATGGTCAGCCAGCGCCTTCAAGGTGACCTGCACGGCGACCTGATCGTTTTCCAGACCGAAAGCGCCAGCCAGGAGATCGGCAATCGCCTGCCTCGCCGCGGATGTGGTATTCCTGACCAAGGTGTTCGCGACGACCGCAAGCACAGGAAGAGGCAGGGGTCGGGAGGGCGCCGCGGCCTTCTTCGGTTCTTCCCCCGGGTCTTTCGTTGGGGCGGGTTGCTTCGGCGCCAGGAGGTCCCTCAAGAAGATGGCCTGGGGTTCCTCACGAGGAAATCGCTCGGCCCGATACTCCAATGCTGTCACCAACCGCGGATCGCCCCCTAGGCGAGCGGCCAGAACGTCTTCATCCTTCCAGGCCGTAGGGTCTTTCGGAAGCGATGCGATCAGCTCGGGTTTCGCGTCCGGCGTCTTCTCGGGGACTCCCGTGTTCGACTCGCCCTGGGGAATGCCGGTGCCTTCCGCCTGCTTCGACGCCGCTGCGGCCACCCGGGCCATCTTCTTCTCTTCTGCGGCGCGTCGAGCCTCCTCCTCCTTCTTCTTCTTCGCCTCGGCTTCGCGTTTGCGGTTCTCCTCCTCCTTCTTGGCCTCCGCCTCCTGCCGCTCCTTGTTTTGCTTGAGCCATTCCTCTTTGGACATACCGCCCCACTTCGCAAAGCGGGGGTCCCCACCCTGCCGGCAACCGCGGACGAACAACGACCCGACCACGGCAACGGCAATCACCGCGGCAACCGCGCCCACGATGGCCCACGGAATCCTACGCGGCGTACTCCGTCGGGCAGCCTTACGGACAGCCATCCATCGCTCCTCTAGTTGCTCAGCACCGCCAGTTCCACTCCGAGGCGCAGACGGGGCATTGTCGGATGATCGGTGACAATCACGATTTCGCCGCGGTTGGCCCCCATGAAGTTGCTGGCCGGCGCGTCGGGCGGAACCTCCACGTCAATGCGGTACACGCCCGCCTTCGACTCCTCGGAACCGAGCGGAACCACGTGGACGCGAAGGAACTCCGGCCGGCTCTCGATCCGCCGGACGGCCATTCGCCGCGGCTCATCCCGGAGCACCAGCGTCAATCGCTCTCGGGCCGGTTCTCCCTGCCGCAACGCACCCAGCGTCAGCACGTTGTTAAGGGCCAGCTTCCGTCCAAACACCTCCGTGCGCGAAGGAACCTCCCCGGCCAAGGTGATCTGCCTGGTCTCCCGGGAGCGCTTCCCGTCTCGAGGGTCCACTTCGATTCGCAGCCACTCCGAGAAGCAGCCGCTCGTCAGGTCGCCCGGAAGCGTGATCTTGAGCCGGTAGCCGGCACGGGCCTGACGCTCCTTCAACTGCGCCGGATCCGCGGGTTCCACAACGCACGTCGGTCCGGACCGGCTAAACGCTGTCTTGACGACGCTGAATTCCGGCCAACGCTGGGAGAATACCAGGACCTCCGCCATCGCCGCCTTTCCCGGCTCGTGGCCCGACAAACGCACTTGCTCCGGCTCGACCACCAACCCCAGCCAGACGGTACCGAGGATCTTCAGGTCCAGGCTGGGCCGATCCGGGTCGTTCGTCCGGATCGTGGCCACCTGCCGGAAGGCCCCGTGCTTCTCCGTCGTGTTCCAACTCACCACGATTCGTCCCTGCTTGCCGGGCGGGACCGTTCGCTCCGGCAGGTCGCTCAACGTGCACTTGCACGTGGTGCCTCCGGGGGTGAGTTCCAAAGGTCCGTTCCCTTCGTTGCGCACTACAAACACGTGCTCCGCCTTCGTCATCGGCTCCATCGTGCCGAAATCGTGGTCGGTGGCGTCGATCACGAGTTTCGGCGGCCCCATCGCGACCCCAGGAGAGGGTTCGCCCACTGCGGACTCCTCCTTGTGGTCGCTCGGCACTTCGAGGGGACGGGCCTCCCAAGATCCCCACGCCCCGATCCAAACGCCCGCACCACATATCATGACCGCGCCCACGAGGAGCGCTATCCCGAACAATCGCTTCATCGACCCGATCCCAATAGGCGACTCCACCGGCAATCCTGACACGAGCGTTCCACTCCAATCGACCCATCCTAAGGTTGTCGCATTAGTCTGTCTTTAGCAGAGTATTAAAAGCACGTGAGGGGCCCCAAGGCACTGGCCTCGATTCGCCACAACTCTCGGCACACTGTTGCGCCGGCTTGGACTTGGCTCTCCAAGGCCGGGACGGGGCGGCCCGAAAACTGTCACCGGAACGGAGGTCTCGCATCGACGCTGCGGTCTCGGGGTGACGCCGTCGGAATCGTCCCGTCACTCTGCGCCGGCGCTTCGCCGGAGGTCGATCGCGACCATCTCAGACTCGTTGCGCAGGAACAGAAGGCCGTTCGAGATCGCCGGGTACGAGAGGCACGGCGCGGCCAACACGGGATGCTCTGCCATCGATAGGACCGTCACGCCCCGATCCGTCATCTGCAATGAGGCCAGAAGGCCGTTGTCACCGGCCAGGAGGTAGCGGTTGTCGACTGCGACGATGGTACCGGTTCGTATCCGCGACCGCCACTCCCACTTCATGTCGCCGGTCACCAGATCGAGGCACCGCAGCTTGCGTCGCGTGGAAGAGAAGCCGCAGACGTTCCCCCGGAGGTGCAGCAAGTTGTTGTACTGGCTGTCGAGCAACTGGCGATTGTCTCGCCACAGTTCGTCGTAAGAGCCGTCGGGCAGCACCCGCACGCAGAGGTTCCCGAGTTGGTAGCCCGACACGAGAACAAGGTCGCCCGCCACCAGCGGCGCGGAGCCGTGGGCCGCTTCATGGTTGTTCGCGGCGAAGGGGATCCGCCAGCGGACGGCCCCGTCGGCCGGATCGACCGACACCAGGGCCTCCGCCGTCCACACGAACACGTGACGCCGGCCATGGATCGTCGCCGCGCGAGGCGCGGAGCAACTTGCACCGTCGCGGGTGGCGCTCCAGAGGGTCTTGCCTGTCGCCTTATCAAGAGCGATGATCCCAGCCCCCCGTTCCCGCCCTCCCAAGTTGAGAATCAACAGATCACCTTCCACCAGCGGGCTGGCGGCCGCGGGCCAGGTTTCGATTCTCACCTGATACTCTTCGTGCAGGTTGCGGTGCCAGACCTCGACGCCATCGTTCAGTCGAAGGCAGCACAATCGGCCCTCCGACCCGATCGCGTAGACCTGGTCGTTGTCGATGACCGGGGTGCTGTATGGGCCCGTGCTGTAACTGTGTTTGCCGACATATTCCGTGGGCCAAGACGTCTCCCACCGGGGACTGCCCGTCTCCGGATAAAGGCACTCGACAACCTCGCGGCCCCCCTTCCGTTGCAGCAAGACCAACGCATCACCCATCACTACCGGGCTTGCATAGCCCGTGCCGACGGTGATCCGCCATTTCTCCAGCGGGCCGGCATCCGTCCAGACCAAGTTGAGGCCTGTTTCCGGCGACGTCCCATCATGCATCGGACCCAACAGCGTGGGCCATCCCAGGCCAGTCCCTTGTGGAAGAATGATCTTGCGGCCTGCGGACTTGGGCAAAACCAAAGGGATGACAGACGATCGCTGCTCATCGGCCGCGATCGGCCCGAACTCATGGGGAAGCCGCGACTTCGTACCGATCAAGAATCCGGCGGACCCGATCCATCGCGAGCCGAAGGCCGCCACCCCCGCCATCGCGAGGAAGACGCCCCAGCAGATGATCCGTTTGGCAGCCCCCGGCATGCACCCTCCCACCTCCACCGTAACGAGCAACACTACGGCTCCCGCCCAGCGATGGTTCGCGGTCGATCACTTCTGGGTGACCATTCCGTCACGCGGAGAACTAACGATCCCGTCATCGCCCCCTAACAGACCGGGGTTATATTCGTTTTCTCAACGGGCTCGTGCGGCCATGCCTGCCGCCCGAATCGGACCCGGGCAGGAAGCCCCAACGCGTTGTTTCGGCGATACGCGAGCCGCATCGAGATCGTTCGAAGTGGGAAACGACAACCCACGGGAACGGAGTGCGCGCCGCCCCAGCTTCCCTCGCATGAGATGATGATTGACAGTTCCACGATGACAGAGGTTTCCGAAGATTCGGCCGCCAGGCAGGCCGCAGCGGCGGGTTCGACCGAATCCCGTGTCGGCGGACAGTCGTTCGCCTTAAGCCGTGGGGCGCCAAGACACCATGTCGTCGTCGAACGGGAGCGCGGGTTCAGACTGGTTGATCTTAAGGAGCTATGGCAGTATCGCGAGCTGGTCTGGCTGCTGGCCGCACGGGACCTCAAGAGCCGCTATCGGCAGAGCCTGCTGGGGATCGCCTGGTCGTTGATGCAGCCGCTCTTCACGCTGGCCGTCTTCTTGGTGTTCTTCAGCCTGCTGGGACACGCTCCGACTGCTTCGGGCGTGCCTTACGTCGTGACGCTCCTCTGCGGGATCGTGCTTTGGAACTTCTTTTCCGGCGTGCTCAACGCGACCGCCAACAGCCTCCCTAACAACGTCCACTTGATCACCAAGATCTATTGCCCTCGCCTGGTGTTTCCCTTGGCGACCGTGATCGTCGGGCTGGTGGACTTGGCCGTGTCGCTCGCCGTATTGGCGGCGGTCCTCGCCTACTATCGCATCGTGCCGGGCATGGAGGTACTGCTCGTTCCGGGCTTCGTAGCGATGGCCACACTCGTGGCGCTGACCGTCGGACTTTGGATTGCCGCCTTGAGCGTCCGCTGGCGGGACATCCGCTTCACGATCCCGGTGCTTCTTCAGGCCGGCTTCTTCGCAAGCCCGGTAATCTATGAAGTCGCGGCGATGATCCCTGGGCGGTTGAGGACGCTGTATTACCTCAACCCCATGGCGGGCGTCTTGGAAGGTTTTCGTTGGTCCCTTGCCGGAGGAGCCGGATTCGGTTGGCAGGCGCTCGCCATCTCCGGACCGCTCACGGCGATCTTGCTCGTTATCGCCTTGTACTTGTTCCGACGTGTCGAGCGCACGCTGCCCGACCACTTGTAGACGACTCCCCTCGCCCGCTCGCGGGAGAGGGGTTGGGGTGAGGGTTAGCCAAGGTCGCTTCCATGAGTGAAATCGCCATCCGCGCCGAAAAGCTGAGCAAACGCTACGAACGTTATGAGCCGCGGAGCAAGCTCCTGCAGCGGATCGGCCTGACTCGCAAGCCGATCGGGGGCTGTGGCACCGGCCGGTTGGGAACGGGCGAGACGCCGTCCGCCGAGTTCTGGGCGCTGAAGGACGTTTCGTTCGAGGTCAAACGCGGCGAGGTGGTGGGCGTCATCGGCCGCAACGGGGCAGGCAAGAGCACCCTGCTGAAGCTCCTTTCCCGCATCACGGAGCCCACCTCGGGCCGCGCCGATATCTATGGCCGCGTCGGCTCCCTCCTGGAGGTCGGCACCGGCTTTCACCCCGACCTGACGGGCCGCGAAAACGTCTTTCTCAACGGCGCCCTCCTGGGCATGAGCCGCGCCGACGTCCGCCGCCGCTTCGACGAAATCGTCGCCTTCGCCGAAATCGAAGACTTCATCGACACCCCGGTAAAGCACTACTCCAGCGGCATGTACGTGCGCCTTGCATTCTCAGTCGCCGCACACCTGGAGCCCGAAATCCTCATCGTCGACGAAGTCCTCGCCGTCGGCGACGCCTCGTTTCAGCAGAAGTCGCTCAAGAAGATGCAGTCGCTCGTCAACGAGGACGGGCGGACTGTGCTGCTGGTCAGCCACAATGCAGTCCTGATGAGTACTCTGTGCGACAGGGCTTTGTATCTGGAAACCGGTTCGTCTCGGTTGTTCGATAGTATTGCCGTCGCCCTCACAGATTACGGATGCGGATCTCACGACCCATTCGCTGTTGATCGCCACTCTTGGCAGGGCGACGCGGGCGGCGACGAGGCGCGTATGCGTCGTACGTGGCTTCGCTCTCTCAGTGAGACGCTCGATTGTGATACGCGCTCAGAGATTGAAGTTGGAGTGGAGGTGGAGGTCTTGCAGACGTTCGATGATCTAATTCTCGGGTTTTGGCTGGTCTCTGAATTCGGTCCGGACATAGCGTTTGCGCTCCATGACGACGATCAGCCCCCACCCGTACCGGCGATATCGCCCGGCCGAATGGTGCGGACATTCAGGATTCCGGGTGATCTCCTGGGACCAGGAAGGTATCGATGTGAGTTCGTGCTCGGCCGACACATGCGTAAGTCGATGGTGAAACGCAATGCTGGTACGCTTGTCTTTTCCGTCCGGGAAGCTGCTCATTTCCCACCACGGTTCGTCATGCCGAGGCAACCGGGGCTGTCGAGCATTCTGCGCCCCAAGTGGTGCAACTGATTGTCGGATTAGCGCGTCTTGGGCGAACCGAGTCGTTCTTGGCATTATCCCTCTAGAGTCAACCGGAAGTGTAGCGTGGTCGTGATCCCAGTTTCCCTCTTGGTTAGCCTTGGTGCGGTCTTTCTTGTAGTCTTGCCCTTTGCCCTTTGGAAGCTCGTGTTGTTTCGCGGTGAATGGATCGTGTTGCGCGATCGAGTGAATGTCCTTCAGCCTACAGTCGCCTCCTTAGAGTCTTCGGTCAGTTCCCTAGAGTCTTCGGTCAGTTCCCTTGGAGCGTCGCTCAACAACATCGACTTTGAACTATTCCGGCATGTCGGGATCACATCGAGCCGGCCCGAGCGGAAGTTGTTGGCGGCGGAGGTAATATCGAGACTTCAAGGGATTCAAGAGAAGCTGACCCCCATTCTATTTCCAGGGCAGAAGGCGGTGGGCGATCTCGATCACATGTACAAACTGAAGACAAAAGCGTTTCCCTATTCGTTGACGGACGAGGAAGGGCTGATCCTCTATACGATCATCAAGGAGAACGGCCTTGCCTCGGCGTATGAGGTTGCCACGGCCTTCGGCTACAGCACGCTCTTCATCGCCCTGGCGCTTCGCGCTACGGGTGGAACCCTTGTCACCTTGGACGCATACATCGAAGAGGCAAGAGAGGATTTCGACTACCCCTTTGAGGACGTGCGTAAGCATACGGTCGCTCTGCGCGAGCGTCTTAGGCATGGAGACGCCGGGTGGCCGGATGGCTACCGATTTGCAGACGAGAGCCTAACCGCTCTGCACCTTCGCGATCTTGTACGCCTTGAGGTTGGCATCAGCCCTGATGACGTGAGCCAAGTCCTCGGTGACCGGCCACTTGATTTCGCTCTAATCGACGGAGGGCACCACCATGGCCAGCCATCGCGAGACCTTCTCGCGATTTTAGACCGCCTGTCCGGCGAGAAGGTGGCGGTGTTCTTTCACGATGCCATGGTCCCCGATGTCGCCGAAGCAGCTTGGCTTTGCAGAGAACGCCTTCCTGGGAGTTCTCTTACAATGTTCAGCACACGAAACTGTTTGACGTTGGTCTCGCGGGGGCTCGAAGAGCGGTCGGTGGACCTATGCATGGTGCTCGTCAGCAGATCCATTACAGATCCCCCTCTAACGAGTCCGCCGCGATGAACCACTACGAATGAAGGTGCTCGCAGTTGTGGAATAGCTATGCCAATAAGTAGTCACAAGTCTGGCCTCTTGTTCTTCTCATTTCCATCGTGTGTTCGTAAGCGAATCAAAGGCGATCGTGCCTTACGTCCTCGTCCACCGCGCCCTGTGTGAGTTACACTCGTACAGCTATGACAATCCTGCGACAGAGTGATCTCGGCCCCGACTCGCTCTTGTACTTCGTCCATATACCCAAGACCGCCGGGACATCGGTCAGGAAATTCCTGGACCAACACTTCCTTACACGGACTGTGTTTCCAGCCGAGGTGGGCGAATCCAAGTACAGCGGCCTTTCGGACGTACAATTGGTCTCTGACCTTCGTGAGAGACCGCCTCGGAAGTGGCGCTTGATTCGGGGACATTTTGACTATGACACAATCGATCGGTTGGCATTGCTCGCCGGGACCATGGAGCGTGTCACAATTCTGCGAGACCCGGTTACGCAATTGTTCTCGGAATACCAGATGGCCCTCCATGATCCGGCGTATCCGCTGCACAATAAGGTGAAACGTGAGGCGCCGTCCTTTGAACAGTTCCTTGACGGCGAGGACTATCCGTGGATCAAGAACGGAAACCGACAGAGTGGCCATCTGATGATTCAGAGCACTGGCGAGGAGCTATGGCCGTCTCCCGACCGGTGGCGTAAGGCACTACAGTCAGAACTCCTCGATTACGCATGCGTGGGGGTGTTTGAGTCGCTTCGAGAGACTCTAGAACTTGTCGCGTACATCTTCGGCTGGGAGTACCCGGACAGGATTCCACACCTCAACAAGTCGCGAGGCAGCGGGACGCAGGGCTTGGTGAAGGAGTCTACTCGGAATGCCATTTGTGAACGGAATTGCTGCGACTGCTCCCTCTACGAGTGGGCCTGCGAGCGGTTCGCCGTGGCGTATGGTGAAATGTTGGCTGATCTTGGGTTATCGGAGAACAGAATAGAATGTGACCGAGCCTTGCTGCGCGAGAGACTCAATGAGCGAGCCAAGCACCGTCGCGCGCAGCGCCTGAAGATGTTTGCAGCCACTGACTACTACGAGGTCATTTCCATTGATGGAACGCTCCTGCGATTTCTCGATCGCGCGCGTGGTTGCCAAGTTGAGTGGATCGGGCCTGAACCAGCCGCTAGGGTTCGTCTCGCGTTCGCCGAGCCCTGCGACCGTGTCCTTCGGATCGAATTGCAGTATTGGTTGACCGATGAGATGCTGGCCCAATGTGCTGTGACAGTCAACGGGCACAGAATACCACTCGCCAAGTGGCGTGACGAGACTCGGGTGGTATTCCTGGGTCACGTGCCGGAGGCAGCACTTGCGGCTGCTCCTCACGATTCGCTAATTGAAATGACTACGTGCGGTGTCGACACGCCCGCACGACTGGGCCTGAATCCCCGGGATACTGAGACCAAGTGTGTTGCCGTAAGCGACTTTCAGATGCTTCGCGTATGACCTCCGAGATCGCATCGAGGGATATCAGCATTGTCGTTCAGGGGCCCGTCGTGGGCCGTGCTGATGATCCGCCGGCGAAGCGCTTCACGCGAAGGTGCTTAGAAAGCCTGCGCCGGCATCTGGCTGGTGCGGAAATCGTGCTGTCCACGTACAAGAACTCCGTCACCGACGGACTCTCTTACGATGTTCTTGTCGAGAGCGACGATCCGGGGGGCCATATTCAGAATGACGTGTTGCGCGTGTGGAACAACGGAAATAGGCAAATCGTAACCACGAGAGCCGGCCTGGACAACGCAAGCCGACCATTCGTAGCGAAATTCCGCGGCGACATGATCATGACAGGTTCGCGATGGCTCGAATACGTCGGCAAGTTCCCGAGACGGGCCTCGGAATGGTGTGTGTTGGAAGAGCGACTCCTGGCCTGCACGGTGTATGCGAGGAACCCTCAGTCGCCGTACTGTTTCCCGTTTCATCCGAGCGATTGGTTCTTCTTTGGTCGGCGGAAGGACTTGCTGGACCTTTGGGATGTTTCACTGCAACCAGAACCTGAGACCTCCCGTTACTACGAAAACCGCCCTCGGCCGGATCGCGACGTAATCGAGTCGAACCTGATGCGTTACACGCCTGAGCAATATCTGTGGGTCACGTTCCTGCGGAAGCACGGCGAGATCAAGTTCGATCACTGCCATGACTACAGCGGCGACGCGGTGCGTCTCACCGAACTCACGTTCGCAAACAACCTGGTGCTTCTGGAGCCGTGGCAGCTCCAGATCCAGTTCTTGAAGTATCCTATCCGCCTGCACGACTGGTGTACGCTCTACACGCACGGCGATTGGCTGCGAATGTACCGGCGATACTGCGATCCGGACCTCCGCCCAGGTCCGGACTTCACCAAGATGAAGAGGCGGCTGTTGTACCACGCGTACTTGCGCCCGCGATGGTGGGCTTTCCAGATGAAGGAACGGTTGCTGCGGTCACGGCGTCCGCTCGCGGATCGTGCCGTTGCGAGGAAGGCTTAGCCGTTCGGCGAGATGAAGATCGTGTGCTACGTGCCGTCGTACAACGATAGCGACGCAGTTCGATTGTCGGTCGAGAGCGCCGGTGAGTTGCCGTGCGTGGTCTCCGACAACGCCTCGGAGCCGGAACATGCGTTGCATCTCAGCCGGCTGGCAGACGAACGCGATGGCAGAGTCACGTTGGTGCGACAGCCCAGGAACCTGGGCCGTCTTGGCAACTGGGACTTCTGCGTCCGGCATTTTCTTCAGAGCGATGCGAAATGGCTGAAGTGGCTGTTCGCGGGCGATGTCCTCGTTTCGAACGCGCGTGAGACCTTGGAGCGGACGATTACAGCCTACCCGGCCGCGCGGATGATTGCGGGTGCGTTCGTCTTGGTGGAGCGCGGGCAACGGACAACCTGGCGCCAGTATGTGGAAACCCGGTTATTGGAGCCACGTGAGGCAATGCGGCGGGCGGCTGAGGGGGGGAACTGGTTCGGCCCGCCGATCGCGTATTGCGTGCATCGTGAGGCGCTGGAGCGAGGCTTCGATTTCGGCGGACTGGCTTGGGCGGGTGACTTTTGTTTCGCCGTCGACGTTGCCAGCCGCTACCCGACGGTCCATTTGGCCGAGAGCACGGGCGAGTTTCATGCCGACCGAAGGAACTTCTTCAACCAGCAAGAGAATCGTACGGAGGCGTTGCTGGAGGAGGCCGTCGTTCGCTTGCGGGCCGCACGTCACTACGCGAGGCTGAATGGGGATACCCGCGACGGGCAGCGGTTTGTTCGGCGAATTGAGCGGCTGGTCGAGGGAAGGCTCCTTGTGCTATCCGCCGTCCGTTGCGGGCCGTTCCACGTTCCGCGAGGAGTCGCGGACTTCGTGTTCGGCACGTTGGGACGCCGGGGGTGGTCTGCGGTTGCCGACATCGCGCGGACGCGAAGGGCGAAGTGAGACATGCGGGACAATAGGGATCACTCACGAGCGACATCATGTTCATATTGAGTCATCGCGGGTACTGGAAGGCCCCCGAGGAAAGGAACTCAGGGCAAGCGTTCCGCCGGGCGTTTGCACTCGGGCTTGGAGTTGAAACGGACGTTCGGGACCGTCTCGGCGATCTGGTTATATCCCACGACCCTCCCACGGGCGGCGAAATGGGGCTTCGAGACCTGCTGGAGCTACACGCAGAATATGGCCACGTCGGCCCCCTTGCTCTGAATATCAAGGCCGACGGACTGCGGGGGCCTCTGGAGTCAACGCTGGCAGATTTCCCGAAGGTGAATGCCTTCGTGTTCGACATGAGCGTACCCGATGCGCTGGACTACCTGGGGTGGAGTGTTCCGGTGTTTACCAGGCAAAGCGAAATGGAACGAGAGTGTCCGTTTTACGAGCGGGCGTCGGGAGTGTGGCTCGATGCGTTTTTCGGTGACTGGTACGAAATCTCTTGCATCGTGGAGCATCTGCAGTTTGGGAAGCAGGTGTGTCTCGTATCGCCGGAGCTACACGGTCGCGATCCTCAGCCCCTCTGGGACCGCCTCGCCGCATCCGATGCTCTCCGCGATTCGGATTTGATGATTTGCACGGATCGGCCGGAGGAGGCCGAGGCCGTGTTCTCGCGCTGACGTGTCACCCTGATGTTGGGAGGGGTTATGGCGACCGAAATCCGTGAGGTGGGGGCAACGCCGAGTCCGTCGGGGGCGGCCGGCATTCTGGCCGTGATTTTTGACATGGATGGAGTTCTCATTGACGCCAAGGAATGGCACTACGAGGCCTTGAACCGAGCGCTCGGCCTGTTCGGGTATTCCATCAGCCGGCACGATCATCTGGTGACGTACGACGGGCTTCCCACGAGGAAGAAGCTCCAAATGCTCTCGTTGGAACGGGGCCTTCCGGAAGGGCTGCACGGGTTCATCAATGAAATGAAGCAGATTTACACCTCGGAACTGGTGTATCTCAAGTGCAGGCCGGGGTTTGCCCAGCAGTACGCTCTGTCGCAACTCAGGGCGGCTGGTTATCGGTTGGCGCTGGCATCGAATTCCATACGTGCCACGGTGGACTTGATGCTCTCGAGGGCAAGGCTTGCGCCGTACTTCGAACTGACGCTGAGCAACGAGGACGTGACTCGCGCGAAACCGGATCCCGAGATCTACCAGACCGCAATGGAGCGGCTCAGTCTCGATCCCGCACGGTGCCTTGTGCTGGAAGACAATGTCAACGGAATCAAGGCGGCTCAATGTTCGGGGGCACACGTCATGGTGGTCGACTCGGTCGAAGACGTGAACTACGACGCCATTGTCCGGGAAATCCGCCGAGCCGAGGGAGGTGAGCCGTGAAGGTCTTGATTCCTATGGCCGGCCCGGATGATGGTTTCAGGGATGCGTTCCTCTTCGGGAAGAGTCTGGCGGAGATCGAGCAGCGACCGGTGATCGAACACGTCGTCGAGAATCTCTCGTCCATCCCCGGCGTCCAATTCGTGTTTGTGATCCGCAAGGAGGACGCCCGCCGGTTTCACCTCGACGCAGTGCTGAGACTGCTCTCCCCCGATTGCGTGGTTGTGGCTGCCGAGACTCCGACGGCCGGGGCCGCATGCACCGCACTTCTTGCAGTCGAACACATCACCGACGACGAACCCCTCGTCGTCGCCAACGGCGATCAGATCATCGACGTAGACCTTGGAAACGTCCTGGCCGGTTTCCGTGAGAGGAACTTGGACGGCGGTATCATCGTGTTCGACGCAGTTCATCCGCGGTGGTCGTACGTGCGGGTGGACGCAGAAGGGCATGTGCTCGAAGCCGCCGAAAAGCGGCCGATTAGCCGCTACGCGACTGCAGGGTTCTATTACTTCCGCAGCGGGCGCATGTTCGTTGAGGCTGCGAAAGAGATGATCCGGAAGGACGATCAGGTGAACGGAGCCTTCTATATCTGTCCGGTGTATAACCAGATGATTCTCCAGCAGGCGAGGGTCGGAATCTACGCGGTTCCACGCACGGCGTACCACTCCTTGGCGACTCCGCGGGGCGTGGACACATACCAGGAGGTGCTCTCTGGAAAGGAGGCAGCGGAAACATGAAGACAGCACGGCTGCGGGAAATGACGAGAGGATGGTTCATCGGCAGTTTCACCCCAACTCTCTTGGACACCGAGGCGGTCGAGGTGGCGGTGAAGGAGTATCGTGCGGGTGACCGCGAGGGAAAGCACCTGCACAAGATCGCCACGGAATTCACGGTGGTGATCTCGGGGATGGTCGCGATGAACGGTCACCGGAAGGCGACCGGCGACATCGTTGTCCTCGACCCGGGGGAGGCGACCGACTTCGAGGCACTCACGGACGCGGTAACCGTGGTGGTCAAGATCCCGGGAGCGAAGGATGACAAGTACGCCATCGACTCCTGACGCCTTGAATATCGTCGTCCCGATGGCCGGCCGAGGCAGCCGGTTTCAGGACGCAGGCTACACGGTGCCCAAACCGTTGATTCCCGTCTGCGGCGTGCCGATGATTCACGTTGTGCTCCGGAACCTGAAACCGTCACGCACGCACCGATTCATCTTCATTGCCCTCCGCGATCTCGTCGAGCTTCATCGCGTCGACAGGCTCTTGACGGAGTGGAGTCCGGGCTGCGTGGTGCGATGTCTTGACGGCGTGACCGAGGGCGCCGCATGCACGGTGTTGACCGTTCGTGATTTGATCGACAACGACGCGCCGCTGATGATCGCCAATTGCGACCAATGGGTCGACATCGACATCAACGACTACCTGAGGCATCAGGATCACACGGGCGCCGACGGAATGATTATGACGATGTGGGCCGACCACCCCAAGTGGTCGTATGTGAGGTTTGATGACTTGGGGGAGCCGGCGGAAGTCGTCGAGAAGCAAGTGGTGTCAAACGAGGCAACGGTCGGCATCTACAACTATCGGCGAGGCAGTGAGTTTGTGGCTGCCGCCGATGCGATGATCGCCAAGAGTCTGCGGGTGAATGGCGAGTTCTATGTAGCGCCCGCCTACAACGAGATGCTACGGTCCGGAAAGCGGATTTGCCTGTACAACGTCGGCCGCGAGTACGACGGCATGTACGGACTGGGAACTCCCGCGGACTTGGGCGTCTTTGAAGGGCTCCCCGTTGCGAGAAAGGCGACTGCTTTCTGCCAAGCCGAAGTCCGCCCTGCGGAGGTGCGGAATGTCCGTGACTGAGGCGGCGCGGGTGTGGCCGGCCGCGGTCTGGCCGCCGCGGGAGGAAACGTGAGCCAACAGACCGCCGCTCTATCCAGGTCCCCGTCCGGGCTGGTCAGCATCGTCGTGCCAGCCTATCGCGCGGATCGTTACCTCGGCGAGAGCCTCGGCTCGATAGCTCGCCAGGAGTACCGGGACTGGGAACTGATCGTTGTCGAGGACGGTTCCCTGGGCGAAACGGAGAGACTGGTCCGGGCGTTCGCCGAGCGCATGCCGCCGGAACATCGCGTGGTCTATCTCCGTCACGAGACCAACCGGGGCCCCAGTGCGGCGCGGAATACGGCCCTCGGCCAGGCTCGGGGCGAGCTCGTGGCCTTTCTCGACGCCGACGACGTGTGGCGAGAGACGCACTTGACAAGCGCCGTCGAGGCGCTGTCGCGTGAGCCAGCCGACGTTGCGTTCTCCACCGCCCTGATGTTCGAGGACGGCACCGGACATCTGATCGGCCTCTGGGGGCCGACCCGGGAACGGCTATTGGCGGCGCGCCCGGCGCTCCGTACATTCCCCAACTGGCTGTATCACCGGAACTTCATCATCCCGTCGGCCTCCGTGGTCCGGCGGCGGGCCCTCGACTCCGTGGGGGGCTTCGATCCTGAACTACGATTGAGTGAAGACCTCGATCTCTGGCTGCGGTGCGTGAAGGCGGGGATGACCTTCGTTCACATTCCCGGATGCCACTGCCTCCACCGCAAAGGGCACGCAGGCACGGCCACCGGAGACCTCGCGGCGATCCTCCGGGCGCAGGCCAGCGTGCTGGAGAAGCACGTTGGGCTGCCGACCATGACGCGCGGACTCGAGCGCAGCCAGGTGGCCTATTTCTATACGGCGGCCGGACTGTTTTTCCTCGAAACGGACGCATCCGCGGCGTCGCAGCTCTTCTTCCAAGGCTGGCGGGTCCGGCCGCTTCGGCTCGATCTTCTGCTGCTGGCCGCATGGGCACGCGTCGTCCTGCCTTATCTCCCCGATTTCGGGCTGGTCCGTCGTTTCAAGCGGGCGAGAGGCTACTGAACCGGTCCCTTATAGAGCTTCTCCACGCGGGGCGCGATGAAGTCGCGCCAGCCCAAGTCTTTCACTTGGGCTCGTCCCTGCTGGGCCATCCGCTGTAAGAGTGGCGGATCGCCCAGCAGGCAAATGATCCTTCGGGCCCACTCTTCCGGGCCAGCCTCGACCGGCAAGAGCGACCACTCTCGGTCGGCGTGGCCGGGGAGAAGCTCGCTTGCGACCGTCTCGGGTTCCAGCGGCGGGTGGACAAGGTCCTCCGCCGGGCTTCCGCAAAGCAGGTCTCCCGCAGCCGTTTCCGGCCCTGTCGCCACAAGGGCGGGAGTGCCCAAAGCCATTGCCTCGACGACGACCAGGCTTTGGCCTTCACGGTGAGACGGCTGCACCAAGAGGCTGGCGGAGGCGATGTGGCCGAGCACGTCTTCCCACCGCGGGATCTGCCCATGGAAACGGACGGTGGTCAGGATGCTCAAATCCCTGGCGAGGCTTTCGCACGCCGCGCGCTCGGGACCGTCGCCGAGGAGGTGCAGCCGCGCGTGGGGGAGCCGAGCGATCACCATCGGCCAGGCCCGCAGCAACAAGTCGATCCGCTTGTTGTGGACCAGCCGGCCCGCCGCGACCACTTTGGCGGGCACCTTGAAGGCGTCGGCCGCGATCCCCTCCGGCATGGAGAAACCGCGAGGGATCATGTGAATGCGCTCGCGCGCGACTCCAAGCACCTCGTGTAGCCGGCGGGCCACGCTCGGCGAGATGCAGAGGTGCTCGGGGGCGAGACGGGCGCACCATCGCTCGATGCGCGCGCCCAGGCAGCCACCGCGTCCAAGGTACCTGCTCCAATAATTCGGCCCCCATACTTCGAGCCACGTGAGAATCCATCGCACCCGGCCCGCGAAAAGCCGATGAACGAGCCAGAAGATTGGAACCGACAGGAAGGGGAAGGCCAGCACATCGATCACGTCGAATTGGCGGGGCTGATAGCGCGGCAGTCTCCAAAGGACTCCCCAGGCGAACCGGAGGGGCGGCAGCAGGCGGCGTCGGCCTGATCGAGCGTAGAGGGGCCCTCCCCGGCAAAGGCCGTGGTAGTGGAGGCCCTCGCGCACCATGTCGGCCGGTCCGTCCCAGTATTGCATCGCGAACAGATGCACCTCGTGGCCACGCAGGTGCAGTTCGCGGGCCAATTCGTACAGATGCTTCTCGCCGCCGCCTTGGATCCACGGATAAACCGCGTCGTAGACGAGTGCTATTCTCACACAAGACGCCTTTCGGGCCGCTGAAGGCCGCTCATGCCCGGGGAATGCGCTCGCGAGGAAGGTCGAGAATGCCCACCAGGAACGAGGTGAAGACGGTCTCGACGCCTAGCGTGGCCAAGGTGCTGGCGAGAATCCACCGGGCGGGTGAGGGATTGGGGAAGGAGTACGTCCGGAGCCAGTGCCAGAGTACCGGACCTCCCAAGCACGCGGCCAGGACGATCAGCCCCAGCCCGAGCAACACCCCGCGCTCCAGAGAAAAGAACGACAAAAGCCGGCTCACCCGCGGGTCCTCGAAGACCGGGTCGATCTTGTGCGTGTAGAGCTTTGCCAGGAATCCGAAGATCATCAGGTGCGAACCGACGATCGAAAGCAGCGCTGCGGTAAACATGAAGTTCGGGCCAAAGGGTCCGGTGAACACCCCGTAGCCGGCCACCAGGGCCCCGGGGATGGCCGCCAGCCCCGCAACGGTCAAGAGCAGGCCCGGAAGGATGAACAGGAACACCGGGCTGCACATCAGCATGAAGCGGAGGTGGCGCCAGCCGTCGCGGAAGCTCCGCAGATGGGGGCGGCGGTCGCGGCCGTCGGGATAGAGCGTGATCGGGATCTCTTCCACCCGCAGCTTGGCCAGCGAACTCTTGATCACCATCTCGCTGGCCATCTCCATGCCGGGCATCTTCAGGCCCATCTTGCGGTAGGCTTCCCTCGAGAAGGCCCGCATTCCGCAGTGCGTGTCGCCGACGCCCGTCTTGAACAGGAGGTTGAGGAACCAACTGAGGCCGGGGTTGCCGATCCAGCGGTGAAGCCACGGCATGGCGCCCGGCTTGATCTCGCCGCGCAGCCGGTTGCCCATCACCAGGTCGGCGCCGCCCCGGAGCCGCAGGAGGAACCGCTCGAGGTCCGCCAGGTCGTAGCTCTCGTCGCAATCGGCCATGATGATGTACCGGCCGCCTGCCTCGTCGAAGCCTCGGCGCAGGGCGTTGCCGTAACCGCGGAGCGGCTCGCAAATCACCCGGGCCCCGGCCGCGGCCGCCACGGCCGCGCTATCGTCGGTTGAGCCGTTATCGACCACGATCACCTCGCCGGCGATTCCCAAACTGCTCAGCGCCTCCTTCGCACGCCGCACGCACGCCGCCACCGTGCGCGACTCGTTGAGGCACGGCATGACGACGGAAACCTGAATTGCATCGCTCGCGGGCGCGTCACCCTCCGGCCGACTCCGGTCACGAACCGGCGGCGAAGCCAGGTGCAATCCGTCGTTTCGCAGCGAGACGCTCATCAGACGATGGTGGAAGCAGACACGGATCCTACGAACGCTGATCCTAGCGCGCCCGTGTTCACGCCGTATCACGCCGCGGTTAGTCTTCTGTCAGAAGACCGCGGCATGCTGCTCCTCTCCGGCCCAACATGAATCTAACGTGTGACTAACGGCGTTCTAATCTCGCGAGCGACAATGGAGAGACAGGGTTGTACCCGCACGAGTCATCAGGTTGAGAAGCGAACACCGGCAGGAGGGTCCTTTCTTTTGGTTCATCCGAGAATTCCGGGGGAGTCACAGGGGTGCGACGAAGAAGTACCGGTGCCTCTTCTCTGTGCCTCGCCCGTGCAGAAGGCGAACAGGGAAGAGGCACCGGTACTCTCCCAGCGATCTCGCGCGATCCGGCGTTTCCCGGAAATCCCGGACGGACCTTGTGTTCTGTTGGGGGGACGTCCTGCGGATCGCCCGTGCGGATCGCCGGGTGTTCGTTGATCGTTCTCCATGATGAGGAGCGAAGATGCCGATTCTCGGTGAGCAAACCGCGCTCTTTCCCGAGACGTTGCTCGACGAAACGTCTCCCGAGGCCCAGGAGCGCCGCTGGTGGGTCCTCTATACGAAAGCGCGCCAGGAGAAGGCGGTGGCGCGGGACATGCTGCGTGCCGAAGTCCCCTTCTATCTGCCGTTGGTCAAACGGCGGATCCTGTGTGGCGGGCGGAGGTTGCTGACGCACCTCCCGTTGTTCCCAGGGTACCTGTTCCTTTTCGGGTCCGAGGAGGAACGCATCCGCGCATTGGCGACCAACCGGGTGGTCCACACGCTTGGCGTGCCCGACCCGGCCCGGCTGCGACACGAGCTTCGGCAACTCCGCCTCTTGGTGGCATCGGACGCGCCGCTGACCGTGGAGAGCCGGCTGGCCCCTGGGGCGCGGGTCCGCGTGCGGGGCGGTCCGCTCATGGGGATCGAGGGAACGGTGCTGAGACGCCGCCACGAGACTCGGCTCCTGGTCGCGGTGGACTTCCTCCAGCAAGGGGCCTCCGTGGAGATCGAGGACTTCCTCCTGGAGCCGACCGCCGGTTGACACGTCCGGCTTCTGAGAACGCCATCGCCTCTGGGAATCCCGGCTCCATGGCCACACGCCCCGCAAAGGACCGATCTCGCGCCATTCCGCAACGCAGGGAGAGCGAGTCGCGGAGCGCGTCGCACGCCCGCGCAGGGTGGGCGCTTGCCTTGCTCGCGTCCGCGGGGTTGGCGGTCTATGCGAACAGCTTCAACGAACCCTTCGTCTTCGACGGCGCCGGACTGGTCCGCGATAGTCCCCTCATCCGCTCCGCCTGGCCGCCCTGGCCCATTCTGCGGAACACGACCCGGCCGGTGGCCATGCTTACGTTCGCCGTCAACCACGCGATCGGAGGCACGGAGCTTTGGGGCTACCATGCCGTCAATCTGGCCATCCACGTGGCGGCGGCCTGGGTATTGTTCGACCTCGTTCGCCGCACGCTCGGTGCCGGAAGGCTGGCCGCCCGCTACGCTCAGGCTGCCTGGGGGCTGGCCCTCGGTGCGGCCTTGATCTGGCTGGTCCATCCGCTTCAGACCCAGAGCGTCACCTATCTCTACCAGCGGTACGAGTCCTTGATGGGGCTGTTCTACCTGCTGACGCTCTACTGCTTCGTCCGGGCCCAAGGCTCGCGCCATGCGATTGTCTGGGGTGTGGCCTCGCTTATGAGCTGCCTGCTGGCGGTAGGCACCAAGGAGGTGGCTGTCACCGCGCCGGTCCTGGTCCTCTGGTACGATCGGGTCTTCGTCGCAACCTCTTGGCAGGAGATCTGGAGCAAGCGTCGGGCCTACTACGGGAGTTTCGTCCTGGCGTTCGGCCTGCTAGCCCTGATCATGGTCACGCACTGGGGCTTCTATCCCGGCGGCGGCGTCCTGGTGGTCGAGGGCGTCTCGCCGTGGGATTACGCGATTTCGCAGCCGGGGGTCATCCTCCACTACCTTCGCTTGGCCGTCTGGCCCGCCGGACAGTGCTTCGACTACGGCTGGCCGGTCGCCCGAACGCCGTGGGAGATCGTGCCGCCGTTGGCCGTCATCGGCCTGATGATTGGGGGCGTCGTTGGGTGCATGTTCCGCCGGCCGGAGTTGGGGTTCCTTGGCGCCTGGTTCTTCTTGATCCTCGCCCCGACCTCGAGCGTGGCCCCGATCGTCGATCTGGCGTTCGAGCACCGGATGTACCTCTCGCTGGCCGCCGTGGCCGTGCTGGCCGTGATCGGCCTCTATGAGTTGACCGAGCAGAATCGCGTCGCCGCCGAATGGACTCCCAGGGGCAGGCAGACGTTCCGGGCGGTGGTGCTTGCCGTGGCCGTCGTCGCCCTGGGCGCCGCGGCCCACCAGCGGAACGAGGTCTACCGGAGCGAGACAACCCTTTGGGCCGACGTGGTGCGCAAGGCCCCGCATCATGCGCGGGGGCACTATAACCTCGCCCACGCGCTCGAGACCGACGGCGACTACGCTAAGGCGATCGGCCACTACCGCCGGGCGGTCGAGCTCAATCCCAACGACGCCACCAGTCACAACAACCTGGCTAACCTCCTGGCGGAGGTGGAAGGCGACCTCACGTCGGCGATCCGACACTACCGCCGGGCACTGGAGATCGATCCCCGCTACGCCTCGGCTTACGACAACCTGGGCAAAGCCCTGGCACGCACGGGAGACGTCGCGGGGGCGATCGTCGAATGCCGGAAGGCGTTGGAGGTCCGGCCTGACTATGCGCCCGCCCACGTCCACTTGGCAACTCTGCTGGCCGCCGGCCGGCCGGAGGAAGCCCTGGCCCATGCTCGGCACGCCGTGGAGATGGCGCCGCGTTCGGCCGAGGCGCACAACGCCCTGGCCAGTCTCGTGGCTGCCGCGCGGCCCGACGACGCGCTTCGCCACTACCAGACGGCCCTGGAGATCGAGCCCGGCTGCGCCGACGCCCATTTCAACATGGCTAACTTGCTGGTGGGCCGGGGTCGCGTCGCCGAGGCCATCGCCCATCTCCGCGAGGCGCTACGTGCGAGGCCGGACTGGGAACTAGCGGCCAACAACCTCCGAGTGCTTACGGGTGCGGTCAGGGAGTCTCCGAGAACGTCAGCACCGGACGCCTCTTCTCGAGAAACACCCCGCTGAAGACCTCGCCGGGCATCAACTCGGCCGGCCCTTCCTTGTACCCGCCGGCCCCTTGCGACGGAATCGCGAAGCCTGGGTTCAGATAGCCGTCGTGGTTCTGGTCGGAGACTTCTCTGATGCTCCCGTCGGCCATCAGGAGGTTGCACGACTTGCCGTGAACGGCGGCCCAGGCCCGCGTGTCTTGAAACCACTCGCCGCTTCCTGTGCCGGCGAGTTCGTACCGGAC
Source organism: uncultured Planctomycetaceae bacterium (assembly GCA_964430315.1). Lineage (GTDB taxonomy): Bacteria > Planctomycetota > Planctomycetia > Pirellulales > Thermoguttaceae > CALFBP01. The sequence continues at coordinate 33,644 of CAYSGY010000008.1, forward strand.
CTGGTTGGTGATATCGACGTCGTCGGTGGTGGCACGGAGCAAGACGATGGAACCGCTCTCGCATTTCGCCGGTCCCCGGTTGTAGGAATCAGCCAGCGGGTTGCCGGCTTCGAGATACAGCTTGTTCGCGTCCCGGATCGTCGCCGTGGGGATTGCGACGCTCACGCTGCCCGGGGCGGCGTCGCCCAAGAGCGGGATGTTCGAACTGGGAACGACGCCGTTGTCAACGACCCGCATCGTCAGCGGTCCGGTAGTGCCGTACAGGCCCGATGCGTTCCTTTCGGAGTGCGAGGCACCCGGCTTGGGGAAGAGCCACGTGTCGTCGACTGCCGGACTTAATCGGATCCCGCCTCGGACGAGATACCAACTGGCGGCGTAGTTGGTGTTGTAACCCTTGGCTAAGAAGTGCGTAGCCAGGAAGCCCGCCCGATCGGCGGCGCCGCCGAACGTGCCGCTGCACGCCCCGGCGGTCAGGCGGGCCTCGGTGGCGCCATCCAGGGGCGGGGTGTCCGACGTGTCGCCGGCACCCAACATCACGCTGAACACCTCGTTTCCCGCTAGCTCGCCCGCCGGGTTCAACAGATCGCCCGGCCGGCAGGCCCCCATGTTCACCAGGTCGGCGACCCACCCCCAGGTGTCCGGGCAACCGTCGCGCTGGTAATCGACCGCCCCGGAACAGAACCGTCCCTGGGGGTCCCGGTTGGCGAACTGCATCAACCCCACGCCCAACTGCCGGAGGTTGTTCTTGTCGTGGCTGTTGCGGGCCGAGTTCCGCGCCTGCAACATCGCCGGCAGGGCGATGGCCGCCAAGAGCGTGATGATCGCGATCACCACGAGCACCTCGACCAGCGTGAAGCCAAGGTCTTTCTTGCCGCACATGGCCCCGTCCTCCTGCAAAACCCAACCTCTTGAACCGGCAGAGGAACCCTCCCGAGCGAAGTTCTCATCCTAGCCCTGGCGTGTCACTTGAGGTTTAGGATTGTGCGAGAAATCTGTGAGGACCGAGGTGAATTCCCAGGTCTTGCCACGGAGCGCTCGGAGGACGCAGGGGATACGGCGCTACAGGCCTATTGCGATGCGCCATCCTGAGCCGGCCCAAGTCTCTCGTGGTCTTGGGTGCGCTGCATTTCCAACACGATCTGGAGGTTGGCCTGGGCTTGCGCGTAGTCGGGCCGAAGGCGAATCGCTTCGCGGTAATGATCGACGGCCTCGCCGAACCGTCCCTGCCGAGCCAGCAGGTTGGCCAGGTTGTTGTGCGCCTCCACGTGTCCCGGGTCGATTTCCAACGCGGTTACGTAGTGTTGCATCGCCAGATCCGGCCGCGTCTCCTGGAGGAGGTTGGCCAGATTATTGTGCGCTTCGCCCAGCGACGGCTGGAGTTCGGTGGCGGTCTGATAATGCCTTAGCGCCAAGTCGGGCCGCTTCCCTCGCAGGGCGTTTCCGAAGTAGACGTGGGCCCGGGCATTGTGCGGCGCCTTCTGGACCACATCGCCCCACAAGGCGGTCTCGTTGCGATACACCTCGTTTCGTGCGAAGGTCGCCGCCCCCAACAGCAGTGCGGCGATCCCAATCCCCATCGCCTGCCACCGGAAGAGCTTCCCATCTGGCATTCCCCTTCGTCGGGCCAGACGCCGGCTGAGTTTATAGACCCCGATCACCACGGCGGCCGCCACCGCCGCCAGCGGCAGGTACATGCGGTGCTCAAACGCAAGGTCCACGATCGGGATGAAGCTCGACGTCGGGGCAAGGGTCAGAAAGAACGCCCCCCCCAAGAAACCCCAAGCCGACCTGAAGAAGACGCACCAGCCCGTCGCGGCGATCAGCCCTGCCACGACGATCAGCGGCGGCACGATATCCGCCGGGCTGCGCGCCACCTGCCAAGCGTAGTCGAGGCATTGCCCTTGCGGCCAGAAGCAGAGGCGGAGGTAGTGAAGGACGACCCCCGGCTGCGAGAGGGCGTACTCGGCAACCGATACCTTGCCGGAGGCCATCATCCCACCCCCGGCGTACCAGGCCCGTTGCGTGAATACGTACACGGCGATCCCCCCGAGGATCGCTGCGAAGACCATGTACAGCGGCCCGCGCCGCCGCCACAACTCGCCCCACGAGTCGACCGCCACAGCGCGGTCATACCAGAGCAGCACCAACGGGGCCATGGCGGCCGTCTCCTTGCAGCCGAGCCCGACCAGCCAACAAGCGACGGAGGCCGCGTACCACGGCACCGGCCGCTCCGATACGGTCCCGCGTTGGAACGTGGCGAACGTCAAGAGGAAGAAGAGTCCCATCAGCGACTCGAACCGCTGGTAAAGATAGGTCACGCTCTGGGTTTGCAGCGGATGGACCAGCCACAGAAGGGCCACGGCCAAAGCCAGCCCCGGCGCGGCCGCTGCGTAGCGGGCGGCCAGCCGGCCTCGCGACAACGCGCGGCGCACAATCGCATAGAGCACCAGGCCGCCCGCCACGTGGATGGCCAGGTTGACCGCGTGGTAGCCCCAGACGTCCGGCCCACCAAGCGCATAATTGACCGCGAAGGAAAACATCGTGACGGGCCGGTTCGTTCCCTGCATGGGCCCCCACGGCGGCCACCATCGGCGAATCGCCTCGTTTTCCCGGATGAGGTGCCCCCCGTCGAACACCCACGGCGCGGAAAAGCTGTTGGCGTAGACCAACACCGTGGCGGCAATCAACAACGCGGAGGCCCACCAGGTCGAACCGGAACGGCGGAAGCTGCGAAATGCGTTCTTCATCATCGGGCTTCGGCCTCCTGCCGGCGGAACGCCTCCAGGTCCTCCCTCGCGCGGCCACCGAGCGGGTGACGGCTCGCCTCGTAGATCCGCAAGCGGAGCGTGAGAAAGTCCTTGGTCCAAGGAACGTGCGGCTCGTAGGCGAGGACTGCCTCCAGAAGCGCCTGCGGCCCGACAGACCGTGCGACGGCCAGGGCGGCGGAAAGCCGCGTTTCCTCGTAAGCGTAGACCGCGAAGGGCTCGCGGAGCGCCGCGTACAGACGCGGTGCCTGCGCAGGATCCGCCTCGGCAACGGCGACCGCCGTGCTGAAGCAGAGTTCCACGGCGTGCGAGAGGCCCCAGGGGCTCGAACGCAACCGCACGAAGACCCTCTCCAACAAGTCGGCCGACTCCCGGGAGTCTCCCCGCTTCCGGACCAGGTAGGCCTCGATTGCGTCGGCCTCGATCGGCTGGAAGGACCTCAGCCGGGCGGTCAACTCGCGGGCCTTGTCGCTCCCTTGGTCGGCATACCCAAGGGCCAGCAAGGCGATTTCGACGGGAACGAGCGGTTCGTAGCCGGCCTGCTCGAACTCCTGCGTCATGCCTTTCATGTCGGCCGCCCAGTAACGCGAGAGCACCTCCGCACGCGCCCTGTGTTCGGGTGCGGATTCCGAAGGAAGGGAGACGCCTCCGACGAGGGCGTCGAGCAATTGTCGGTGGCCTTCCACTCGATCCCAGTCGATCCCGTGGTCCTCGGCGAGGTCCGGCCGATGCGCTGCGAGCGGGGCAGCCGTCTTGCGCAACCCCTCGATCGAGAACGTCCCAGTCTTTCCCACCGTCCGTGCGAAGCCATACTCAATCCGGTTGCGATCGTCCGTGTTTACGAAACCGACCTCGTCGGCCGCGATCCGATCGACCAGCGCGGGTCCGGCCACAAACCGCGACAACATCCCCTCCAGGTCCGCCGCGCGCCAGCCGAACGCGAGCGCCGACCGGAACGGCTCCTCGGCGATTCTCCGGCGGAGCGTCGCTGGAGAATACCGCAAAGGCCGGCAGGAGCACACCAGCAGCATATCTTCCGGCTTCGACTGCCAGACCTCGACGTGGTCGAACACTGAGCGGAGCGTGGCCAGCGCCGTGCGCACCGTGGCTTCGTCGATCTCGTAGCCCTGGACCCACTGTACGAACAGTCCCTGCGCCCGGAGCCGTGCCCGCGCAGCGAGGTAGAACTCCCGGGTAAAGAGGTTCGCGATCCCGGCCCGGTACGGGTTCGACGGTTCGGAAGCGATGATATCGTAACAATCCG
>CAYSGY010000009.1:0-34572 GCA_964430315.1 uncultured Planctomycetaceae bacterium
CAGGAGCCCGGAGTCCAGGAGTTGCCCCGGATGTCGAGCACCTTGCTGGCAGCCTTGGTCGCGGCGGGGGGATTGACGAAGGAGGCCGGGCCGGACGTCGAGATCCGACGCACCAAGTCGGACGGTGGAGCCCCCGTCAGGCTGAGCCCCGGTGCCGAGGGGGCGCTGTTATCCCATGAGCAACCCCTGGGCTTGGCGGGTCCGTCGGTCCTCCACGTGAATCTGGCGACCGCTGCCCGCGACCGGAAGACACCCTACCTCCTCGAAGACGGCGACGTGGTCCACGTCATCAAACGGGACGTTCCGCCGGTTTCCGTCATCGGGTTGGTGCAGAAGCCGGGGGAACTGGAGTATCCGCTCAATCGTCCTCTCTACTTCCTCGATGCATTGGCGATGGCCGGCGGCACTTCGAGCCCCGTGGCCGACAAGGTCCTCATCCTCCGTCGCCCAGCAGGGCAGAAGGATGCGGTCGGCATCGAAGTCACCATCCAGAATGCGAAGCGGGGCAGCGACAATATCGAGTTGCAGCCCGGGGATACGGTCTCCGTGGAGAGAACGCCGGCGACCGTGGTCGTCGACACCCTCCAGACGTTCTTCCGCGTCGGTTTTACCAGTGCTCTTCCTGGTCTCTGACGTCAGGCAGCCATGATACAAGAATGCTCCGGTGCGGTGACAGACGGCGACGCGGGCAGCCCGTCGGGCGCGATGGTCGCCCAGAATCTGCTCCGTTTCGTGCTGGCAGTCCGTTACCGCAAGAACGTGGTGCTGGCAACGCTTACGGCCGCCGCGCTGTTGGGCGGCCTCTACTACGCCACGGCGACCCGGTTCTATTCCGCAAAAGCCGCCATCCTCGTCACGCAGGTCGGCGGGGACCAGCTCGACACCTCGATGACGGGCGAGGAGTCGCAGCGGCGCAACACAATGCCGACGTTCGAGAACATGCTCCGCAGTGCGAAGGTGTTGGAGCGGGCCCTGGAGAGCCTCCCCCCGGCAGACCGCATCGACCTTAGGAACGTTCCCAAGGAGCGATGGGTGGAGACCCTCCAGAAGAACCTGTCGGCGCGGACTATCCGCGCCACCAGCATTCTCGATGTCAGCTACTGTTCGCGCGAGCCGATCGTCGCGGTTCATGTGGTGGACGCCGTCGTCCAGTCCTACCTGGACACCATGCGGGAGATGCACGCCGGGACGACGGCCCAGTTGATGGAGCAGTTGGTGAAGCAACGGACCGAGATCGGCAAGAGCCTCCAGGCCGTTCAGGAACGGCTGGTCGAGGCCCGCCGGGAGTTGAACGACATCAAGTTCGATTCCGAGACCAAGACGCTTCACCCCATGCTGGAACGCTGCGTCTTCTTCAACAACGCGTTGATCGACCTGCAGAAGCAGCGCGCCGAGCTCGAGGCCTCGTGGAAGGCGATCGGCGAAGCGATCCGCACGGGCCAGGACTTCGGTCCACACCTGGTCACCGCAGGGGACGTGGCGGGCAAAGAGATCCTGATGAATATGCTGGGGCTCGGCCCGCGCGACTCCTACGCCCAGGCCAATCTCGAGCAGCGCCTCATGGAAGACCGCGCCGAGCTCCTGCGCATGCAGGCGGACTTGGGGCCGAATCACCCGAATATCCTGGCCCTCGGCGAGCGAGTCGCCAGGACCGAGCAGTTCCTTGCCGGATACCAGGACCGGCTTCAGGAGCGGATCGGGGAACTCCGCAAGGGACGACTCGGACCGTGGCTTCTGGAGGTCGTGCGGCAGCGTCTCGACGAGATGGTCGAGAAAGAACGTCAACTCCAGGCGCGTTTCGACGACGCCCGACAGCAGGCCGTCGGACTCAGCGGCCAGTTGCTCCAGATTCAGGGCCTGGAGCGCGACGAGCGTCGGTTCAGCGAGGAATACGACCAACTCTTCAAGAAGATCACGGAGTTGGACCTGAGAAGAGACGGCTCCGACGTCCGCACGGCGGTGATCCAGCAGCCGCAGCCGTCGAAGCGCCCGGTATCGCCCCGCCTCAGCTACGTGGTCCTTCTTTCCCTGATGGGAGGTTTTGGAACGGGGCTCGCCCTGGTGCACCTCCTGGACGCCCTGGACGACCGCTTCCGTTCTCTCGACGAGATGCAGAGCCGGCTCGGCGTGGCCGTGTTGGCAATGGTCCAGCAAATGAACCGAGGGGATGCCGCCGGTCTGGAGGCGATCACGATGCACGCCGACCCCTCGTCTCCGGAGAGCGAGGCGTTCCGGACGCTCCGCACGGCCCTCGACCTGGCCCACCCGGACGCGAGGCAAATCGTCATTTCCAGCGCCGAGCCCGGCGACGGCAAGACGACCGTGTTGGCGAACCTGGCCGTCGGATACGCCCAGTCGAACAAGAAGACGCTCCTGATCGACGCCGACCTGCGACGCCCCGGCCTGACGCGCATGATGGAAATGCGCGGCATGCGAGGCCTGTCGGAAATCCTCCGTTCCGACGACGACGTGGGCGAACTGGCGGCCATCCACATCCAGGCTTCCGGGGTCGAGGGACTGGATGTCCTTGCGTCCGGACCTCGGCCGACCAATCCCCACGAACTCCTGGCCAGTGCGCGCTTCTCGCAATTCCTGGCGTGGGCGGCGGGGGTCTACGATCAGATCCTCATCGACAGCCCGCCGACCCTGGCCACCAGCGATACCGCGATCATCGGCCGGCTGGTCGACGGCGTGATGCTCGTCGTCCAGCCCGCCAAGAATCGCCGCCGGCTGGTGACCCGCGTGGTGGAGAGTTACTCGATGCTGAAGATTCCCATCCTCGGCCTCGTGATCAACCGCGTCGGGTCCGATGGAGACCACGGCTACTACAGCTACCACAGCGGGTACGGCTACGGGTACGGCTACGGGTACGGCTACGGATACGGGGCCGACCAAGGCAGCCAGGAAGAAGGCGGGGAAGATGCAGGGGGCGAGGAGCAAGGTTCCCAACTCGACCGGAACGAGCGCGAACAGCCGGTCCGCGTGATCCGCCGTCGAGTGGCCTAGGATACCAAACATGCCGGGAGGCCGTGCCAGAGCGAACGCGTCGATCCGGTCCTTCTCGGACCTCGGGGGGCACTGCGCGGAGCACCCGGCCGCCCGTGTGGTCGACCTCGCGTTGGCCGGATGTATCTTCGTCGTGCCCTGGCTGATGGGCGGACAGCATCCCCTGGGACGGGCCCTGCTGGTCGCGCTTGCCGTGACGGCGGCAGGGGCCTGGGCCCTTGGTCAGGCGTCGCTTCCCGTTGCTTCGTTTCGTCCCACGTGGGCCGCGTGGCTGCTTCTGGCAGGAGTGGGCGTGCTCGTGGTCCAGATCGTGCCTCTGCCCGAGTGGCTCCTCGAACGGCTCAGCCCCAAGATCGGCGAGTTGCTGCCCCTGTGGCATTCGCAGGAGAATGCGCCGGCCCAGTGCGGCATCTGGCAGACCTTGTCGCTCACTCCCACCGCGACTCGTGACGGACTGATCCTGCTATCGGCCTATCTGCTGCTATTCGTAGTCCTCGTACACCGCATGGACCGTGTGGAAGACGTTGAGAGACTCCTGCGGTGGACGGGCTGTGCGGCTGCACTCATGGCCGTCTTCGGATTGGTGCAGTACTTCACGAACAACGGCAAGTTCTTCTGGTTCTATGAGCATCCCTACAAAACGACCGCCGAAGTCGTCAAAGGGAGTTTCACGAATCGAAACCACTTCGCAGAGTTCCTGGCCCTGGGGACCGGTCCGCTCCTGTGGTGGGTTCAGGACGGGTTCCGCAAGCATCGCGCACGCCACGGGAAAGTGCCGGGGGCCTTCGGATCGCCTCGCTCGGACCACGACCTCAAGACCTACCTCTCGGCGTTGGGCCTGACGCTGGTCGTCTTCGCCGGACTGCTGTCGCTCTCGCGGGGCGGAATGGCGGCGATCCTCCTGGCGGTTTCCGTGAGCGGGGCGTTTTGCTGGCGTGCGGCGGCAGGGAGGAGCGGTCTTGTGACGATCCTGGCCGCCGTCGGGGTCCTCGTTGCCATCTCGCTCAACGTCTTCGGGCTCGACCGCGTCACTCCTCGCATCGAGGAACTCCAATCCTGCTCGGCAGAACGACTCGACAGCCAGCGCGCGCGACGATCGATCTGGACGGCCACCGGCCGAGCCATCGCCGAATTCCCACTCCTGGGGAGCGGCGTTGGGAGTCCTGTCGAAGTCTATCCCATCTACTACTCCAGTGACCTGTGGGAGCAACCGGGAGAGTTCACGTACGCCGAGAGCTGCTACCTGCAAATGGGACTCGAGACCGGCAGCGTGGGCTTGATCCTCTTGTCCGCCGGGATCGCGTGCTGCGGGTTCTGGTGCGTGGGCGGCCTGATGCGATCCCAATCGTCGCGGGTCACGGCCTGCCTGGGGGCTGTGACAGGGGGGTTGGTGGCAACGGCCGCGCACGCCGCGGTCGACTTCGTCTGGTACATCCCCGCATGCATGGTGATGGTCGTCGTCCTGGTGGCCTGTGCCGCCCGCCTTTGGCAGTTCTCGAAGTGCCCGGTCCCGCACGGGTCCGGGGCGATAGTCGCTCCGTGGCAGGAGAGATCGCCCCACGGGCGATCCTTGCCCAAGGCCGCGTGCGATTCCCGCGGCGTCTGGATGCTTCCGCGCTTCGCCTACTTGGGAGCCGCCGCAATCCTGGTGCCGGCCGGGGCATGGATGATGAAGAGCCAGGTCCGGGCCGTGCTGGCGGAGCCGGCGTGGGAAGACTACTGCAAGTCGCGGATGGCCCTGAGCAACGAACTTGAGCGCAGGCCTGAAGCCCTGGACACCGCGGGTACCCCCGCCGCTCAACAGGCGGAACAACAACGAATCGACCGGTTGGAATCGGTTGTGCGATGGCTGCCCGACCACCGCCGTGCCCATCTCGATCTGGCCGAGTGCTACCTGCGACTGTTCGACATGATGCAGTCGCAGGGCGAGAACCCCATGTCGCTGGCGAACCTCCGCGACGCGGCGTTGCGATCCCGTTTTCCGTCCCGGGAGGCCTTGGGGGCGTGGCTGGGGCGCGCCGTCGGACCGCATGTCCGCTATCTCGACGAAGCGCTTCGGCACGTGCGATGCTCTCTGGCGTTATGCCCGGTTCAAGGTCGCGCGTACGTGTATCTTGCGGAACTGTGCTTCCTGGAGAACTCGGGCGAGGAGGGGAAGACCGCGTGCATCGCCCAGGCGATCCGAGTCCGGCCGTTCGACGGGGAGGTGCTCTATGCCGGCGCCAGAGAGGCGCTTCTCGCCGGCGACTACGACCGCTGGTTGACGTTGGCCCGCCAATCGTTCCAGGCCGGACGACGTCAGCAGCGGAGGCTGATCACCGACCTCATCAGCCGTACTCCGCCCGAGGGATTGGAGGAGATGATTCAGATGGTGGTCCGGGAGTTCCAGCCGGATTGGACGGCGCTTCGCACGCTCTACTTCAGGGCCCAACAACGCGGCCAGCCCGAACAACTGGTCTGGCTTCGGCGTCGCTGCGCCGAGCAGGCCGAGGCGGACGCCAGGCTGACGCGGGGTGAGGCGGCCGCGGAATTATGGAACGAGGCCCGCAAGTTCTATGCGGCGAATCAGGAGGGGGATCGAGCGTTCGAGTGCGCGAAGAATGCCGTGGCCAGCGATCCCAATGACTTTGCGGCAAGGTACGGGTTCGGGCTCGCTCTGCTGGAGCAGGGACAGCCGGAGGAGGCCGAGTCGCATCTCCGCTGGTGCTTGCAGCGACGCCCCAACGACGCGGCGGCAGAAGCCAAATGGAAGGAGGCCATCAGGAGGCGACTCGACCGCGAACACGAAACGGCCACACGGAAGAACGATCGCCGATACACGTACTGAATTCTGTAGGGACTGCGGAAGGGTGATCCTGATGGCTCGCCCGCGGAAGGGAGTATCGTGGAGAGATCCTTGCTGAAGCACCATAAGCTCGTTTGTGTCGCCAACGAACCACGCGAAGGGCAAGAGGAGCGGAGCCCGTGCGCGCCGATCGTGGCAGGGAATCCGGATCGAGAAGACGCCGGGCCGGTCCCGGCCGCCGAAGGCCCGGAAAACCAACCCGCCGATTCGGCGCCGCCCCCGTGGTATCATGTCCGCAGCCAGTTCCTCGTCTCGGGCTTGTTCGTAGCCGTCTTCTGGGGTGTCTACTACCTCAGCTATTGGCTCCGCTTCGAGGGCGGCGTCTCGCCCACGGAAGGGGCGAGGTTCGCGATGACCGCCGGCTGGCTGGTCGCGGTCAAACTGATTGTCTTCATGGGGTTCCGTGTCCACCACGGCTGGGGACGGCAGGTCACTTTCTACGACCTGGCTGCGCTGGCCAAAGCCACCTCGGTGAGTCTGCTGATCATCCTGCTGGCCGACCGCTTCCTCGTCTCCGCCCGCCTCATTCCGCGGAGTATTTACCTGATCGACTGGGGGACGACCATCGTCGCCATCGGTGGCATCCGCGCGGTGCTCCGGGGGGTCCGGGAGTTCGCCTGGGTCCCCTTCATGTCCTCCAACCAGATCCCCACGCTGATCGTCGGTGCCAACGACATGGGTGAACTGCTCTTGAGGGCCATCATTCGCGACGGGAGGCGGACGTACCGCGTGTTGGGATTCATCGATCGGGATGGACACCGCCTTGGCGCCAAGATCGACGGCGTACCCATTATCGGCACGCTTCGCGAGACCCTGGAGCTGGCCGATCGCTTCGGAGTGGAAGAGATCCTCGTGGTGAAGGACGCACTGCCGGGCATCGAACTTCGCCCCCTCATGGAAACGGCCCGCAAGCACCGGCTCTCCGTCCGCGTGCTGCCCAGTTTCGACCAGATCCTTTCCGGCACGGTAAGCATCCAGCCGCGCCCGGTTGCGATCGACGACCTGCTGCATCGCGAGCCGGTGGTCTTGGACATGGAATCGATCCGCCGCTGGATCGATCACCGCGTGCTTCTGGTCACCGGCAGCGCCGGGAGCATCGGATCGGAGATCTGCCGCCAGCTCCTGCAGTTCTCGCCCGAGCGGCTGGTCCTGGTCGACCGCTCCGAAAACGGACAATTCTTCCTCGAGCGGGAACTCCGCAAGCACGCTCCGCGCGTCGAGATCGACGTCTGCATCGCCGACATCCTCGACCAGACGCGGATGCGAGGCATCCTGCGGCAATACCGTCCGCACGTCATATTCCATGCGGCCGCGTACAAGCACGTCCCGCTCATGGAGTCCCATCCCGGCGAGGCCGTGAGGAACATCATCCTCGCGACGCGCCAGTTGGCGGACCTCGCGGCCCAGGGTGACACGGAATCGTTCGTCATGATCTCCACCGACAAGGCGGTCAATCCCACCAGCGTCATGGGCGCCTGCAAACGCGTGGCCGAAATGTACGTGCAGGCGATGGCCGATTCCTCCCCGTGCCGCTTCATCACCGTGCGGTTCGGCAACGTGCTCGACTCCGCCGGGAGCGTCGTTCCGATCTTCCGCCAGCAGATTCTCGACGGAGGGCCTGTCACCGTCACCCATCCCGAGATGCGGCGGTTCTTCATGACGATTCCCGAAGCCGCCCAACTGGTCGTCCAGGCGGGCGCGATCGGCAAGGGAGGCCAGATCCTCTTGTTGGATATGGGAAAGCCGGTCCGCATCGTCGATCTGGCGGCCGACATGATCCAGTTGTCCGGCCTTCGACTCGGCGAGGACATCGCGCTGGATTTCGTCGGACTCCGCCCCGGCGAGAAGCTCTACGAAGAACTCTACTCGTCCGACGAGCAGCGACTGCCGACCTGTCACCCCAAGATCATCGTCGCCGACCACAAGCCCACGGAACCGGAGGTGATCGCCCGGGCCATTGACCGCCTCGGCCGGGTCGCCCAGAACGCGCCCGACAATGTCGTCGAGTGCCTCCGGGAATTGCTACCGGAGTACCGCGGCCAGCGTCAGGCCCCTCCGCCGCTTCGCCGTGTGGCCGCCTGAGAGAGGGGTGCAATATCTGACCTTGCCGGGTTGGCCGTGACGCTACTATAATCCGCCACCCACTCGAAGCATATCCCCAGAAGGGGGTTCTTGGCGTGTGGCACCTGGGATGGTACGTCGTGTCTGGGCTCCTCGCCAGGCCGGGCGGTCATCGTAGTGACAAGATCAGGAGGCAGCTTCGCAATGAAAACCGTCATCCTTGCGGGAGGGTTCGGGACGCGGTTGGCTGAGGAGACCACGGTCCGACCGAAGCCCATGGTCGAGATCGGCGGCAAGCCGATCGTATGGCACATCATGAACATCTACGCGGCTGCCGGGCATGAGGAGTTTGTCCTGGCCTTGGGCTACAAAGGGGAGGTGATCAAGGATTACTTCCTCAATTTTTACGCGTTGAATAACGACCTCGTCGTGGACCTCAAGCAGGGGACCGCGGCCATTCGAGGCGGGCAGCAGCCGGATTGGCAGGTGGAACTGGTCGATACGGGACTCCATACCCAAACCGGAGGGCGCATCAAACGCCTGAAGCGGCACCTGGGCAGCGAGACCTTCTTCGCCACCTACGGCGACGGAGTGGCGGCGATCGACGTCAACGACCTATTGCGCTTCCATCGTGCCCACGGCCGGATTGCCACGGTCACGGCCGTGCATCCGCCGTCCAGGTTCGGCGAAATGTGCCTCGACGAGGATCGCGTCGTCCAGTTCGCCGAGAAGCCGCGTTCGGTCGAATCCTGGATCAGCGGGGGCTTCTTTGTCTTCGAACCGGAGATCTTCGACTATATCGCCGGCGACGCCGTGGCCCTGGAGCGGGAACCGATGGAGGCCCTGGCCAACCAAGGAGAACTGTCCGCCTATCGGCTCGAATCCTTCTGGCAGCCGATGGACACGCTCCGCGACAAAAACCTGCTCGAGGAATTGTGGCAGTCGAATCGAGCCCCGTGGATTCGTGGGGTCGCGTCGGCGCGAGTCGCTGCCTGAAAGAGACTGCCGGCGAGTCTTCCAGGGAGGGAAGCAATGAGTGCTTTTTGGCAAGATCGTCCCACGTTCATCACGGGCGCCACGGGTCTGGTGGGAAGCTGGGTCGTGCGGCGCTTGCTGGACGCCGGGGCCGACGTGGTGTGCCTGGTTCGCGATTGGGTTCCCCAGTCCGAGTTCGTTCGATCTCGGCTGATCGATCGGGTGAAGGTCGTCCGGGGCGACATCCGCGACATGGCGATTGTGGAGCGGATCCTCGGCGAGTACGAGGTCGACACCGTCTTCCACCTCGCGGCGCAGACGATCGTGGGGATTGCCAACCGCAACCCGATCTCCACGCTGGAGACCAATGTCCAGGGCACCTGGGCCGTTCTCGAGGCGTGCCATCGCAGCCCCACGGTGAAGCAGATTGTCCTGGCCTCTTCCGACAAGGCTTACGGCGACCAGGAACAGCTTCCCTATGACGAATCCACGCCCTTGGAAGGCCGGCACCCTTACGACGTGAGCAAGTCGTGCGCCGACCTGATCGCCCAGGCCTATGCCGCCACCTATGGCCTGCCGGTCGCGGTGACGCGATGCGGCAACTTCTACGGCGGCGGCGATTTGAATTGGAACCGCCTCGTGCCGGGGACGATCCGGTCCGCGATCCGCGGCCAAAGGCCGGTGATCCGGTCCGACGGCCGATCGATCCGCGACTACTTCTACGTGGAAGACGGCGCCGCGGCGTATCTCCTGCTGGCCGAGAAACTGGCCGGCGAGCGGGATCTGATCGGGCAGGCGTTCAACTTCTCCAACGAGTTGCAGGTCACTGCCCTGGAACTCGTGCAGGCGATCCTGGCCCGCATGGGTTGCCCCCTGGAGCCCGACATCCGCAACCAGGCCACCAACGAAATCGTCCATCAGTACCTCAGCGCACGCAAGGCCCGCGAGCGGCTTGGATGGAGTCCTTTGTTCGATCTCCCTCAGGGCCTTGACCGCACGATTGCCTGGTACTCGGAGTATTTCCACCGACACGAAGCATCGCGGTCGAGGGCGGCATGAGAGCATTGGTCACCGGCGCCACCGGCTTCCTGGGTTCGCACCTCGTGGGGCATCTAGTCCGGCAGGGGAACGCCGTGGCGGTTCTTGTGCGGCCGGGGTCCGACCGCTGGAGGATTCACGAATCGCTGCCCGACGTCAGGATCCTCGAGGGCGATCTCACCTCGGTGGACTCCTGGGCGGCCGATGCGGCCGAGTTCTGTCCGGAAACCGTGTTCCACCTCGGGTGGCGCGGCGTCGGCAATCGGCATCGGAACGACGCGACACAACTGGAAGGAAACGTCCAGGCGGCCGTCGGCCTGGCCCGCCTGTCCGTGCGGCTCGGCTGCCGGGCGTTCGTGGGCCTGGGCTCGCAGGCCGAGTACGGGCCGCACGAGGGCACGCTGGACGAAACCGCATCGACGTCCCCCACCACGCTCTACGGGGCGGCCAAGCTCGCGGCCTATCACTTGTGCCGCGTGACGCTCCAGCCGACCAGCGTTCGGTTCGCCTGGCTCCGTTTGTTCTCATGTTACGGCCCCAAAGACAATCCCGAGTGGCTCATTCCGAGCCTCATCTCCACGTTGCTCGAGCGCAGGCTTTTCTCCCTGACCGCCGGACAGCAGCTTTGGGACTACGTCTTCGTGACGGATGCGGTGCGGGCGATCGCCCGGGTGGGAGCCTGCGACGAAGCCCAGGGCGCGTTCAACCTGGGGTCGGGCACGGCCCTTCCCTTGCGATGGATTGTGGAGACCGTCCGCGACCTGATCGATCCCGGCCTTCCCCTGGGTTTCGGTGAGGTGCCGTATCGCCCGGACCAGGTCATGCACCTGGAGGCCGATATTTCCCGGCTTCGGCAGATCGTCGGCTGGGAGCCGCAAGTCACCCTGGCCGACGGCCTGGCACGCACCATCGACTGGCTCGCCGGGAACCGAAGGCAGAGAGGAGTGGCGGCATGACATCTCGTTCACCGCGCTGCCGGCTCTGTCTCCGAGAAGGGCTTCGCCCGCTGCTGGAACTGCCGCATTCCGCGGCCAACATCTCCCGGATGCTCGACCAGCGCGAAATCGGCATGATTCCAGCCGTCACGGTTTCGGTTCACGCATGCCCGTGGTACGGATTCGTGCAGATCACGGACTCGCTCGGCTCGACGTTCTACGACGACTACCTGATGACGGCGTCGCACTCGCCTCAGATGCAGGACTACCAAGCGAGCCAGGCATCGGATTTCGTCGATCGCTATGGGCTGCGGGGAAAGCGCGTCGTGGAAGTGGGATGTGGCGACGGGGCGTACCTGGAGCGGCTTTCCGCGGCGGGCGCATGGCCGTCGGGAATCGAACCCTCCACCCGGTTCCGCGAGTTCGCTCTGCGCCGCAACCTGCCCGTGTTCGCCGGATACGTGACCGTCCAATCGCCGATTCCCGAGAGCCCCTACGACGGGTTCGTGACGCGGCAAGTCCTGGAACACGTACCCGATCCGCACGACTTCCTGCAGGGAATCCGGCGATCGCTCGCGCCCGGCGCGGCCGGCCTGGTGGAAGTACCGAGCCTCGAGCAGGCACTCCAATACCAGCGGTTCTACGATTTCTTTCCCGATCACTTGAACTACTTCTCGATGCGCACGCTGCGTCTCGCCCTGGAGATGAACGGCTTCGCGGTCGACGCGCTCGAGCGCGGCATGGAGGACGAATACCACGTCGCCTTCGTGCGGCTCGACTTGTCTCCGGAGAACGCGCGGCTCCAGGAGCACACCGACCGGATCGTTGCCGAGGTCCGGGGGTTTCTCTGCGAGGAGCGGGCCGCGGGCCGCCGCGTCGCCGTGTGGGGCTCCGGAGGCAAGGGCATCGCGGCCATGGCAGTCGCTCGCGCCGAGGGCATTGCCTACGTGGTCGATAGCGACCCGCACAAGCACGGGCGATTCACTCCCGTGACCCATTTCCCCATCGTTCCGCCCCAGCGGCTGAAGACCGAACCGGTCGACACGGTGCTCGTGACCGCCCTGGCCTATCGCAGCGAAATCCTCCGGGAGTTGTTCGGCCCTTTGGGGTTTTCCGGAAGGGTGGCGGTGCTTGGACCCCACTTGGAGATCGTGAAACGACCATGACTGCGAAGTGTGAAACCGAACGGTTGGCGCTGAGACTTCGTGTTCAAGCGGTGCGCATGGTCCACGCCGTCAACGCTTCGCACATCGGCGCCTGCCTCTCGATCGCGGACATTCTGGCGGTGCTGTACGGGCGCCTGTTGCGCGTGGACCCGGCCCAACCCGATTGGCCTCTGCGAGACCGCTTCATCCTCAGCAAGGGGCACGCCGCGGCGATCCTCTACGCCGCCCTCGCCGAGCGCGGTTTCCTGGGCGAGGCGGAGTTGGAGGAGTACTGCCGGCCCGGGGCGCGTCTGACGGGCCACGTCAGCCACTACGTGCCGGGTGTGGAGGTCTCGACGGGATCCCTGGGACACGGCTTGTCGGTGGGCTGCGGCATGGCGCTGGCGGGAAAACGGGAAGGACGCGATTATCGCGTCTTCGTCCTGTTGAGCGACGGCGAATTGGACGAAGGGTCCAACTGGGAGCCCATCCTCTTCGCCGCGCACCACGGTCTGGACAACCTCGTGGCCGTCGTCGACCACAACCGGCTGCAAGGCTTCGGCGCCGTCGAGGACGTCCTCGACCTGGAGCCGCTCGCCGGCAAGTGGGAAGCGTTTGGCTGGAAGACGGCCACGCTGGACGGGCACGATCACGAGAGCCTGCTTTCAACCCTGGGCCGCCTCCCCCTCGCCGCCGGTCGCCCAAGCGTCATCGTGGCGCATACCGTGAAAGGAAAGGGGGTCGGATACATGGAGGACTCCCTCGCCTGGCACTACAAATCACCCAACCTGGAAGAACTAAGAGCGGCGCTCAAGGAACTGGGACGCGCGGCATGAGGACCTTGCCGCCGTGGAAGCGGTCTTTCCGACGCACGGAGAATACGAAAATGATCAGAACGGAATCTGCGGTAAGCGAGTTATCACATCACGCGAGCAAGTACACGAGGAACGAGAACGACGTCGTTTCCGACCTGCGCCAACTGTTCGAGCATTCGCGGCTGCCGCTCGCGAGCCGATTGCAGTCGTTCGCACGGCATGTGCGCCGGCAGGACGTCGCGCGCTTCCTCGCGAAGTACGAGCTCTTCAAGCTCTGTCTGCCCGTTACCGGAAACGTCGTCGAGTGCGGCGTGTTCACGGGAGCCGGGATCGCCGCTTGGATGCACTTCTCCGCAATCCTGGAGCCGTACAACCACACGCGTCGCATCATCGGATTTGACACGTTCACCGGCTTTCCGAGCCTCGACGACAAGGATGTGCGCGAAGGCACGTCGGAACACCTGCGCGAAGGCGGTCTCAAGACCCACGCAACGATCCAGGAAGAAATCGACCGGTTGATTGCCGCGCACGACCGCAATCGACCGCTGGGACATATTCCCAAGGTCGAACTGGTTGCGGGAGACGCCTGCGAGACGATTCCCCACTACGTCGAGAAGCATCCGCACTTTCTCATCTCGATGATCTACCTCGACTTCGACATTTACGCGCCGACGAAAGTCGCCTTGGAATCGCTGTTTTCGCGCGTGGTCAAAGGCGGAGTCGTGGCCTTCGACGAGCTCAACTGCCCGGAGTTTCCTGGAGAAACGGCGGCTTTGGTGGATACCTTGGGCCTTGCGAACGCTGAGCTGCGACGGTTCCCCTTTGAACCGTACATTTCGTATTTCGTGAAGACATGACGCGCAGACGCACACGACGAGACGAAACACCTGCGAATGGAGTCCTCGAACGCGGCATGAGAACCACCTTCATCAAGACCCTCTGTGAACTTGCCGAAGCCGATTCGCGGGTCTGGCTCCTGACCGGCGACCTCGGCTACTCGGTGCTGGAGCCGTTTGCCCATCGGTTTCCCGACCGCTATGTGAACGTGGGGGTCGCCGAGCAGAACATGACGGGGATCGCCGCCGGCCTGGCGCGTTCGGGAAAGACGGTCTTCACCTACTCGATCGCCAACTTCCCGGTGATGCGCTGCCTGGAGCAGATTCGCAACGACGTTTGCTACCACAACGCCAGCGTCAAGATCGTCGCCGTGGGCGGCGGCCTGGCTTATGGCGCCCAGGGATACACCCACCACGGCGTGGAAGACCTGGCAGTGACGCGGGTCTTGCCGAACCTCGTGGTCGTCGCTCCCGGCGATCCCGTGGAAACCCGTCTGGCGACCAGGGCCGTCGCGGCGCACGCCGGCCCGTGCTATCTCCGGCTCGGCAAGGCCAACGAGCCGGTGGTTCACGGCTTCGAGCCGGCCTTCGAGCTCGGCAAAGCGATCGTGCTGCGCGAAGGGACGGACGTCACGTTGATCTCCACCGGCGGCATGCTGGAGACCGTCGTCAAGGCGGCCGATGAACTTGCCCGGGATCGGATCACGGCCCGCGTGGTCAGCATGCCGACCGTCGCCCCCCTCGACGAAGACGCCGTCCGGTCGGCGGCCCGCCGCACGCGGCTGATCGTCACCGTGGAAGAGCACGGGCACGGAGGGCTGGCCAGTGCCGTGGCCGAAGTCGTCGCGGCGAGTCCGGTCCGGGCGGCCTTCGTTCCCCTGCGCCTTCGCCGCGAAGCGATGCACGTCGCAGGGAGCCAGGAATGGTTGCGGGCCAGCCAGGGTTTGAGCGTCGAGGGGATCGTCGCTGCCGTCCGGGAGGCCGCCTGATGCTCCGCGTCGCGCCGCGCAACCTGTTCGATACGGCCGTGAGCCTCCTCAAGGCGGTCGGCGTCGACCGCGCGATCGGCTTCACCGTCCTCGGCAAGGCGTGGCTGTCGATCGCGGGGATCGTGAGCCTGGTGTTCGTGGGCCGTTTTCTCTCCCCGGCTGAGCAGGGCTACTACTACACGTTTGCCAGCCTGCTCGCCCTGCAAGTCTTTGCGGAGTTGGGGCTCACGAACGTCATCATGCAGTTTGCCAGCCACGAGCGGGCGTTCCTCGAACTTACATCGCAAGGTACGCTGCAAGGATCGTCTCAGGCGAAGTCCCGCCTCGCATCGCTGTTTAGGTTGGCCGTGCGGTGGTATGGCGTGGCGGCGTTGCTGTTCGCCGCCGGCTTGCTTGTGGCCGGGTTTGCGTTTTTCACGCGGTGCGCAGGGAGCCATGCGGAAGTCGCATGGCGGCTGCCGTGGGTTTGGACGGTCCTGGCGGCAGCGGGGATTCTCCTGGTGCTGCCCGTACTGGCATTCCTGGAAGGCTGCGGCTTCGTCGCCGAGGTGGCCCGATTCCGGGTGTTCCAGTCGCTGGCAGCGAACGCTGCGCTATGGATAGCGCTGGTTGGAGGCGCTGGGTTGGCAGCGGCCGCCATCTTCGCCACCACCAGCCTGATCGTGGCCGTGATCTGGCTCGCGACGAGATGGCGAGCGCTCCTGTTGGACCTTCTTCTCGCCGTTCGCGGCGGGGCCATCGACTGGCGGCACGAGGTTTGGCCGTACCAATGGCGAATCGCCATAAGCTGGCTGTGCGGCTATTTCACCTTTCAACTCTTCACGCCGCTCTTGTTCGCCTTCCACGGTCCGGTGGAGGCGGGACGCATGGGCATGGCCATCGGAATGGTAGCCGCGATCGCGTCCATTGGAACAAGCTGGCTGACCACCAAGGCCCCCCGGTTTGGAGTGCTCGTCGCTCGCAGGCAATTCCACGATCTCGACCGGGTCTTCTTTCGGAGCTTGGAGCAGGCCACCGGGGTGGCGATTCTCGTGGCCTGCTCGATTGTGGGCGTCGTTGTGGCACTGCACGTCTTCGGACATCCGCTCGCCGATCGCGTGCTCGGCGTGGCGCCCTTGAGCCTCCTGGCGATGGCAACCGTCCTGCGCGTCATTGTCGCGGCCGAAGCGATCTACCTGCGCGCCTTCAAACGCGAGCCGTTCATGCCGATCTCCCTAGTGAGCGCCCTTCTGGTGGGAACGTCTCTTTGGTATTTCGCGAAGTTCCACGGCGCCATGGAGATGTTGATCGCGTACTGTGCGATCAATCTCATTGTCGGACTCGGCATCGGGACCTGGGTCTTCTGCCGAAAGCGCCGCCTATGGCATCAGGAGTTCGCGTCGTGCGTTTGACCGTGGCAATTCCGACGTACAATCGCAATCAGGTCCTGAGGGAATCGCTAGCGCACCTCCTGCCGCAGCTCACCGACCGTTGCGAGCTGCTCATCTCGGACAACCACTCGGACGTGCCCGTCGAAGAGACGCTTCGCGACTTCCTGAGCGATTATCCCCAGGTGACTTGCCGGATTCTCCGGAACCGCCTGAATCTGGGCCCCACCGCAAATTTCATGCGTTGCTTTGAAATGTGCGAGACGGAGTGGCTATGGCTTCTCGGGGACGACGATCACCCGGCGCCGGACGCGGTGTCTAAGATCTTGCGAGCTCTCGACTCGCGACCGGATTGCGTGTTCTTCCACTTTGCGTTGGAGGTATTCCAGCGCAAGCGGACAGTCTTCACAGCCGGTTTGAGAGAATTCGTCCACTCGTTCGATTCCTGGTCCTCGTTGCTCTTCATGTCGGTAGGTGTCTACCACCGACCGACCGTTCTCCCTAACCTGCGGTACGGATATCATTTCGGGTATTCTCTTGCACCTCATATCGTCCTCGTATTGGCGTCCTTGGGCGATCGAGGAGCCTGCTGCTTCTCGGACGACGTGATCGTTGGCCATCAGTCCCCCATGGAATGGAGTCCCGTGAGTGCCCTGTTGGGGAAGATGATTCTGCTGGATCTGCCACTCCAGGACGACGTACGTCGCGAGTTGGCGAGGAAGCTCCGATGGCGTCCCAGCTTAGAGGCGATTGCGGTAATGCTCGTCAAGTCGGCCCGCCAGAGCGGCGACTGGCGTGCAGCCTTATATCAATACGATCAGATTTGTTCACGCGTCTATTACGGCGATCGACGACTCCTCAGGACGATGCGGATCCTCGCGTATCGATTTCTCGTACGGTTTCCGTCGGTAGGCTATCGGCTGCTGGCGGCGTCGCTTCCGCTGCTCGCGAGGGTCACGAAGTTCAATATCACTAGCATCGAAGGGATCAAAGTGCCTGACCGTTTTGAGAGAACTTAGGGTGTAGCCAAGTAACATGATTGGTAATCTATTTTGGTTGCTGATCTGCGTCGGAGTGCTCGTGGCCTTCGCGCGTCAACCTCGTATCGGGGCCGTGTGCTACCTGCTCGCTGTTCTGTTTGCCCCTTACGCAAACGTGGCAGACCGTCAGATCCGGGTGGAACTCGTCCTGGTGCCGTTGCTCCTAGGTCTGCTAGCCGTGGGGCACCGTCTGCGCCTGCCGGCCCCCCTGCTGCCATTCATTGCCTGGGCTGGACTTGTCGCAACGGTGTCTCTCGCGTACGAGGGTGAGAGCAATCTCATCGAACTGTACGGCACGATGAGGTTCGTGGCCGTCCTCCTGATCTTCTCCAGCATTCAATGGCGTGAACACGACTTCGTTCGGACTCAGTACATCTTCGTGCTCACCGCGATTCCCATGGCGATCTTCGCGGCTGGCCAGGCTCTCTGGATGCCGTGGGCAGCGGGGCTTACGGATTTGGCCTACCACTCGACGAATCGAATCGTTTTCGATCAACAACTGGATAACGCGGAGCAGGGGTATGGCTTTCGAGCAATCGGAGTGTTTGAGAATGTCTCGCCTGCGGCAATGTACTTTGTGACCGCTCTTGCCGTCGGGACTTTGCTGTTTCTTACGGTTCGGCGCTCGGCTAACGTGAACCATGGCACTTGTGGTGGGCAGGTCTCCGTTCAGGGGCGAGGAAGTTGGCGGTACCTACGGGACTTGCCAACCAGCAGGCTGCTCGTCGGGTTGGCTGCCGCCATCGGGGGCGGCCTCTCAACGCTGTCGGCGACGTTTTTCGCTGGGAGTGTGGTCGGTCTCAGCGGGGGTGCCCTGCTGTGCCCAACGAAGCGGCGGGGTCTGGCCAGGGGCCTGGTGGTCATGGCAGCGCCTGCCATGGTGGCAGTAGCCGTCTGGCAGTCGGGACAGAGGCTGGATAGCCTGTCCGCACAATTCCAATATCAGTGGGAACGTGTCGTGAACGGGACGTTCTTTGAGAGTCGATACGGCCGCGGGGATGCCGTGCTTGGAGACGCGATCAAGGAGATCGCCGAGGAGCCGTTATTGGGACACGGCATCAAGGTCACACAGACCTTTCGCGGTGACTCGCTGTACGTCTGGGCAGTGTACGTCAGTGGTTATCTAGGTAGTCTCCTGCTGTTCGGCGGAGTGGCAAACTGCGCGGTGCTCTCGCTCCGGCAGGGGTTGCCTGGGCGTGTTGCGCTACTTTGGACATTGGTGGTGTGTACGTGCGGCCTAGGCTGTGTCAGTCTACTCGCCTTCCGGTTCGGCGATTGGTGGTGGGCCACCCAGGGTATGATCGTAAGCATCGTCCAGGACCGAACGCTGGCGGCCAGCGCAGGGCCGGCGCGGAAAGCCAGCACCTGTCTTGGACGCGGACCATGTGTCCTGCCACGGCAGACGGGAAGCGGCGGCTTGAGGTCGATCGATGGGGGGCAGGCGGTACGCAGAAACGGGCGGTTCACGGTTCCACCGAGTTGCCGCCAATGAGGATGTCTGGCCATGTTCGGTTTTACCTTTGACCTCTGCCTTGGAGTCGGTCCACCCCGGAATACGCCGCATGTTTTCCCCTGCGGCGGCCCGTGAGAGACAAGTTCCGGCACCAGGCCAGGGTCGCTGAGATCCGCGAACGACGGACCTCAAGGAAAGATGGGTTCTCTCCATTGTCTGCCGGCATGACCCACAACGGATGTTGCGGAGACGTGGTTCGGATGGTTGCGAAGAAAGAGAGCGCCGACAGACTCCGGATTCTGATGATCGGACCGCTCCCGCCGCCGACGGGCGGGGCGCGTGTTCTGTTCAAGAATCTCATCGACTGCCTGGCGACTCGCAACGACGTGGGGTTGACGGTCGTAGACACGCCTCCTGTAAGGAGGCACAAGTTCAGATCTCTCCTGCAGGTGACCGCACAGGTGGCGAGAATCCTCTGCGCGTCGCGAAAGGCGGATGTCATTGCACTTCATACAACGACAAGCGCACTCCATGTCAGGGGACCGTTCATTAGGCTGGTTGCCCGGATCTGCCGCATCCCTTTTCTCATCCACACGTTCGGCGGGGAGCTGTACCGCCGTGACTATGGCCCCGTGCGATCCGCGGCGATTGGGTCGACTCTTCGGGCTGCGGCCTGCTACCTGGCGGAGTCCAGGGAACAAGTCGAACACGCTCAAGCAGATGGCGTACAACAAGTCCAGTGGTTTCCGAATACACGACGGCTCCCCCGGTTGGATCGTGCCGTGTCCGGCGCAAGGCCCCGGTGTCGCCGTTTTGTCTTCATTAGTCACGTGAAGGAAACCAAAGGGATTCGCGAGATCATCGAGGCAGGGGAGCGTCTCGGTGCTGATGTCGTCGTGGACGTGTATGGCCCATTTCGTGAGGGCATGACAGAGTCGATCTTCGATACATGTCGCAGGGTCAGGTATCGCGGGGAGTTGGCTCCGGATCAGGTCACGGACACGCTTCGGCGCTACGACGCACTGCTTCTTCCCACGTATCACCCCGGGGAAGGCTATCCAGGAATTGTCATCGAAGCGTATATGGTTGGGCTACCGGTAATCACGACGCGCTGGCGGCGACTACCCGAGATTGTTGATGAGCGGTCGGGAATCCTCATTGAACCGCGCGATGCCCGCGCCTTGCACGATGCGATGCAGCAGATGGTAAACGATCCTCGGCTCTTCGAACAACTACGCGAGGGGGCGTTGGAAAGGAGACGCGACTTTGACACCGACGTTTGGGTGGAGCGATTCGTTGCCTTGTGCAGGAAGGCAGTGGAATGCACTGGTCCCATTGGAGCACGAGCAAACGCAATCGGAGGAACTCATGAATAGCGCAGACGGCCAACAGCTATTCATCGTTGGCGTAGGCCGTTCGGGTACCTCCTTGTTACAGTGCATGCTCGACGCGCACAACCTCATCTCCTTTACCCCCGAGATTCATTTTATTCGGCGTTTTCTGGCAACCCGCGTGCTCGACCGAATGTGGCAGCAGGATCGGCGTGCCGTGCTGAGGCTGCTGGCAGAGGATAGTCTTGTGAAGCGGCTGAGATTCGATACCGACGACCTTCAGCAAATCGTTGAGTCCGTCGACCAGGAATTCTCGTCCCGGAACCTGTACCTGGAACTGCAGCGGCGATATGCTCGCGCGCAGCACAAGGACAACGTTCGCTGGTTCGGCGACAAGGACCCGCGGAGTATCGAATATTTGCCGCTGCTGGCCGCACGCTTCCCCGGGATGCGAGTGTTACACATCATACGCGACCCCCGCGACGTGCTGGCCTCCAAGAAGAAGGCTCAGTGGTCGGAACAGCGGTCCGTCCTGCGTCACGCGTTCGCCAACCGGGTGCAGATGAAACTGGGAAGGCATCAGGGGCGCCGCCTCCTCGGCTCGCGGTACATGGCGTTCCACTACGAGGAACTGATCGGCGACGCCCCCGGGGTGCTGAGCAGGATCTGCGAATTCCTCGGCATTCCCTTCGACCCAAGTATGCTTCAGTTCAGCGAACGAGCCAAACTGCTGGTGACTGAAGGCGAGATGCAGTGGAAGAAAGAGGCTTTGGGGCCCCTCTTGGGGAAGAACTCCGGCAAGTGGAAACAGGAATTGACCCGGTGGGATGTCGCGCTGGTAGAACGGATTTGCGGGCGGATGATGGCGGAGGAAGGCTACGAAGTGAGCACTACGGCGAAGGGGCTTGCCTTGTCGCAACAGATCGCCCTGGGCGCATCGTCTCTGCTGCTGGCTTGCGCTGACCCGCTCTACCGCTTCTGGAGAACAGTCCGGAGTGGCAAGTGATCCGACACTGTGCGAAAACAGTCCTTCGATCCGGCGCTGGTGAGTCGACCTGCCATCGCGCGAGCGCTACGATGCCACCACACGAGGTGGCCGGGCTCCGCCCGCTGTATGTCGAGGCAAGCGGCCGCTTGTGGGCCAGTCGGGGGATGCGAATCTACAGTTCCGTGGACCACGGACGGAGTTTCGAGTTCGTTGCCAAATACCGCGGCGACCTCTTCCAACGTGCAAGCCGCGCGAGCCGTCTGGTGGAGCGTTTTACCCGTTCCGGGTTTCTCGCGCTCGTACCCCGCCCCGATGGCGGTTGCGTGGCGGTGGTTCGTGGGCGCATCCTTACGCGAGGTCCGGGGACCGACGGGTTTCGCGAGGCATTTCGCATCGTCCGCGGCAGCCGCCCCCTGAACATCTGTCTGCTTCCCGACGGGCGGCTTTACTGGGGCGAGTACTTCTTCAACCAGCGGCGTGACGAGGTTCATGTCTACGGATCCGACGATGGCGGTGAGTCGTGGGATGTCGTATACACCTTTCCCGCCGGCCGGATCCGCCACGTCCATGGCATCTTCTACGATCCCTTTCGTAGCGGATGCTGGGTGCTGACCGGGGACGACGACCGCGAATGCAAGGTGCTATTCGCAGACGAGCGCTTCCGCAACCCCGAACCTGTCTTCGAGGGCTCACAACAGTTCCGAAGTGTCACCGTTATTCCTCGCGAGGATTGTTTGATTACCGGCACCGACTCGCCCTTTCAGCAGAACTACATTCAACGCCTCGATCCCAAGAGGGGATGCGTTGAGAGGATCCGCCGCGTCCCTGGGAGCGTCTTCTTCGGTTGCATCGTCGGCGACTTCCTCGTCATCTCTGTTGCCACGGAACCGAGCAGGATCAATACGAGCAAATTCGCCTCACTATGGATGAGCCAGGACGGTGACAACTGGCGACAGCTATACCAGGCGAAAAGGGATAGATGGCAGATGCCTTATTGCCGGGGTATCCCAGACCATATTGCGGAACTCCCCTTGTTCCAGCACGGGGCCTTCGTGATCCCCCCGACTGAATGTGTTGCTCAGCCGATCTTGTACGCGTATGGCCAGTCGCTTGTCGGGCATGACGACCAGTTGTTGTGCTGGGACTTGAACACTCAGAAGGAGTTCTTCACATCTGGCAGGCATGAGCACCAAACACGCCTCGACACGTCCTTGGAATCAACGCTGAATCTGGAAGACGCCGGGTGCCGACGTCGATCGGACAGTCCGTGAAATGGAAGAACCTCTCCGTGCGAGCACGCGAGGAAGGACCTGGATGCGATGTCTATCGTGACCATTAGAAAGGTCGACAACTACAACGACTCGCCGGGAATTCGTTCGTTTGTGCGGGAAATGCTGGAGTCAAGCGGCCACGCCGAGTTTCTCAGCCAAGGAGATTCTTCGAAACTCGTTGTGGTGAAGCCAAATTGGATCCAGGAGTCCCACGAGTATGAGCCGGATATCTGGGAACCGGTAATCACAAACCCGTCCTTGGTGCTTGCAGTCGTCGAGGAAGTGGCACGAATCATGGGTGGTCGGGGGACGGTCTGCGTCTGCGACGCTCCGCATGCCTACGCCGATTTCGACGGCATCACGGCGCGGGGCAGTTTTCGTGAGAGATGGGCGGAGGCGGGCCGGCGCTGGCCCGGGTTGCAGTTGGAACTGCTCGACCTGAGGCGTGAGATCTCGATCAGGAAGGAAGAGGTGGTGGTGGAGCGCAGGAAGAACAGCGACGACCCCCGCGGTTATGCGAGACTGAATCTGGGAGCAGACAGCGGTCTGTATGGGCATCGCGGTGAGGGGCGCTATTACGGGGCCGACTACGATACCTCCGTTGTGAATTCGCACCACTGCGGCGACAGACATGAGTACCTCTTGTCAGGGACGGCAATAGCCTGCGATCTGTTCATCAATCTGCCCAAGCTGAAGACCCATAAGAAGACCGGTATTACGTGTTGTCTAAAGAACCTCGTTGGCATCAATGGCGACAAGAACTGGCTGCCGCATCATACGGAAGGATTCCCGGACGCCGGGGGAGATGAGTTTCCGCACAGGTCTCTTGGCGGCAGATTGGAGGGATCGCTCAAGAGACTTGGTAGACGGTGCGCACTGGGATTGCCGCTACTCGGGCCGTGGATGTTCCGCAAGATGCGGAACGTCGGTAAGAGTATCCTGGGGGAGAGTGGGGAGGTAATACGGAACGGTAACTGGATGGGCAATGACACGTGTTGGCGAATGGTCCTCGACCTCAACCGAGCGCTTCTGTTCGGGAACACGGACGGCTCTCTGCGCGGGGCCGATCGACCAAAGAGGTACCTCGCCATCGTTGACGGCATCCTGGGCGGAGAAGGCAATGGCCCACTTTGCCCGAAGCCAGTGCCCTCGAAAGTCCTAATCGCCGGTACGGATCCTGCCGCGGTCGACGCTGCGGCTGCAAGAGCGATGGGATACGATCCGGCTCACTTGCCAGTTGTCGCCGGAGCGTTTGCACGCCACCGGTGGCCAATCACCACGTGCCGGATGGACGAGATACGCATCCAGGATCGTAGCAACGGGACGCTGTGCCACTTGGGAGAGATGCGCCCGGTGGTGGAGCAAGGCTTCGAACCACATTTTGGCTGGAAGGCGCTCCGGGCGGAGGACATGCGGAGGTCGAACGAATGAGTGTACCCTACTGGCAGAGAATGTACGGGAAAATGCCCGTTTGGGCCCAGAATGCAGCGATTTCGCTCGCCGGTCTCAAGCGGCGCCGGCTGAAACGCGGCGGCTGCTTCCGCGAGGCGCTTGCGTTTCTCACCAAGTCGGAGCGTTGGTCGCTAGCGGAACTGACCGACCTCCAGAACGAGCGGCTTCGCGATCTCATACGGCACGCTTGGGACACCGTGCCGTACTACAGGACGCTTCTGTCGGGCCTTGGCCTGCGTCCGACCGACTTCCGCGCGGTCGCTGATTTGGACAAGCTGCCGATCATGGATCGCGGCACAGTCCGCAGTCATTCTTCCGAAATGCTCTCACAGGGCTGGCCGAAAGCGCGTATCGTGAGCGGTCACACCGGGGGTACCACGG
This sequence comes from uncultured Planctomycetaceae bacterium, assembly GCA_964430315.1. Classification (GTDB taxonomy): domain Bacteria; phylum Planctomycetota; class Planctomycetia; order Pirellulales; family Thermoguttaceae; genus CALFBP01. The sequence goes on from CAYSGY010000009.1 coordinate 23,929, forward strand.
GGAAAGCCCTGAAAGTATTCGAGGACCGAGACACCTGGGCATGGAACTGGGCGACTGTGTGGCGGCACAGACACCGCTTTGGCATCAAGCTTGCGGACTCCTTTGTGACTTTTGGGGGTCGGCTGGGTGTTGTGCCCCTAAACGAAATGCGCCCGCCTTTCTGGCGACGAAACTACCTGGATGGCCAGACGTATGTCTCCGTTCACCATATGACCGTGCCGAACATGCGTCCGTTGGTGGACTATCTCACCGGCCGATCGGTTGCGTTTTACTGCGGTTATCCCTCGGCGCTCTATCTTGTGGCAAAGTACCTGCTGGAGAACGACATTCGGCTTGTGGATCCGCCCCGCTGTGTCATCACGAATTCTGAGACGCTTCTACCGCATCAGGCCAGGGCCATTCAAGTTGCGCTAGGGACTCAAATGGGAGACTTGTACGGTCAGACTGAGCACTGCGGAATCATCAGTCAATGCGAGGCGGGCCGTTATCATGTGGACATGGAGTTCGGGATTGTGGAACTTCTTCCCGTGAAGGATGCCCCGCCGAATCTGCGGCGAATCGTGTGCACAGGATTGCGTAACCCCGTAATGCCGCTGATACGCTACGATACGGGTGACCTCGCCACCATTTCCAGCACCCCGTGTCCGTGCGGGCGGGAATCGCCTTGCGTCGAGCGTATTGACGGTAGAATCGAGTCCTACGTTGTGACGCCGGATGGAAGACAACTCGGCCGGATGGACCATTTGTTCAAGGAAGCGAGTGGAATTGAGGAAGCCCAGTTTGTGCAGCACACGGTACACGACCTGACCGTGAAGCTCGTGAGAGGCAAGGCCTACACGGAGCGAGCCGAGAGGGCTTTCATGGCGGATTTGCGGGCTCTTGTGGGAGACGCGATTCGCATCACTGTTGAGCCTGTTGATGATATTCCCCGCAACGCGAACGGCAAATTCCGCCAGGTGATATCACATGTTGCGGCCTCCCCGGGCGATACGCCGCCATTCGAGGACAGTCACGTGCTACGGCAGCAGGCGGGCGGCAGGGCAGCGTAACCAGACCCGGGAAATCGGGAACACGGAATCCGGGTTCGGCTTAAGACCCGGCGGCGGGTGTTCAAGGCGAAGGGGTAGGGGTGGTGTAGTCAAATGGAAGTGGCTCATCTGGCTCGAGTGATCCGTACAGCACGCCACTTGCGGTGGTGTCAGATCGCCGCGCGCGCGGAACGGGTCGTTCGGCGGCGACTGCCGATAGCGCGAAGAGGAGCGACGACGCACGTCGATCTTCCGATACTGCAATCGGCGGATGCTAACAGATTTCCCGACGTGCCAGTGTTTCATCACACGGGCCTCCAAGGCGGCGCGTTGATGGAGTCGCTGGAGCGAGGTGAGTTTCATCACTTGAACCAAACGGTGAAGGCCGGACGGGAATCGCCCGATTGGCGTTTGGGTGCGGTCAGTCAGGAACGATTGTGGACCATCACGCTCCACTACCATCACTGGGTGTACGAATTGGCTCGCGGTGCCGCCCGGGGCGACCGCAATTCCGACAGCCACATTCCTGCTGATCGCGCCGAGAGTCTGCTCGCTGAATACCTGGCCGACTGGCTCCGACGATGCGATCTTTCAGTCGCCGGGAGTGAAGATTTGGCTTGGAATCCGTATGCCATCGCGACTCGCCTGGGCTGGTGGGTCCGCTCGCTGCGGTTGCTGGGGGAGGAATGGGCCCGTCGGCACCCTGAGTTGAGATGCCTGTGGCGGCAGAGCATGTGGCGGCAAGCGGCCTATCTGGGCGCGAACCTGGAGTGGGATCTTCAAGCCAATCACTTGCTACGCGATGCGGTCGGCCTCGCCTGGGCGGGGAGGTACTTTTCGGGACGCGAGCCGGATCGCTGGATGCGGACGGCAACCAGGCTGGCCGTCGCTCAGGCCGACGAGCAGATGCTGGCCGACGGCGGGCACTTTGAACGAAGCCCGTTCTACCATCTGGAGGTGATGGACGATTGGTTGTCGCTGGCGTTGCTGTTGCGCGACGAGGCCGCCCGCGAGAAGATGCGGAAGACCTGGGAGCGAGCCGCCGAGTATGCATGTTGGCTGCGGCATCCGGACGGGCGGGGTGCCCAATTCAACGACGGCGCGGCCGCTCCGGTCGACGGCCATCTTCGACATGGCGCCGCGATCGGCGTCTACCCAAACCTCGCGGCGCGGCGCGGCGGGCGCCATTTCCAAGACTCCGGAGTCGTCGTTTGGCATGGCCACCCGTGGTCGGTGTTCTTCGATGTGGGCATGATCGGACCGGATTACCAACCGGCCCACGCGCACGCAGACACGTTGACCATCGAATGCTCGTTTGCAGGCAAACGATTGTTCGTTGATCCGGGATGTCACAGCTACGATCGCAACGAAAGACGCCGATACGACCGAATGACCGATTCGCACAATACCGTGTGCATTGACGATGTGGACTCCAGCGAAGTGTGGCATGTCTTTCGCGTAGGACGAAGGGCTCGGCCCTGCGATGTTTCGGTCCAATTCAGCGCCGATCGCGCCCGCTGTCAGGCCGGCCACCATGGGTATGACCACCTGCGAGGACAGCCACGACACATTCGCGCGCTCGATGTTTCCGACGACGGGGCGGTGATCGTCACCGATCAGGTGTCGGGCGAGGGATGCCACCGAGTACGGGGCGGGTTTACGCTGGCGCCGCAGTGGGAGGCCAGACCGATCGCATGCGGATGGGAACTGTCCGGCAACGGTGAATGCATCGAACTCCGGGTGTCCTCCTCGTCAACCCCTGCCCTTTCCGTTGAGCGCGTGCCCTACCATCCCGAGTACGGCCTGGAACTCGAAACCAACCGAGTTGTCTGGCGGTACGAAGGAAAGCTCCCGCTTCAGGTTTGCTTCGCTGTTACTGGAAGGTGAAGGATCATGAGAGTCCTGTTTCTGACCGACAACTTTCCTCCTGAGACCAACGCCCCGGCAAATCGAACCTGGGAACATGCCCGGGAATGGGTGCGGATGGGGCACGAGGTTACGGTGCTTACTTCTGTACCGAATTACCCTCTCGGCAAGCCTTTTGCGGGATATCGCAACAGGCCGTACCAGAAGGAGCAGATGGATGGAATCACGGTCATCCGAGTCTGGACCTACATGGCGAAGAATGAAGGCTTCGTCAAGCGGACAATCGATCAGGCCAGCTACATGGTCTCGTCCTTTCTCGCTTCGTTGACGGTTCGCAAGCCGGACGTGGTCATTGCGACATCGCCTCAGTTCTTCACGGTCGTTTCCGGTTGGGCAGCCGCCACCTTCAAGCGACGCCCGTTTGTGTTCGAACTGCGCGACCTGTGGCCGGAGACCATCGCCGCCGTCGGCGCCGTGAGGAGTCCACTCGCCCTCAGACTGCTCGAAAAGCTGGCTTGGTTTCTCTATCGCAAGGCTGACCTGGTGGTACCGGTCACGAACGCTTTCAAGCAAACGCTCGTGGACGGCGGTATTCACGAGTCCAAGATCACAGTCGTTACGAACGGCGTTAATGCCGAGGAGATCAAGCCGCGACGTTGCACCGAAGAGACGCGGCGCCGATACAACTTGCCTGTCCATGGGTTCGTGGCCAGCTACGTCGGGACCTTGGGAATGTGCCACGGCCTGAAGACGCTGGTGGAAGCTGCCGAATTGTCTCGCGGCGACCAATCCCTGCATTACGCGGTGATGGGCGAGGGCGCGGACAAGGAGACGCTGCGGACCCTAATGGTGGAGAAAGACCTCAACAACGTCACCCTGATCGATGGCCAGCCGCGTCAGGAGGCTATCGAGCTGCTGGCTGCCTCCGACGTGTCGTTAGTTCTGCTCAAAAACTCCCAGGTATTTCGCACGGTCATTCCATCGAAGCTGTTCGAATCGATGGTGTTGAAGAAGCCTATCGTGTTGGGTGTACTCGGCGAAAGCCGTCGTATTGTGGTCGAGGAGTGCGGGTGTGGGCTGGGGTTTCCACCGGAGAACGCGGCTGAGCTGGTGCAGAGCGTCCGGCGTCTTCAGTCCGATCCAGACCTGCGACGCGACTTGGGTGAACGCGGCTACTATCACGTTCAGACAACGTACCAGCGCAGGCAGTTGGCGGAACAGATGATTACGGCGGTCGAGAGCGTTTGCGGCCTCACGCCAAGGACCGTGGAGCACTCGGCACGGCACCTTGACGTCGGCACTGGTTCAAGACGGCACGTCAAGGCGGCTTGAGCCCTCGACGGATCCGAGGCAGGTCTTGCCCTGCGGAGGGGGCATTTTGGGCTGGGAAGAAGTTCGACGGCACGTCCGTACAACCTGGAGTACGGCAGACTACCATGAAGATGATTGTTGCGACTCAGGAGGACTCCGCGGTAATCCCTCGAAACATCGAGCGGCTGTTGGCCGTCGAGGACGTGTCCATCGAACTGATCGTCACGTTGGACAGCAAAGGCGCGCTTGAGAACCGGAAGTGGTACTTCCTCAAGGGATTCGGGCTGAGACAAGGCATCAAGATGGCGAGTATCCTGCTGACCGCAAAGCTGGCCGACGCGTTGGACGCTTTGTGTGGATACCGCTTGCTGAAAGCCAAACGCAGTGTGAAGGCGCTGGCCCGGCGGAACCGCATTCCTTTTCTGCGGACGACGTCCCCCAACGGGCAGGCATTCCTGGATAGGATCCGGAAGATCGCACCGGACTTGATCGTCTCTTTTTCGGCACCGTGTGTATTCGGCGCCGATCTTCTGGCGATACCCAAACTGGGGTGTATCAACCTGCACTGCAGTCGTCTCCCGGACTACGCGGGGCTACTTCCGAGCTTCTGGACGCTTTACAACGGCGAACAGCGGACCGGCGCGACGGTGCATTATATGGACACCGAGATCGACAACGGAGCCATTCTCGACCAGGAAGACGTCTTCATCGAATCCGGCATGACGATGTACGAATTGATTCGCAGAACCAAGCGAAAGGGCGGCGAGCTGGTGGAGAGGACCATCCGGGCCCTGCAAGCCGGCACCGCGCAAACAAAGAAGAACAATCGCCAAGAAGGCAGGTACTTCTCCTGGCCGACGGTCGAGCAGATGATCGAATTCCGGAGAAGGGGAGGTCGCCTCGTATGAGAACCGCCGTACTTACGATGGATATCGAGGATTGGTGGCACCTGGACTACATCGACCGATGTCGCGCGGATCGCGAGTACTCGATGCTCGACGGTCTGGCCGTCTATCGGGACGTGCTCGAGCGGCACGGTATCCGATCGTCCTATTTCGTTCTGGGGGAGTTGATCGGGCCCCTCCAGCGAGAACTTCGCGAACTGGATGCCGCCGGGCATGATGTTGGCGCACACGGCTGGGATCACCAACGGCCTTTGACGATGGCCCCGCAGGCCTTCCTGCGAGACGTCGTGCGCAGCAGGCAGGTTCTGGAAGCGGCACTGGGCAGGCCGGTGCTGGGATATCGCGCGCCCTGCTACAGCCTGGATCGGCAACGGCTGGAACTGCTGGGGGAGGCCGGTTATGTCTACGACTCCAGCCGGATCGACTTCTCGGACCACCCGCTGTATGGAACGATCGATCTGGCCGGTTTCGAGCAACCCGCCCCTTGCGTATTCCGCAAGGAGGGATTCCTTGAATTTCAGGTCTCCACGCTAGGCATCGCCGGAAAGCAGGTGCCCATTTCCGGAGGCGGCTACTTGCGGATCTTCCCTTGGGCCCTCATGCGGCGTTGGATCCAACGGTATCTGCGTTCTCAACAGCTCTATGTGCTGTACATTCATCCCTTTGAACTGTCCCAACGTCCTGCTCCCCGCTTTCCCAGCGCCACGACGTGGCGCCAGCAACTGCGCTTCGGCATCGGGCGCTCCGGCGTTCGGCGCCGCCTTGAGCTGCTGATCGAGCTGCTGCAGGAGAATGGGTACGAGTTCGCAACGTTTGCCGAGCTCCATGGGCGAATCTGCGGGACGCCTTACGCTGCCGGTTCACAGCTTCCGAATCAAACACCTGTCGTACGTGCGGCATGAAGACCATCCTCGTTACTGGTGCGAATGGGTTTGTCGGCAGGCATCTCTGCCGACGATTGGCGGACGACGGATTGGTCGTCCTGGCAGGCGCGCGCCGTCCAGAAGCCGCAAATGCACTGCCACGACACATCAAGACCGTGTCCCAACCGGATCTGGACGGACACGGCGACTGGCGGTCCATCCTGTCCGGAGTGGATGCTGTCGTCCATCTGGCCTCGCGAGACCATTTCGTGGGCGACGGATGCCATCGCGGGATGTCTGCGTTCCGTCGCACCAATGTCGAGGGGACTCGCCGCCTGACGAGAGCTTGTGTCGAAGCAGGTGTTGAGCGTCTCGTCTACCTGAGTTCGATCAAGGCGGTGGGCGAAGGCGCGGAGATGGATTATCGGGAAACGACACCGTGCCGTCCCCGGAGCTATTACGGTCAGAGCAAGCTCGAGGCAGAGGCGGCCCTGAGAGAAACGGCGCAGGATCGCCTCGAAACGGTGATTCTGCGGCCGCCCCTCGTCTACGGGCCGGAGGTTGGCAAGAGCTTCCTTCGACTCATGAAGATCGTTCGAAGGAGGCTGCCGCTGCCACTCGGTCTGGTGCGAAATACACGAAGCATGGTGTATGTGGGCAATTTGGTGGACGCCATTCGCATCTGCCTGACGCATTCCGGGGCGGTTGGCGAGCTGTTTCACGTGGCGGACAGCGAGGCCCTGTCGACGCCGCAACTTGTGTCCGAGCTGACGAGGCTCCAGGAACACCGCCTGTGGCTGGCGCCAGTTCCGCCCGGCGTTCTACGCCTCTTGGCAGGACTGCTCGGCAAAGGCGAAGAGATCGAAAGCCTTATCGGCTCATTAACCGTGTGCATCGACAAGATCCGGAACACGCTGAATTGGACACCACCGTTCTCCACGATGGAAGCTCTGCGGGCGACGGCTGCGTGGTTTCAGGAATCATCGACTTCCTCGCCTCGCGGCGACTCATGGACGGATATCGGCCGTCGAGCCGCGTGACCAGCGATCACGGCCGTGCCGGCTGACCCAAGGAACGGGGGGCCTGATGGAAAGGAGTCAAGAGCAGCATGAACGTGAAACGGTCCTTTGACGTCTGCGTTTCGTTGGGCCTGGGAGTGCTCCTCGCGGTGCCGATGGCACTGGTCGGAGTCCTGGTGAAGTTGACATCCAGAGGCCCTGTCCTTTACTGGTCGGACCGAGTTGGAAGGAACAACTGCATATTCCGCATGCCCAAGTTCCGCACCATGCGAGCCGATACGCCAGAGGTCGCAACGCACTTGCTGGCGGATTCTCGACAGTGGATCACTCCATTGGGTCGCTTCCTTCGCAAGACCAGCCTTGATGAACTACCGCAACTATGGAGTGTCCTGGTGGGTGACATGAGTTTCGTCGGGCCGCGGCCCGCGTTGTTCAATCAGGAGGATCTGATCGGACTCCGCACCCTGCACGGGGTTCATGAACTCGTCCCAGGCATCACCGGATGGGCCCAGATCAACGGGCGAGACGAATTGTCCATCCCGGAAAAGGTGGAGCACGACGCGTACTACCTCCGAAATCGGTCGTTTCTCCTGGACATGACCATCCTGACGGCGACGGTCATCAGGGTTCTCCGTCGAGATGGAGTGCGGCAGGCAGACGAAGCGCAAACGGGCACGGCCTGCCGCAAGGCTGCGTAGCGTACGACGTCGGAACGGCGTCGAGTGAGAAGGGACCATTGCACTCAAATGCAGAACCTGCAATCCAGCAATCCGACCGGATGCGAGGATTGATATCGTGACGGGAGTCAAACCAATGAAGATCATGTCAGTCGTGGGAGCGCGTCCGAATTTCATGAAGATCGCACCGCTGGTTCGAGCGATCGAGTCCCATAATGCCAAGGGCGGCAGCATCAGCCACATCCTCGTCCATACCGGTCAGCACTACGACGCGCGCATGTCTGCCGCGTTCTTTGACGCTCTTGATATCCCTCATCCCGACATCGATCTGGAGATCGGATCGGGATCTCATGCCGAACAGGTGGGTCGGACGATGATCGCTTTCGAGAACGTCGTGCGCGAGCGCAAACCGGATTGGGTGATCGTCGTCGGCGACGTGAACGCAACCTGCGCGTGCTCCATTACGGCAAAAAAGGAGCACGTCAAGCTCGCTCACATCGAGGCGGGCTTGCGATCGTTCGATCTCGACATGCCGGAAGAGATCAACCGCATGGTCACGGACCGCCTTTCGGACCTGCTCTTCACGACCGACGAAATGGCCTCGCAGAATCTCCGTCACGAGGGAGTCCCAGCGAACCGAATCAAGCGTGTCGGCAATATCATGATCGACACGTTGGAATCGCAGCGAGCGCGTGCTGCCGCACTGGATATTGGCCGGATTCTTGCGGAGAACTCATGGGACGGTGTTCCCGACGGCAAGGCGGACGTGGCTTCGTGCCGCGAGTTCGCTGTAATCACCATGCATCGGCCTTCCAATGTCGACACAAAAGCCGTCCTCGAGCCGCTGCTCCGCTTCGTGGTGAAGGAAGTGTGTGTGGACATGCCGGTGATCTGGCCGATTCACCCCCGGACGCAAGCGCGGCTGGTGGAATTCGGCCTTTGGGAAATGGCGACCTCCGTTCCCAACCTGCTGTTCCTCCATCCGGTCGGCTACCACGAAATGCTACGGCTGAACATGGGGGCCACGGTGATGCTCACCGATTCGGGCGGATTGCAGGAGGAGTGTTGCGTCTTGGGGACTCCGTGTCTGACACTCCGATGGAATACCGAGCGGCCGATCACGCTGCGTGAGCACGGCGGTGCAAGCGTGTTGGTCGGGAATGCCGTAGACAACCTCCGACGCGAGTACGCGTCCGTCAGGCATCGCACGAGGGTTCCCCAGCGCCCGCCGCTTTGGGATGGGCAAACAGCCGCTCGTATCGTCCGCGAGCTTGTTGAAGCTGGTGAGGTTTGCCTTGAGAACGGGCTCCCGAGGGCAGTCCGGCCTGCGGCCTGAGTTGTTCCATCACGATGAGGTGATCGTACTCCGCACCTTCCCCCTTATCCTGCAAGAGGCACCCGTATCCGGCGGGACCTCAGGCAATTCGAGGCCCATGGCCCTGAAGGATCCCGCTCGGCAAGCGGAACCTGCGTGCTATTCCGCAGCGTCACTTGAGAACGAGGGGCACCGCCCACTTGCCGACGGTGACCGTCTCGCCTTCGCGGCACGCCTTCTGGTAGAGCGTGCAGAAGTTCCTGGCGCTCGGAGGATCGAAGAGCCGGACCTCGGGGAGGAGGGCCTTCTTGAACCCCTGGGCGAGCAGTGCCTGGGAGACGCTGTCCTTGTTGCGGGCCGGGACCGGCGTAAGGAACCAGACGACGCCTGCCCGATCGCAACGCAGCGTCTTCTGGCCGTCCATCTTGACGCACAGGAACCGGGCGCCGGAGAGCGCCGCCGGGCACTCGCTCAGGGCGTAGTCGCGGTCGCTGAACAGCTTGGCCCCGCATTCCAACGGGCGAGACTCCGCGCCGTCGGCCGCGAGTGAGCCGCGCGGCCCCTTGAGCAGCGGCTCGCCGTCGGCATTGGCCTCCACGGCCGGCTTCGGCTTCTCGCGTCCGCCCGACCCTTGGCTTACGACCTGGCGCAGCCGGACGGCCCCGCTGACGGGTTTGCCCGCCGCGACGTCTTCTTCCCGGAAGGTGGCCATGAGGATCTGGCGATCGCTGGTGCGGTTGTAGTCGTAGATGATGCGGATCAGGCCGTCGGCGGTCTGCTGCCCGTCGGGATAGGAGACGCCGTTGCGCTCGTCGAGCAGGAAGCCGTCGCTCCATGTCTTGCCGTCGTCGGTGGAGAGATAGGCCGTGAGCAGACATCGGCCCGTCTGCTTGTGAAGCGGACCGTGCTTGACCAGGAGCAGGTTGCCCGACGCAAGCCGCGAGATGAAGAACCGGGCGCTGGGGTGCCGGATCGGCGAAGGGACCAGGTCCGGCCACGTCTTGCCGCGGTCGCGGGAAACGCTTTCGCCGATGCCGTACTTCGTGCGGGCAAGGAGCCAGATCGACCCGTCCTTGCGCTCGACGAACATCTGCTCATCGAACAAGCGGTGCTCCTTGGGCATGGTCGCCCCGCCCCGGATGCTCCACGTCTTGCCCGAGTCGGTCGAGACCACCATCTTCGAGCTCTGCTCGGTGAACCAGGTGCAGACCGGCAGCACCCACTCGCCGCTGGAAAGCACGAGCGGCTTGCACATCATCACTCCCCGCGCGACGCAGACGGGCGGCGCCCACTTCGTCGTCTCGGAGTCCGGGTCGGCCAGTGCGATCATCCAGAGCCCGTCGGTCTTCGATTCGCCGCGGTTCCGGTCGGCCCAGAACCATCGGACTTTGCCGTCCGGTGCGAGCCAGAGTTCCGGGTCGAAGGTGCGGCGGGGGCCGTCGGCGTCCGGATCGACGACGAGGGTCTCCTTCCACGTCTTGCCTCCGTCGCCGCTGGTGCTCAGGACCACGTAGTTGTTCTGGTCCTCGCCCGGCGTGACGCCGGCATACCAGGTGGCCCAAAACCTCCCGCCGGGCGAGATTGCCATGCTCGGGATGCCGGTGAACGCCCGGTTCGTCACCGCGTGCCGCGCCAGCGGCGGCCCGACGTATTGAGGCGG
>CAYSGY010000009.1:34582-35336 GCA_964430315.1 uncultured Planctomycetaceae bacterium
TTCGAGCGCGGCAAGGGCGACAAGCGTAACCAAGGAGACGACGGTGCTCGACATGGCAGACGGCTTTCTTCGGCGTGTGGAGATGTTGTGACTGGCGATCCGGCGGGGCGGATCACGCGAAGGAAACTACAACCTAGCTCGACAGCGGCCTCATGTCAACGACGTCGGGTCCCCGGGAAAGCTGGTTGGGATCGTTGACACGCTTCATGTTGTAGCCCCGACATATCGGTTCATACCAACTCCCACTCCACAGTGAATAGGGTTTGTTCGATCACTTGCTGCTCCAGTTGCGCTTCAAGCTGGCTGATCAAGTCGTTGCGCTGCGCTTCGATTTCATCCTGTCGGATGAAAAGTTCGCGGCGTAGCTTGGTCCGTTTGGCTTCCAGTTCGCGCTGTTTCTTCTGCCACGACAACTTTTCTTCCAGGGTCGGTGAGGTTGCGGCGGTGCGGCGCACCTCCTTGATCTCGCGGTCGATCTCCTTGATCTGCTGTTCCAAACCCAGCTTCAGGTCATCCGCCCAGGCATCGAGCTTTTGCACCTCTTGTTCGAAAAAACCCAGGTTGCGCTGGTTGATATCGCACAGCAGCGTCAGTTTGCGGGCCTCCACATCAGCCAGCAGGGATGCACCGGGCGCGCAGAAGAGGCTGGGGTCTCGAGTCGTGGCGGGCAGACGAAGCAGCTTCTCCGGGTCCTGCGCTACGAGTGCCTCACCGTCGTGCGTGGTGGCCGCCACCAACAGGTGCTGCTCCTGGT
>CAYSGY010000010.1:0-3214 GCA_964430315.1 uncultured Planctomycetaceae bacterium
GGAGTTGAGAGGCAGTTACCTGACGTACGCGATGAGCGTGATCGTCAGCCGGGCCCTTCCCGACGTGCGCGACGGCCTGAAGCCGTCGCAGCGCCGCATCCTGGTGGCGATGAACGACCTGAGCCTCACGCCGGGGGCGGGTCGGATTAAATGCGCCAAGATCTGCGGCGACACCAGCGGCAACTACCATCCCCACGGCGAGGGCGTGATCTATCCCACGCTGGTCCGCATGGCCCAGGAATGGAACATGCGGTACCTGCTGGTCGACAAGCAGGGCAATTTCGGTTCGATCGCCGGGCTGCCGCCGGCCGCCATGCGATACACCGAGGCGCGGCTGTCGCCCTTTGCGGCCTTGATGCTCGAGGACCTCAACCTCGACACGGTCGATTTCCTCCCCAGCTACGACGAGCGGCGCCGCGAGCCGAGCGTCCTGCCCTCCTCGTTCCCGAATCTCCTGGTCAACGGCGCCAACGGCATTGCCGTGGGCATGGCCACGTCGATCCCGCCGCACAACCTGGCCGAGGTGTGCGACGCCTTGATCCGCGTGATCGACGATCCCGACGTCTCGATCGACGAACTCCTCGAGATCATACCAGGTCCTGATTTCCCGACGGGTGGGATCGTCTGCGGGCGCACGGGCATCCGCCGAGGCTACCACACGGGGCGAGGGACGATCACGGTCCGGGCAAGGGCCAGGATCGAGGAGATGCCTCACAACCGCCACCGGATCGTCGTCACGGAAATCCCGTACCAGCAGGCCCGCGACACCGTCGAGCAGCGGATCGCCGACCTCGTGAACGAGGACCGCATCGAGGGGATTTCTGGCATCCGCAACGAAAGCGACCTGAACGAGCCGGTCCGGCTCGTGCTCGACCTGAAGCGCGACGCCGATCCCGAGATCGTCCTCAACCAGCTCTACCGCTTTTCGCCGCTCCAGGACAGCTTCTCGCTCATCTTCCTGGCCCTGGTCGACGGCAAGCCGCGGGTTCTCTCGCTGAAAGCGATCCTCGAAGAATACCTTCGCCACCGGCTCACGGTGATCCGGCGGCGCACGCAATACCTGTTGGCCAAGGCCCGGCAGCGCAAGCACACGCTGGAAGGGCTGTTGGTCGCCCTGGTCAATATCGACGAGGTGATCCGCGTGATCCGTTCCTCGGCCAACCAGGCCGAGGCCAAGGAGCGGCTCATGCAGATCGCGTGTCCGGCGGCAATGCTCGAGCGGGCCCTGGGCCCGGAGGGCTTCGCCACGATCGTCGCCGAGCGGGGCGCGCTGGAAGACTACTCGCTCACGCCCGTCCAGTGCGACGCCATCCTCCGCATGACTCTCGGGCAGCTCGTCAACCTCGAGCAGGAGAAGCTGACCGGCGAGCACCACAAGCTGCTGGCCGACATCGCCGAGTTCCAGCGGATCTTGTCGGACCAGAAGAACGTCTACCAGATCATCCGCGACGACCTGCTGGCGATCAAGCGGAAGTACGCCGACGCGCGGCGGACTGAGATCAGCGGCGAGGAAATCGGCGACATCGACCTCGAAGACCTCATCGCCGAGGAGACGATGGTCGTGTCGATCTCGTCGAACGGCTACATCAAGCGGACCGCGATCACCTCCTACCGCGCCCAGCACCGCGGCGGCAAGGGACTCACCGGCGCCAAGACCGACGAGGAGGACCCGATCCAGGACCTCTTCGTGTGCAGCACGCACGACTACATGCTCTTCTTCACGAACCAGGGGAAGGTCTACTGGCACAAGGTCTACGGCATCCCCGAGCTGGCGCGGGACCGCCGCGGCCGGGCGATCGTGAACCTGCTGAACCTCTCCGAAGGGGAGCAAGTGACCGACTGCCGGGCCGTGCGCGATTTCGACAAGCCCGACCACTACCTCGTGATGGCCACACGCCGCGGCCTGGTCAAGAAGACGGAGCTGCAAGCCTACAGCCGGCCCAAGCGTTTCGGCATCATCGCGATCAAGCTCCGCGAAGGGGACGAGTTGGTCGACGTGGCGATCACCAAGCCGGGCGACGAGCTGGTGATGGCCACGTCGCGCGGCCTGGCGATCCGCTTCCGCGAGTCGGCCGTTCGGTCCATGGGCCGGAACTCCAGCGGTGTCAAGGGGATCCGCCTCATGGGCGACGACATCGTGGTCGGCATGGTCGTGGCCGATCCCGAGGCATGCCTGCTGACCGTCTGCGCCAACGGCTACGGCAAACGGACCCCGTTCGGGCCGAACCTGGAAGCGGAGGTCGAGGGTGGGCCGCCGCCCGTCGATGAAAACGGGGACGAGGACCTCGACGAGTCCGATCCGGACGCCGACGCGGACGTTGCGTCGGAAGAGGTGGAGAACGGCGAGAACCATTCCTCGCAGCGTTCCTACCGCACCCAGGGCCGCGGCGGCAACGGACTGCACGACATCAAGACGACCGAACGCAACGGTCCGGTCATCGGCATCGTCCGCGTGCGCGACGACGACGAACTCATGGTGATCACCGCCCGCGGCAAGATCCAACGCCTCCCGGTGAGCGACATCAGCATCATCGGCCGTAATACCCAGGGCGTGCGCATCATGAGCCTCGACGAGGGCGACACCGTCGTGGCTGCCAAGCGCGTCCCCCGCGAAGAAGAGGGCGAATCGCGAGGGGCTTGACCGGCGGCCGAGCATCGCCTCGGCGTCGAAGGAGGGCCGCGGGAGGCACGGCTTTCTTCCCTCCCCACCTTGACGCCCCCGTTCTCTCCAGTCATTATGGGGATCGGGGTTCGCGGCAAGCACGCTGCTCCAGGCGCGACGACGGCGACTCCTCCCGGAGTCTCCACCGTCGGCCAGGAACGGACGCTCGAGCAGGACCCGGCCCTCGGCTTCCGAATCCTGGTGGACGTCGCCTCCAAGGGGCTCTCTCCTGCCATCAACGACCCGACCACCGCGGTCCTCGCCATCGACCAGATTCACCATCTCCTGCGGAACGTCGGCGGCCGGCATCTGGACGACGAACGGGTGCGGGACGCGGCCGGCCGGGTGCGGCTCGTGTACCGGACTCCCGGGTGGGGGGATTTCGTTCAGTTGGCCGTCACCGAGATCCGTCACTTCGGGGTCGAGAGCATCCAGGTGGCGCGGCGTTTGCGGGCCATGCTGGAGGACTTGACTGGCACGTTGCCGGAGGTGCGGGCCCCGCTGCTGCGCCGCGAGCTGGATTTGCTCCACCGCTCCGCCGAACGATTCTTC
>CAYSGY010000010.1:3224-34190 GCA_964430315.1 uncultured Planctomycetaceae bacterium
AGACGAAGTAGTGATTTCGACCGGTTGCCGTGGAACCCTTTCTTGGAGTGTTGAGATATCCAGTCTATGGGGGGTACTGCTATGCAAACGTCGCAGCTTCTTGGACGCGGCCTGACTGGCGTGCTCGCCGTCCTCGTGATGGCCGGCCCCGCGGCCGCGCAGTTCCGGGATCTGGTTTCTCACGTTCCCAACGGTGCCAACGCCTTGGTGATCCTGAACGTGGAGAAGATCCTGTCGAGCCCCTTGGGGGAGCGGGAAGGTTGGAAGTCGAATTTGGAGAAGGCGTTCTCCGCGGGGATGGTGCGCGTGCCGCCGAAGGCCAAGCGGTTCATCATGGCCGCCCAGATCGACTTCGAGTTCATGAAGCCCAACTGGGAGGCGGCCGTGGCGGATCTTGAGCGGGCGCCCTCGATGGGGAAGATCGCCAAAGAATATGAGGCAACGCCCGACAAGTTCGGCGACACGGAAGCGCTGCTCCTTCCCAGCGACGCCTACGTGATGGCTCTGCGCGAGAAGACGCTGGCAGCCATGGCCCCGGCGAATCGCCAGGTGGTGGCCCGATGGCTCCAGGAACTGGAGTCGCCGTCGAAGCTCTCCGCCTACCTCCAGAAGGCGGCCGGCTATTCGGAGGAGGCGGGGACCGAGATCATCGTGGCCGTGGACCTTCAAGGGGCCTTTGCCCCGGCCAGGATCGACGGCTATCTCAAGACGAAGAAGGACCTGTTGGGGCCCCAGGCGGATCTTGCCCACTTGGGCCGCCAACTTGCAGGGCTCGACGGACTGCGAGTGGGAATCCGCATCGGAGAACAACCCTCCGGCAAGCTCACCGTGGACTTCGGCGATCCGGTAGCGCTCGACGCAGAAACGGCGAGAAGGCTGCTCCTGCAAATCCTCGCCGACGGCGGACTCCTGATCGGCGACTTGACCCAGTGGAAGCCGGAAGTCCGGGGCGCCACCTTCTCGCTTTCCGGCGGCCTTTCCCCCGGCGGGCTGCGTAAGTTGTTGAGCCTCATGGGATCGCCGAACCCCAGTGGAAAGACCGAGGACTCGGACGGCGAGAAGTTGAGCCCCGGCGACCTGGCGGCACGCCGCGCCCAGGATACCCTGAGGTATTTCAAGGCGATCGATTCCTATCGCAACGACTTGAAGCAGGACCTGCGCGACTCGAAGAGCATCTCGCAGACCAAGGTCTGGTTCGACAAGTACGCCAGGAAGATCGAACGGCTGCCGATCCTCAACGTCGACCCGGAAATGCTCGACTACGGGGCCCTGGTGGCCAAGGGGTTGCGGGCCGCGGCGGGCTCCGTGACCCAAATGGGCATCAGTTCCGCGGCCAGACAGAAGCAAGTCCAAGGCTCGACGGCCCCGCCGGTCAATGCCGCCTACTACGG
This sequence comes from uncultured Planctomycetaceae bacterium, assembly GCA_964430315.1. Taxonomy (GTDB): domain Bacteria; phylum Planctomycetota; class Planctomycetia; order Pirellulales; family Thermoguttaceae; genus CALFBP01. The sequence continues at coordinate 4,616 of CAYSGY010000010.1, forward strand.
CGGCTATGGCTGGGACCGTGGCGGCTGGGGGGGCTACGGCTACAACCTTCCCGTCGCCAACTCGTGGGCCAACAGCGCCTATGCCCAGGTCCGGGCCGAGGCGCATCAGCGGCAACTGATCCGTTCGGAAGAGAAGGCCGCCATGGCCACGGACGTCCAGGGGATCAAGGCCGACCTGGTCGAGGCCACCGGCAACATCCGCCGCCGGATGACCGAGCGCTACCAAGTGGAGTTCTGACCGCTTCCAAGGCGTTTCGTCTGAAGCAGATGCGGCGGGCCCGCACGGCAATCCCGCTCGGCCGATTGGGACCGCGTGACGCGGCAGACACAGCCTTTTCGGGGTGGACGCCCTACCCGGGTAGTTGTCCGCAACCTATGATTCCTCCGGCCCTGGTACGTTGGAGGACCAAACGATGACGGCCTCAAGGAGGCAATTGGCAGCCCTTTTCGTGGACAGGCTCTGCCAACAGTGGGTCGTGCGGGATCCGGAGGGTGACTTCTGGATTCTGCCTTCCGTGGCGGAGCCCTGGGAGCACCGTCGACCGTTCCATCCGACAGCCGAGACGGACCTCGAACCGGTGCCGGGGCATTACAGAGACATGCTCGGAATCCCGTCGTGAATCGTCTACAGGTCCAACATGAACGCAGAACAGGTCCGTCTCGGCGAGGCTCGGCAGCAGAAGGCTCCCTGGAAGAAATGGGGCCCCTATCTCAGCGAACGGCAATGGGGGACCGTACGCGAGGATTACAGCGAGGGGGGCGACGCGTGGAATTACTTCACCCACGACCAGGCCCGGTCCCGCGCCTACCGCTGGGGTGAAGACGGCCTGGCCGGCATCTCCGACGACAAGCAGCGGCTCTGCTTCGCGCTGGCCTTGTGGAACGGCAAGGACCCGATCCTCAAGGAACGCCTGTTCGGGCTGACCAACAGCGAGAGCAATCACGGGGAGGAGGTCAAGGAGTATTACTTCTATCTCGACAGCACTCCGACCCACTCGTTGATGAAGTACCTCTACAAGTATCCGCAGGCGGCGTTCCCCTACGCCGACCTTGTCGAGACGAACCGGCGCCGGGGCCGGAACGAAATGGAGTACGAGCTGATCGACACCGGCGCGTTCGACCAGGACCGCTACTTCGACGTGTTCGTGGAATACGCCAAGGAGTCGCCCGACGACCTTCTGATTCAGATCACCGTCTGGAATCGCGGGCCGGAACCGGCCGAGTTGCACGTCCTGCCAACGCTCTGGTTCCGGAACCTCTGGTCCTGGCACGGCGTCACCGAGCGGCCGGGGCTTTGCCAGGCCGACGGCACTCCGAAGTGGCGCGTGGTCAAGGCCGTCGATCCCCGGTTGGGTGAGCGTTACCTTGTTTGCGAGGGTGACGTACCCTTGCTCTTCACGGAGAACGAGACGAACACCCAGCGGATCTTCGGCGTTCCGAACCGGACCCCTTACGTCAAGGACAGCATCAACGACTACGTCGTCCACGGCCAGACGGCCGCGGTCAATCCGGAGAAGAAGGGGACCAAGGTGGCCGCCCACTACCGGCTGACCTTGAATTCCGGAGAGTGCAGGACGGTGCGACTCCGGTTGTCGGACGTGGCGCCCGGTGCGCTAACCGCGGCCAACGGCAAGGACCCGCTCGGAGGCCATTTCGAGGAGGTCCTGGATGCCCGCCGCAAAGAGGCCGACGAGTTCTACGCGGGCGTCATCCCCCCGTCCTTGTCGCCCGACGAGGCCGCCGTCATGCGTCAGGCCCTGGCGGGAATGCTGTGGACCAAGCAGTTCTATCACTACGACGTGGACAAGTGGCTCGAAGAGCGAGGCTCCGATCCCTTCAAGCCCGCGCGCAAGGCCGCTCCCCGCAACGACCACTGGCACCACATGTACAACGGCGATGTGCTCTCGATGCCGGACAAGTGGGAGTATCCCTGGTACGCGGCGTGGGACCTGGCCTTCCACGTCCTCGCGTTGACGCTCGTGGATCCGGATTTCGGCAAGGAGCAATTGAAGCTCATGCTCCGCGAGCGTTACATGCACCCCAACGGCCAGATCCCGGCCTACGAATGGAACTTCGGCGACGTGAACCCGCCGGTCCACGCCTGGTCCACCATGTTCACCTATCGCCTGGAAAAAGCGAAGAGCGGTCGTGGAGACACGGAATGGCTCAAGAGTTGCTTCCAGAAAATGCTCTTGAACTTCACCTGGTGGGTCAACCGGAAGGACCGTTCGGGACGCAACGTCTTCGAGGGGGGATTCCTGGGACTGGACAACATCGGCGTCTTCGACCGCAGCGCCCCGCTGCCGACCGGTGGATACCTGGAGCAGGCCGACGGCACGGCCTGGATGGCCCTGTTCTGCCAGAACATGCTCGAAATCTCCGTCGAGCTGGCGATGACGGATTCCGACTATGCCGACATGGCCCTGAAGTTCTGCGAGCACTTCCTCTGGATCGCCTCGGCCATGACCCACCTTGGACAGGACACGGGCATGTGGGACGAAGACGACGGATTCTTCTACGACGTCCTCCGATTGCCCGACGGCGGGGCGCAGCGACTCAAGGTCCGGTCCATGGTCGGCCTGCTGCCCCTTTGCGCGGCCACGGTCTTTGAGGGGAAATTGATAGCGAAGTATCCGGAGGTCGCGGACCGGTTCCGGGCGTTCCTCGACGCACGTCCCGAGCTTTCGGCCTCGATCCACGACCCGAGGAAGGTCGGCGTCGCCGGGCGGCGGCTCGCGTCCATCCTGGACGAAACGAAGCTCCGCCGCGTGCTGGCGAAGATGCTCGACGAGAACGAGTTCCTGAGCCCCTACGGGCTCCGGTCGCTGTCGCGCTACCACGCCGATCACCCCTACATGTTTCATGCGGGCGGACAAGAGTACCGCGTCTCCTACTTGCCGGCCGAGTCCGATACGGGGATGTTCGGCGGGAACTCGAACTGGCGAGGGCCGATCTGGATGCCCGTCAACGCCCTGATCCTCCGCGCCTTGCTCCAGTACTACGCCTACTACGGGAACGACTTCACCGTGGAGTGCCCCACCGGCTCCGGCCGGCAGATGAATCTGTATCAGGTGGCCGAGGAGATCGCGCGCCGGCTGGCCAACATCTTCCTCCGCGACGGCGACGGCCGGCGCCCCGTATTCGGCGGCACGGCCAAGTTCCAGGACGATCCCCACTGGCGCGATTGCCTGCTCTTCTACGAGTACTTCCACGGCGACAACGGGGCCGGGCTCGGCGCCAGCCACCAGACCGGCTGGACGGGGATCGTCGCGCGCGCCATGCACTTGTTCGCCACGACCACCGCCGAGCAGGTGCTCGCCCTCGGGAAAACGGCCGGGATCACGGAAACCGATCCGAAGGCAGCCTCCCCGCGTGCAGGGGTGCCGGCGGTCTAGCTTCCGAATTCTGTCATAGCCAAAGGTCAACCCTGAGGTCTGCCCATGCCTTTCGCACAACCGCTGGACCACCTTCCCCTCTGGGGGTTGTTCCTTGCCACCGTGGTCCTCGTTCTGCTTGCCATGGAAACGGGGTACCGCCTGGGAAGGCACCGCAGCCGGCGCGCAGAACAGGAGAAGGAATCGCCGGTGGGCACCGTCGTCGGGGCGACCCTCGGGTTGCTGGGTTTCATGCTCGCGTTCACCTTCGGCATCGCCGGATCGCGTTTCGATTCCCGAAGGCAGGCGGTGCTCGACGAGGCCAACTCGATCGGAACGACCTTCCTGCGGGCCGGCCTGCTCCCGGAAGGACGCGGCGAGCCCATCCGGACGCTCCTTCGTGACTACGTGGATGTCCGTCTTGAGGCGGTGCGGAACCGCGATGTCGCAACAGCCCTGACCCGTTCCAACGAGTTGCACGGCCAGATCTGGGCGGAAACGGAAGCGATCGCAAAGAAGCACCCGGAATCGATCCTGGTGGGGCTCTTCGTCCAATCGCTCAACGAGACGATCGACCTTCACGAAACGCGGGTGGTCGTGGGGCTTTACTGCCGTATTCCCCTGATCCTCTGGAGCACTCTCTACCTGCTCACCGTCCTGGCGATGATGGGGGTCGGCTACTTCGCCGGCCTGACCAGCAAGACCCGGTCGCTTGCCGCGATCCTGCTCGCCCTCACGTTCTCGGCCGTGATGTTTCTGGTCGCCGACCTCGATCGACCCGGGGAGGGGTTGCTCGAGGTCAGCCAGCAGGCACTCGTCGACCTGCGGAGCACCATGGGCGGGGCGAACCCATAGGGTCTCGTGGCAGGGCCCGCCGAAGAAGGCGGCGAGTCTTGAGCCGTGCCTGGGCGCATGCCAGAATCTGGGATAGGCGAATCGCGACTCCGTTGTGGGCTCGTTCCTTGGTTGAGAGGTCCGCGGGAATCCGGTGGAGGCCCTGCACCGGGCGGGGATCGAAGTCATTCTCGACGTCGTGTATAATCACACGGCGGAAGGCGATCACCAAGGACCGACCTTCGGCTTCCGGGGGCTGGAGAACGCGGCTTACTACCTCGTCGAATCCGATCGAGCGAAATACTCCAACTACACGGGCACCGTCCAAGGTCCTCGGCTCGATGCGGTCATATACCTGATGATCAACGCCTATTGGGAGTCCCTGGATTTTGAGCTTCCGCCGGTCCCTGCCCAGTGCAAGGGGCCGTGGCGCCGTTGGATCGACACGTCCCGTGACCCGCCGGAGGACGTCTGCGAGTGGCAATGCGGCGCGCCGGTCATGGCCGCGCACTACGCGGTCCCGCCTCGGTCCCTTGTGACTCTGGTCGCTTGGGGAACGTGCGTGGGCAGGGCAGCCGCGGAGTGACTCAGATTCGTTGCGGAGGAGAACAGGAGGTCCACGAAGTTGTCTTGGACGAAGGAGGAGTGAAGTGAGTGATCGCATCGGCATTGTCACCGGCGGCGGCGACTGCCCCGGACTGAACGCGGTGATCCGCGCCGTGGCCAAGGCGGCTGCCAAGCGCGGCTGGGAGACGATCGGATTCCTCGGCGGCTACGAGGGAATCCTGGAGCCGCAGCAGTACATGGAACTCGACTATCAGGAGTTGGGCCCGCTGCTGACCCGTGGCGGGACCATCTTGGGCACCGCCAATCGCGGCCGCTTCTCGGCGAAGGTCGGCCACGGCGAAACCCGCCGCCTCCCCCGGGAGTTGATCGACGGCGTGAAGGCGGGAATGGAGAAGCAGCGCATCCGCGGCCTGGTCAGCATCGGCGGCGACGGCTCGCTCAGCATCGCCCAACAGTTGTTCGAGGGGGGCGTTCCCATCGTGGGCGTGCCCAAGACGATCGACAACGACCTCGAAGGCACGGTGATGACGTTCGGGTTCGACTCGGCCGTGGCCTGTGCAACCGATGCCCTCGACCGCCTCCACACCACGGCCGAGAGCCACAAACGCGTCATGGTGCTGGAGGTCATGGGCCGCTACGCGGGCTGGATCGCCCTGTACGCCGGAGTCGCGGGCGGGGCCGACGTGATCCTCATACCCGAGATCCCGTTCACCTTCGAGAGCATCTGCGCCCAGATCAAGAAACGCGAAGCGGCGGGCAAGCACTTCACGCTGATCATTGCGGCCGAAGGCGCCCGCGAGAAGGGGGGCGAGTTCGTCACGGCGGCCGGCCAGGTCGCCAACCGCGAAGCCCGATTGGGCGGCATCGCGGCCGTGGTGTCTGCGGAAGTCGAGAAACGCACCGGCAAAGAGGTCCGCTCTTGCGTCCTGGGCCACTTGCAGCGCGGCGGGTGCCCCACGAACTTCGACCGCGCCTTGTGTTCCATCTTCGGCGCCGAAGCCGTGGAACTGATTGCTGCCGGCAAGTACGGGTACATGGTCGCCTACCACGGCTCCCACGTGACCGCGGTGAAAATCACGGAGGCCGTCGGGCGCCTCAAGACGGTGCCGGCGACCGGAGGATTTGTACGCACGGCCCGGGCACTGGGCGTCAGTCTCGGGGATGAAGAGCCTCCAACTCACGGAGTACAAGTCGATGCAATGGCTCCTTGACGTTACCTTTGGCCGGGTCGTGCGTTGTTTTGTGGCCGGCGTCCTCGCAATCCTGCCGCTGGCGATTACGGTCGCGGTGGTCACGTGGGTCGCAGGGTTCGTTTCGCAGTTCCTCGGTCCGAACGCGATCGCGGGCCGGGCGCTCGTCCGGCTCGGGCTGAACTTCGCGACCAACAACACCGCCGCCTACGCGGTCGGCGCGGCCTTGGTCGTGGCGATCATCTTCCTGGTCGGCGCGCTGGTGCAGGCAGGCGCGAAGAACCTCCTGCAACGCCTGCTCGACGCCCTCCTCCATCGAATCCCGATCATCGGCAGCGTCTACGGCACCTCGAAGCAGCTCGTCGGCATGGTGGATAAGAAAGGAGACGAGAACCTCAAGGGGATGCGGGCCGTCTTCTGCTTCTTCGGCGGGACAAGCGGGGCCGGCGTCCTGGCCCTGCTGGTCTCTCCGGAGCGATTCCACATCCACGGCCGGGACTATCAAATCGTCATCGTTCCCACCGCCCCGGTCCCCGTCGGCGGCGGCCTGCTGTTCATCCCCGCCGACATGGTGCAGCCCGCCGACGTGAGCGTCGAGGGCCTGATGAGCATGTACGTTTCGATGGGCGTGACCGCGCCGCAATTCCTGCCGCAGGCCGAACCCTCACAAGAGCGTGGGTCGGGTGGCACGCCCTGACGCAAGGAAGGGCGTGGTGGATCCACCGGCACGTCCCACGCCCATCGAAGGCCCCGGGCGTGCCACCCGACCGGTTGGCGCCATGGGCAGCCCCCCCTCCCTGAAAGAGCTCACGTTCTCAAGGGTGGTCTCTGAGGTTTGTTTCGCTTGGGAGTGCTTATGTCTTGGGTTCATGCGCACACGCTCTACGCGGCCCCGATAGCTTCAGCTATCGGGGTGCCGAAGGCACAAGAGGCTTGCTTTGACCAAACACGTCGTGCCGGGATATCCAAGCAAACCCTCTTGTCGCTGCGCGACACCGAAAGCGGAGCTTTCGGTGCCACCCAGCGAGAGCGACGTTCCCAGGTGCGACAGCCATTCTCTCAAGCCCTCATCCTCCAGACTACTTCACAATCATCACGGTGCAGTGGCAGTGCTCGCTTACGCGGTCGGTGGTGCTCCCCAGGAAGAACCGCGTTACGCGCGAGTGCCCTTGGCGTCCAACCACGATCAGGTTGACGCCTTCGGTCTCCGCGAAGCGGATGATTTCGTTGGCGGCGTGGCCGCGCACCACCACGTGTCGCAGTCTCACTCCGCGGCTGCGGGCGTATTCCACGGCCGCCTCGCCAATCTTGCGGAAGTAGTCGTCGGCGCTCTGCCGGATTTCGTCTACTTCATCGACCATCGCCACCACCTCCGGCACTTCGGCGACGCTCAAGGCGACGAGTTCCGCCTGATAGTGACCGGCCAGATCGACGGCGGCGGCCAAGACCTTTTCGCTGGTCGGTGAGCCGTCAATGGCTGCTAGGATCGTGTTGAACATCGCAGACCTCGTTTCATTGGACCACCAGTACGGTGCAAGGTGCCAAAAGGGCCAATTTGCGGCTCGTGCTGAGCCAATCGCCCCTCAGTTGCTTGAGACTGCGAAACAACCTGCGTAGCACGTCACGACTCCTTGAGAGGAGGATCGTGGGCAGGCCGGTCGTCGGGCTTGCCGGACGACGGGTTCGATGTCGCGGGCGAGCCGGTTTGGAAGGCGACACGCGGTTCGATCTCCGGCAGGAAGAAAGACTGGGCAATCACCGTCGGCACGACGGCGCTGGCGATCACGACGGTCACAAGAACCGAGTACTGATCCGGGGTGATATACTTGTGCTCCAACCCGAACAGGGCGCTGATCGTGCCAAACGTCAGCCCCGTGGACATCAGAAGGGTCGTGTAGTTGCTTTCGCGGGCGGGCATTCCGAAGAGGCGGGCCAACGGCCAGACGCCCACGAGTTTGGCGGCGACCTTTACGGCCAGGAGGACAACGATCAGCCCGAATCCAGCCCACAAGGCGGGCAGATAGACCTTCATGCCAGCGTTGAGGAAGTAGAACGGTGTGAGCAGCGCGAAGACCGTGGTTCGCAGGCGGCGCACCGTTTCCCGCTGACGGGCGAAAACACCGGCAAGGCCCAGGCCCACCAAATACGCGGGGAGTACGGCCTCGCTGTTGGCCAAGGCAGCCAGCGAGCCCAAGGCGAAGAGCACGAAGAAGACGAACTTGACGCCCGGCTCGCTCATGTGGGTCGCAAAGCGAGTGAAGAACCAGTTGACGAAACCGGGGGCCAGCCAGAGAACGATGACGGCCACCACCGCGAACAGCGCAAGCGTCCAGTTATAGTTGGCGAAGCACGCCCCCAGGGCGACCACGGTGCCCAGGTCGGTGATGAAGCAAGCAGCCAGGATCAGTTTGCCCAACTCCGTCTCGTTCAGGCCCGTCTCGATCATTACGGCGTAGACGACGGCCACGGATGTAGTAGACAGGGCGATTCCGCAGATCAAGGAGGCGTTCCAGTCCCAGCCGCTAACATAACGCCCGTAGAGCATCGCGCCGATAAACGGAGCGAGGAAGCTGGCGAAGCCGATGGAAAAGGTCACTTTGAGCGACTTGCGCAACAGCGACGGCTCGATCTCCGCTCCCGCCATGAAGGTCAGCAGGATGCTGCCGAAGCCGGCCAGGAAGGCGATCCATTCATTGGGCTTCAGCTCCCAGTGGAGGCCGAAGACGTGGTAGTGGTCCAACAGATGCGCGAGATTCCCGGCGACGATTCCCACAAGAATCTCGACCAGCGCCACGCTCATCTTGAAGCGGATCGACAACAGGCTGGCCACCAGCGCCAGTCCCAGCCAAATCGCGGCGATTCCCCAGGTCCAGCTAGTTTCCATGACCAGTTTCCAAAAGGTGCGCGGGACTTGCAGCTACTCGGTGCGGTTCCAACGATGCTCGGCGGCAAACGAAACCAGTTCCAAAGCCACAGGCCCGAGCCGGCCGCTGTTGACCGTAACGTGGTACTCCAGGGGGCTGGCCCAATCGACGCCGAAGTAGCCCTCGTAGAAGCTGCGACGTTGAGCATCGCTCTCGGCGATGAGCTTCTTGGCGACGCCTTCGCGAACCCAGCGGAATTCCATCACGCGCCGCAATCGCACAGGCATCGGAGCAATGAGGCGGACGTGGAACGCGCGGCGATCCTCGCGCAAGATGCAATTGCCGCCTCGGCCTACCAGGATCACGTTGCCACGACCGGCCAGTTGCCCCATGATCTGCTCGAGGGCTTCGAGGTAACGCTGGTAGATGCTTCCAGGCCGGAACCGCTGGAAGAGGCTGGCTGCCCGTTCGTCGATCTTCTCGATCTCTGCTTCGGGCACGCCCAAACGAACCGCCTCTTGCTCCAGGAGTTCCCGGTCGTAAACTTGCATCTTGAGCCGCTCGGCCAAGGCCGCCGCAAATTGGGTCTCGCCCGCCCCGAGTTCTCGCGAAAGGGTCAGCACACGACCGTCCGAGCGACCGCCGACCGGCCCAACCCAGTCCTGCCGGACAACGGATGCAACCACGCTCGCGACCTCATCCGGCGACATGCGAGCCGTATTGACCACCAGATCAAACTGCGCCGGTTGCGTCGCCGCATCGCCGAAGAAGTACCGCGAGAAGAGTCCGCGGGTGCGGTCCACTTCCAGGCACTTGGCGCGGGCCTGGTCCAACGACCAGCCCTCCAACTTCGCCATCCGCTCGATCCGCCAATCCCTTGGCGCGACGAGCCGCAGATGAAACACCTCGGGCATCTCGCCCAACAGGTGCCGCGTGCCTCGACCCACCAGCACCACATTGCCCTGCTGTGCTGCCTGACGGGCTGCCTCGGTCAGGCCGTGCAGATACTTCTGATGGGGCGGGTGCAGGCGGAATCGGTCGGCCATGCTCACGGCCTTCTCGTCCAGCCGATCCAACTCCTCGTCCGGCATGCGCTCGATCTGGGCGGCCTGATGGAGCAATTCGCGGTCGAGAACCTGCCAGCCAAGGGCTTCAGCGAGACGCTTGGCCACCTCGCCGCCCCCGGCCCCGTACTCGCGTGTGATGGTGATGGCTTTCATCGACGCGGCTCCTGGCACGTACAAAAAAAGGCCCTACCAGGACTATGGTTACTCCTGGTGGGCCTGGGTACTCTGTCCGACATGCCCTACCGATGGAGTGTTCTCATGGTAGGGGTCATCAGCAGTGGCTCTCCTCTGCATTTCAAGGCGAACCCCATCGCCGCCAGAATCCTACCACCCCCCTAGTTTACCGTCAACGCCGTCGCTCGGCGATACACTACTGAGAAGATCAGTGATTGCCGATTCCAGACGGGCTATCTCCGGGGCCACCGTCGTGGCATCCTTGGTCCGCCGGCCAACGGCGGAATCCAGCGCGCGGCGGGTGGTCTGCATCGTCCGCTCGATGCTGCCCGTCAGTGCATCGCGGAAATCCTGCACGCTTCGCTTCAGGTTCTCCAAGGTGCTGAACTGAAGCTCGCCGACGTTGCCAACCAAGAGGTATTCCACCTGCTCCATGATCCGTCGGCGGATACGGGTGTGACGCCAACGCTGCGGAAACAACCGGTCGATCCAACGGTCGGGGATGGAGCCAATCGAGGTGAACTTCCACCGATGGGTGCGCCAATACGGCAGTTCTGCTTTCGCCAGCGAGATTTCCTCGTGTTGCGGTTCAAAGGGCACGTCGAACAGCTTCTCCACCAGGCGATGGACTTCGGCGATCAGTTCATCGGCCCGGCGGCGGTGAGGCAACAGGGCATCGCGCAACTCCTGCTCGCAGAGTTGGTGCGCCTCGCCGAACTCGCGCTCGAAGAAACCGGGGATGGCTGCCGCGATCGCTTCGCGAGTCGGCTCCTCGGACCACTTGCCGCCGTCTTGATCTTCGCAGGCTCGAACGACCCCCTCCAAGAACTTGCGGCTCTTGGACAGCAATTGGTCGGCGCGTCTTCTTACCGAGTTGGCGATGCGACGTTCATCTGTGCTGAGCCGATTCATCAGCACGATGCGTTGTTCGTCGATCCGGGCCAGGCTTTCCTCGAAAAGCCGAACGCGCCCGTCGAGTTCTGCCAGCGGCATCTTCAAAGACTGCAAGGTGAGTCTCAGGCGGCGTTCGACATCGGCAAGCAGGTCGGCCGTTTGACGAGACACCGCGCTGTTGAGCACCTCCGTCTTCTCGGTGAGAAGAAAATCGACGATTCGATATTCGATCTCGGCCATGCCGCTCTGTTGCCAAGCGGCGGAATCTCCGCTGCGGCGGGCGGCCAGACCCTGGCGTGCCGAAACGCAGAAGACCGGCGGCGGCGCGGCAAGACCGACTTGCTCGCACAACACCCGCTGGAGAAACGCGACTGCGGCCTGACGCTCATCCGCGTCGAGGTAGTCCACCTTGTTGAGGATGAAGAACAGGCGAGCCAGCTTGCGATGCGCCAGCCTGAGGAATTCGAGTTCCACCTCGGTAATCGGCGGATCGGCCGAGACCACGAAGAGCGCCGCGTCGCATTGCGGCAGGAAGTTGATCGTCGCCTCGGTGTTGTGGCGGAATGTCGAACCAATGCCCGGTGTGTCGATCAGCGCCACGCCCTTCGCCAGGACCGGCGCGGGGTAGGTTGCTTCCACTTGGCAGACGCCGAGCCGGTTGTGGGGATTGGCGCTCTCGGTGACGAAGCGGGCCAGGAAGTCGGCCAATCCGGCAGCGTCCGGCCCGGAAAACTGCTCCTGCGGCTTGCCGTCGTCGAACAGCACTCGCGCAGAGAGTTGCTCACCGCCGTGCAAGAACGTCGGGATCGAAGTCAGCGGCACAATGGCTGTGGGCAATACCGCCTTGCCCAACAGTGCGTTGACCAACGTGCTCTTGCCGCGCTTGAACTGGCCGAGAACGGCCAGGTGGCAGCGTTGGTCCCGCAGCCGTTGCCGCAAGGCATCCAACCGGCTACGGTCGCCCGCAAACTCCGCGCCGAGCGCACCGACATGCCTGCCGGCCTCCTGCAAGAAGTCGGGCAAAGCCATCGCGCCCGCGGAAGAAGGAAGCGGCCTCGCACGGACCGTGGGCGGCGATGGGAACGACGGTGCTTCGTCCGAGTTGGCAGAAGATCCGCCCGCCTGTGGTATCGCGCTTCGCTGCATCGCAGACTCCCGCAAGGTGAAGGTCCGTGGGAGCTGCGCTGGCGATCCGGACGAGCGACTCCCCCCCAGTCGAATTCACCGGGCAGGAGTCATCAGCCGCGGGATGAACACCGCGGCAGTTGAGGGGGGACTCCATCCCCATACATTCAAGAATACGGCACGGTTCCGTTCGGGGCAACAGGCGTGTTGGAGGCAGCAGGCGACTCCCATCACCGATTGCAGCGTGGCTCACGATTGGCGACAGACGTCGCCCCCCCTACGTTTAGGGTTTGCACGTGTCCACCACTCAAACTGAGCCATCCCACCCGAAATATGCTTGTGGCCGCTCCAAAGTTAAGCCAGTCCTAGCGTTTCGGTCTTGCCGAGCGGCGGTAAGTCGTCGGTGACGCCGGTCATTCAAGTTGACTCGCCCACGCTGCCGAAGTAGACTTGCGGAAGACTGAGGCGATGGGGTTCGCCCTGAAGTGCCGCCGGGCCTGCCATCCCAGACGGATAATGACCCCTACTGACAAGGTACCTCCCTTGGCTGTAGGGGTTTCGCGTTGAATCACCAGCCCTTGGGAGACAACTTGCTCCCAAGGGCTTTTTTGTTTGGTTGCGTTTCCTTGGCAGGGAGACGGCTTCTCGTTGGAGGACAGATCTATGCCCCGGATTCTCGTTGCATTGGATGAGTCGTGCGGCGGCGAAAACGCCCTGGAAGCGGCGGTCAAGCTAGCCCAGCAGAACGGCGGCCAGGTGATCGCGATCGCGGTCCTGGAACAGACCGGGAACCCGGCACTAGACAAACTGACGGAGGATGTTAAGACCCACGCGCGAGAGCACCTCGAAGAACTCCTTCAGACGGCGGCCAACTTCGCCCGTTCCCGAGGCGTGCGTCTGAGGCCGGTCCTCCGCGAGGGTCATCCGGCCGACGCCATCATCACCTGCGCCGAGGAAGAAAAGGCGGACATCCTTTTCCTCGGGGCCAACCGTGAGGCGGGCGACCGGCTGGGCGGCACGGCCGACCAGGTGAGCAACCACTGTCCGTGTACGGTGGTGATTGCGCGAAAAGTCGCTTGAGGACGCCGCCATGCTAAGAGGAGCCGCGCCATGCCTTCCCCGATCACCACGCTGTTTGTGGACGTCGGCGGAATGCTGTTGAGCAACGCGTGACTTCAGGACTCGCGGACTCGCGTCAAGGCAAACGTCCCTATCGCCATCAGCGCCGCTGCCGTGCCGAACCCCGCGGCAGGTGAAACTGCCGTCCAGAGGAAACCTACCGAAGCGCTGGACACCAGTTTGCCGACGCCGTTGACAGAACCCAGGCAGCCGTAGGCAACACCGCGAACCTCGTCGGGCACCAGACCGGCCGTGAGCGATGGTTCGAGGGCCTCTTGCACGGCCACGTAGAGGCCGGCCAGCAAGAATATCCCACCCAAGAGCCAAAGGCTCGCCAACCGAAAGGCGAAGGCCGACACCACGAGCACGGCCACCACGACGCCCAAGGCATAGCCAACCGTCAGCACGGTTCGATGGCCGACCTTATCCGCCGCATAGCCGATGGGATACGAGGCAATGGTCTGCATGACGTTTCGAGCGATGTACAGAGCGGCGGCAATCTGTGCTGCGTGCAGGACACCCATGCTGGGCGTCAGCAGGTCGGTCGCCGCCAGGATGAGGAGCGCGTGGGAGAAATCACCGATCCCGAAGATGCCGACCGCTGCCAAGTAGCGGCGGAATGCCGCGGGAAATCGTCCCACGCTTGCCCAAAACCGCAGGGCCGGGTTCGGCCGGCTCTCGTCATCCCTTACGAGCCAGGCGAAGCTCAACATCGACAGGACGCCGGGAACGATCGCCAGCCAGAACACCAGTCGAAACGCCTGCGATGGGTCAGCCAGGTGCAGCGATTGCGCCCAAGACAACAATGCCACACCGAGCAATGGCCCGACGACGGCCCCCAGGGTGTCCGCCGCGCGGTGGAAACCGAAGGCCCGCCCGCGAGTTTCCGGTGTGATGGCCTCGGCCACGATGGCGTCGCGTAGCGGGCCGCGGATTCCTTTGCCGAGCCAGCCCACGGCCCGGCCGAGCAGGATCATCGGCCACCCAATCGCCAGGGCAATCGCGATCTGCCCGAGCGGCGTCAGGCCGTAGCCAATGACCACCAGCGCCTTGCGGTGTCCCAACCGGTCGGCGACGTAGCCGGCCCCGATTTTCGTGAAGCTCGAAATGGCGTCGGCGATTCCCTCGATGGCCCCTAGCGCGGCGGCGGGAATCCCCAGCAAGGCGAAGAAACCGGGCAGGATCGCGTTGGTGGTTTCATAGCAGAAATCGCCCAGCGCGCTGGTGATGCCCGCTCCCAGCACGGTGCGATTGAGCCAGCGCGACTTGGGCCGTATTTCGACGGTGGATTCTGTGCTCGTTTCAATACCCATGTGCGCGTCCTCATGGCTGGAATTCGGCGAGGATGGGATCATGATCGGAAGCGGCGGGAATCTGGGAATCTACTCGAAGGTCGAAGGTACCCATCCGGAAATCTGGGTCGGGAATATCTTGGAGCCGGAGTCTCCCAATCCGGTGCTCGCCTTCTCGAAAGTGGCGGCGGGCGTATCGTGCAGGGAAATGAGCGTTCCGCCAAGTCCCTTGGATCAACAGTGCGTGGGCCGATCTCGGCAAAGACGACCGACTTACCGTCCGAACACGGCGGCTTTGCCCAATTCGGCTTCAATCTCCAAGAGCCGGTTGTACTTGGCGATCCGCTCGCTGCGGCAGGCCGAGCCGGTCTTGATCTGACCGCCGCCCATCGCCACGGCGAAGTCGGCCAGGAAGGCGTCCTCCGTCTCGCCCGAGCGGTGTGACACCACGTAGCCCCAGCCCGCCTTGCGACACATCTCGATGGCCTCGATGGTCTCCGTCACCGACCCGATCTGGTTGAGTTTGATGAGCACGGCGTTCGTGGATTTCTCCTTGATTCCACGGGCGATGAACTTCGTGTTGGTCACGTAGATGTCGTCACCGACGATCTGGATTTTGCCACCCAGCACCGCCGTGTGCTCACGGAAGCCCTCCCAGTCGTTCTCCGCCAAACCGTCCTCAATGGAGACGATGGGGTATTTCTCCACCCAGGACTTGTAGAGGGCCGTCATCTGGGCGCTGGTCTTCTTGCCTTGGCCCGACTTGACCAGGTTGTAGGCCCCGTCCTCGTAGAAGGAACTGGCCGCCGGGTCCAGGGCGATGGCGATGTCCTTGCCGGGTTGGTAGCCGGCAGCCTTGATCGCCTCGATGATGACCTCGCAGGCTTCGTCGTTGCTCTTCAGATTGGGCGCGAAGCCGCCCTCGTCGCCCACGCTCGTGGCGTAGCTGCGTTTGTGCAAGATGCCCTTCAGGGCGTGGAACGTTTCGGCCACGTAACGGAGCGCCTCGGCGAAGGTGGGCGCGCCGACGGGCATGGCCATGAATTCCTGGAAGTCCACGCTGTTGTCGGCGTGCTTGCCGCCGTTGAGGATGTTCATCTGCGGCACCGGGAGCCGCACCGCCCCCGTCCCGCCCAGGTAAGCGTAGAGCGGCAACTCAGCCGCCATCGCCGCCGCCCGCGCCACCGCCATCGACACGCCCAGGATCGCGTTGGCCCCGAGCTTGCTCTTGGTCGGCGTGCCGTCCAGGTCGATCATCAGGCGGTCGATCTGCGCCTGGCGTGCCGGGTCCATGCCGAGCAACTTGGGCGCGATCGTGTCGTTAACGTTGGCAACCGCCTTGAGGACTCCCTTGCCGCCGTACCGCTTCTTGTCGCCGTCGCGGAGTTCCAAAGCCTCGTTCTCGCCGGTGGAAGCGCCGGACGGCACGGAGGCCGACGCCGCGATGCCGTTGTCCAGTGTCACGTGAACCCTCACGGTCGGATTGCCGCGAGAGTCAAGAATTTCCATCGCACGAATCGCTTCGATCTTTCTCATCATCACTCTCTCCTTGATGGTGTTGGGCTACAAAAAACTCCCCCAAGGACTTCGCCTTGTGGGAGTTCTCCGGGGCGTGGCTTCGCGCACCAGCAACTCCCACCCGGTCGAGCCGAAACCTGGTAGGAGTCATCAGCCGTTGTCGGCGGTTTGGGGGGACTCCATCCCTCGCATTGGCCAGGGCGGGGTGGTCCGCACTCCTGTCCGCAGCCGTGCATTTTGTACCAGCCGGGCTCCCGTGTTTCAAGCGGTTGGGTGGCACGCCCTGATAAGGGCGTGGTGGCGTTGCCGTAGCACAGCCATCCTCGCTGTTCGCGCGACAGGCTGGAAGCCTGTGCTACTCGATGGCATCGCAAGGAATGCGCGATCCCGCCTTACTTGGCCCTGTTCACCAGCACGATCACCGAATACGGCGGGAGGGTGAGGCGGTAGGTCTTGGCGAAGTCGTGGCGGGTCTCCAGCTTGACGGTCACGGCCTCGTCGTCGATGTTGTGGGCGCCCGGTCTCTCGGCCGCGAGTGTGTGGAGCTCCACGTCGGCCGCCGGGGTGTAGGGCAATTCCAACGTCACGGGCGTGGGCGCGTCCAGGCGGCGGGAGTAGAGCATGATCGCATAGCGGTTGCCCTGTTTGAACGGATAGCAGGCCACCAGGGGCACGTCCTTCACGGCCGGGAATTTCCGCACCCGCCGGTCGGCGCTGTTGCTCTGGTTGAGCACCTCGGCCCGGGCCTCGGGCAAATCGACCTGCACCATTTCCCGGGCGGTGGCGGTCAGGAGGTCCCCTTCGCACAGCCGGTTGCGGAGCTTGAGAGCCTTCCAGGCGATGTGCTCCTGCCACTTCCGGTTGTGCGACGACCAGTAGTGCCCGTTGCGGAAGATGAAGAAGGATTGCTCCGTGTAGCCGGCGCCGAGATTGGTCATGAAGATATCGAGGGCGTTGACGGCCTGGGCCATCGACTTGCCTTCTTCCTGCTCCTTGCGGTTGAACTTGCCGGGGCCCGGCAGGGTGTAGCCCGGGCCCGCCTCGTAGACCATCGGCTGCACCGGCCGGCCGCGCTCGGCGGACATGGTTCTCATCAGTTCGGCGTACTCCAGGGATCGCGGGCGGAGCATGCGGTAGCCGTAGGTGAGGACGTTGAACCAGCCGCTGGATTCGTCGTCGGCCTTGATGAGGCCCACGGCGTCCCAGCCGCCCGTGTAGTAGGCGATGTCCGAGGCGTCGGCGCTGGGGCAGGTCGAGAGGGCCAGCGGGCCGTATCCCCACTGGCGGCTCGTGCCCGCGATCCATCCGTTGAGGATGAACTTGAACTTGCCGGCCCGGAAGTGCGGGCTGGTTTTCATGGTCCCGAAGACCAGCTCCGCGTAGCTGCCATAATCCTTGGGACGCCCTGAGAAGCCCTGCGGGCTGAACATGCCGTTCCAGGTCTCATTGCCCAGTTCCAGGTAGATCGTGTCGAACGCCTCGGTCCAGGGCGACTCGCGTCCCCAGGAGGCCCGGCGCTTGCCGTAGGGTGAATCGGCCGGGCCGGCGAGGTACTCGACCAAGTTCCGCTGCTCCTCCAGGGTGAACAGCGTGGAGGTGACGATCCACGGCCGGGCGCCAAGGGTTTTGCAGAGTTCGAGCTGCTGGTGCAGGCCGGTCGCGTTGGTCGGTGAGCCGCCGCTGGTCTCCCCGAACTCCGTGTTGCTCTCCAGAACCGGCCCGAGCGCCGAGTCGAGCGCGCGGCCGAAGCCGCGGTTGCATTGGAGCGCCCAGAGGCGGAGATGGCCGGGCCGGTAGTCCTTGAGGGCCTCGACGACCTCCGGGTAGAAAGACCAGGGGGCGACGTCTTTCTCGAAAAGGACCACGTTGTCGAGCCAGAGGGTGCCCGGCTCGCGCACGCCGAATTCCAGCGGTTCCGCGGCTCCCTTGGGCTCCGCTCCGGTGAAGTCGATCGAGTATTGCTTCCACGCCTCACCGACCTGGCCGGTGAGTTCCTTCAACGACGCCACACGCACGGTCACGGCTCCGGTGGCCATTCCTTCCTGCCTGGCCCAGAACCGCAACGTGTAGGGCTTGCCTTCTTTCAAACGCGGCCAATCGGGCATCTGGCCGGAAAGGAGCCAGTAGCCCAGACGGACCGGCACGGCGCCGGCCGGCACGGTCACTTTCAGGCTGCCGTCGCCGCCGCCGGGCGGCGCGTCGCGGTCGACCACCATCTTACCGCCGGCCTCAACGAACTTCTTGCCCTGGTTCCGGTCGAGGATCGAGAACCAGTGCATCAGGAAGGGCTGGCCTTCCATGGTGCGCGTGGTGCCGGAGGGGATGTCGTAGCGCGTGGTGCGGAGGATGAACTCGTCGCCCGCCTTCACCGCGGGTCCCGGCTTCTCGAAGAGCAGCCGGTTCTCTCCGCCTTCGGACGCCTTGTACGACTTGACCTTTCCCTCTCGCAGGAGCGTGGTCTTGCCGTCCTCGTGCCGGTACACGGCCACGTGGCCGCCGTCGAAAAAGCCGTCGCGGAACACGTCCCAATAGCCCATGCCGGAGCCGGTCCCCGGGCCCTTGGCGCCCTGCTTGGCGCTGCCGCAATCGAGGAAATCGGGGCCGCCGCCGGTGGCGACGTTCTTCACGCGGGCCTCGATCGGGTTGAGATTCGGGTGGCCCCACCACTGGTTGTGGAACGGCTCCTCGCCCCAGTGCGTCATCCCCGGCGGATCGAAGTTCGCGCCGAAGCGGGCGGGATTCGCCACGGCGACCTCCTCCGTAATCGCAAACCCGGCCCGCTGGCCGCGCACCCGAGGTAACTCGGCGTGGGCCGAGGTCCCTGCGGTCCAGAGTGTCACGAACGCCATGCAGGCTTGGAGGATCCCAGAGAGACCGCCTATAGGGAACGCCCTCCGTGGTGTTCCACGATGCGGGGTCGCGTCGTCCATGGCCCTCCGCGGAACGCTGCCGAGGTAGTGGAAGAAGGTCGTCGGAAGGGAGACGAGGGGGACCATCGGTAGGACGGCTTTCCAAGCCGTCCCGGACGGGTTGGAAACCCGTCCTACCGGGTGCAGCAAGCGAATTGGATGGAACCGGCTCATGGCTTGGACTTGCCTCCCATGGTGACGAGTTCTTCGTTGCTCAGGAAACCGTCCTTGTCGACGTCGAAGGCGGTGAACCGCAGGGTGGCACCGAAAGCTCCGCTTTCGGTGTCGCGCAGCGACAGGAGGGTTTGCCAGGACTCCCAGGCATGGCGCGTCTGGTCAAAGCAAGCCTCCTGTGCCTTCGGCACCCCGATAGCACGAGCTATCGGGGCTGCCCAGTGGAAACCGCCGATGCTGGCGAGTCAATCCGCCGTGTGGGAACCGGGCACGGTGCCGAGGTCGTGCGCGCATCGGGAAGTTCAAAAAAATCCCGTGGCACCTGCTTGACAACGCCCCCCGAAACACTATCCTCATAGGCATTCTCGCAGCTTTTCTCGAAGCGATACCCTGGAACTACTTGCGGCGGCCGGAAGGTCTCCGATCTGGCTGGGCTTCTGTTTCCCGAGTGGGACGGTGGTTGTGTTTGCGCTCCTGTGGGAAGTCGATGGGACGAAGGGGGCGCAATTGAAATCGGCAAACGACATTGCCGAAAAGGCCCGCTCGCTGCTGAAGGCGGGTAACGTGGATGCAGCCATACGCGCCTGCAGCGATGCAATCTCGGCGAATCCCAAGAACGCGGAGGCAAGAAAAGACGTTCCGGTGGAGTTCCACGCGGCAAAGAGAAGACCAAGGGGCCGGAGCCGAGGCGGTTCGGGTAATCGCGTCGGCATGCCAGGACCTGCAAAAGTCGGCTCGGGTGCCCGGGCGTCTACGGCTTCAAGAGCGTTACCGAGCCGTCCTTCTCCGACCACACCAGCGTGTCGGTATGCTGCGGCCAACGGATCGTCGTGATCCGTTTCCCCTCGTTCGACTCGAAGCGGACCTCCGGCTCCGCCGCCGCCGCGGGCAGCGGCAGCAGGACCGCGATGAAGTGCGGATTCACAGCCTCGACCGTTGCCCGAAACCGCGGGAAGGCGGCCGGCGCATGATAGTCCTTCGGCCGGAAGACGTCGGTGGAGAGCGACGGCGCCGCGTCTGCGTGAATTCGCAACACCAAACGCGGGCGTGCCTCGTGCGGTTTCTCCGTTGGCGCCGGCACAGGAGGTGAGACGGTCTTGACTGCGGGCGGTCGTGGCTTGAAGACCGCCCGGCCCTCGGCCAATGCCGCCTCCAGGGTGTCGGAGAACATCATCTGCCAGGCGAACGCGTGCGGCTGCTCGTCCTTGCGGATGTCATCCATCACGACGGCGTAGGCCGGAGCGCCTTGGTGGGGATACACCAGCAGCGCATGCCGTCGGGCGTATTGGACGACCGCGCCGGGCTTCTTCGCGCTGTTGCGGTTGTACGCCTCGGTGCAGTCGGCCAGGGCATACCCGAAGCGGTCGTCGCTGGTGTAGCATTCGATCCTGCCGTTGGTGCCCAACCCGGCGCCGGAGAGGGCCTGCCCTTGACCGTCGATCAGGATGCAACTGTGGCCGAGCGTCTGCCCGCGGCCCTCGGGCCCGTGCTCGTTTGCGTATCCGCAATCGGTGGCCCAGCGCTGGCCCAGTCCGTAGAGCGTGAAGTGGCCCTTGTCGGCCTGATTGTGGGTGACGGGGTAGTAGGGGCCCGCCTCGATGGAGAACATGACGTCGTTTCGGGTCCAGCCGGTGCGCCAGACACAGAGGCCGCGGCCTTCAAAATGCCCGGCCCGCGGCACTCCCGCCGCCATGGGATCGACGGGCGGGACCTCGTTGTCCCACAGGATCCGCAGAATGCTATTGTCCGATCCCGAGCGTTCCCAGAGCCACTTGTAAAGGCCGTTGTGGCAGGCGTCGGCCAGTTTCAGCAGGGTCGCGTTCAGTCCGCTGTACGACGAATCGTTCCGGGCGTCGTAGACCCGTTCGCCCGGCAGAAGCGACATCGCATAGAACTCGGGCAGTGTGCGGAACGTCGGGTGGTCGACGAGGTTGCCCTTGCCGTTGCGTCGCAGGGCGTCGCCGAACATCACCGTATTGGAGAGGCCGTAAGAGGAGTACGACACGCCTTCGACGCAGGCGCCTTGCCGGTCGAACGCGGCGTCGAGCCACCGCCGGATCGTCTTCACGCACTCGGCGATCCAGGCGTCGGCCCGGTCCGGATAGGCGTCGCCGAGCGTCAGGGCAAGGCATCCGGCCGCGCCGCCGTTCACGCCGTTGTAGTTGTGGACCTTGTACCACCAGAGCTTCGGGTCGTTGAACTCCTTGACGGCCGCCTCGACGTAGTCGGCGCAGGCCGCGGCGACGCGCCGCCGCTGCGGCTCGTCGAGGCACTCCCCGAGGAGATCGTAGCCCACGGCCAGGCCGCGCATGATGTCGCCGCGTCCGCCGGCGAACCCTTTGGAAACGATCGGATCGGTCACAGGATACCGCTCGACGGTCGCCAGGAGGATCGCGGCGCCGTGCCGGCCCAACTCCTTGCGGCCCGTGAGTTGGTGGGCCAAGCCGATGGCCTCCATCCGCTCGGTGAGCCGGCGTCCGATCGTATGCACCAGCAGGGCGTCGTGGCGCCGCGGATCCATGCGATCCGACTTCTTCGCCATCGGATAGGGGTTGCCCGGATCGGCGTAGCGGCGGGATTTTGGATTGCAGTACGCCTCGGCGTCGGCCAGGATCTTGGCCCAGACCGGGGCGAGGGCCGGCTGGGCGATCTTCCGCCGCAGTCCGTCGATCTCCGATCGCTCGAAGAGCACCCGAGGCGACTCCGCCGCCGCGCCGGCCGCGGCTCCAACGAGCAGGACGCCGACCGAAACGAGGCTCGCCCAGGCCGCCCGATTTGCTCTTGTTCCTGTCATGGCTTGTCTTGTCTCCTCGCGGCCCGCTACTTCCCCTGCAATGCCCTGAGGTTCTCGATTTCCTGCCGGGCAAACAACACGCGTTTCGTCTGGAAGTAGTCGTAGAGTTCCTTTTGCGGCCTGTTCCACGTATTCGACTCGATCCGCCACCAACGCCACTCTTGCCGGTTCCATGCGTTGGCCTGGGCGTAGGAGCCGCAGAAGGGGACCGCCAGGTCGATCCAGCACGCCACGACCCGCTTCTCCGCGTCCTTCAGGCGCACCTTATGGTGCGAAGGCTCCAAGTAGTCCATGAGCCGGCTTCGCGCCGAACCGCAGGCATAGGGGGGCAAGACGGCCGACATGGATTCGGGATGGACCCAGTTCACCAGCGGCGTACACCGTCCGCCCGCCGTCAGGGCAAGGTAGGACTGCGTGAAGTCGCGAAGACCGCCGAGGTCCTTCTCCGGAGGCCGCCTGACGACTTCGCCGGTCAGACACAACGCCGACCGCTTCTTGGGGTCGGCGTCCTTGGTGTCACCTTGATGACAGGCGGTGCAGTGCGCGTCCCAAATTGGCTGAACCAATTGGGTATAGCTGAATCCATCGACGGCCGCTGCGGCGTCGAGTGAGCACGGCTCATTGACCCCGAGGAAACTGCGGACATCTTCCAGCGGTCCTTTCTTCTCAAGTCGCGTCAGCAGCGGATGCGGCGGCTGACCCGCCAGCGGCTGCAACGGCCGGGCAGGCCGCTTCAACGCCGCAGGCAGTCCCGCCGCCGCCAGGCCCGCCTGCAACTTGCTCTCGTGACACCCCACGCATCCGGCCCGCTCGCCGGGCAGGACGAGGGTCCAACTCCTCATGGTCTGGACGCAGCGTCCTCTTGCGTCGAGCAGTTGGAAGTAGACGGCCTGGCGGGCAGGGACCTCGAAATACGCACTGCCATCCTCTTCAATGTCAACCTCGCCGAGGACGTGTTTCACGTCCTGGGAGCCATTGTCGATCGCAACCGGCGTATTGACGTGCGAGTCGCCGGCAACCCCGCGATTGAAGTTCTTGGAAACCCCGGCCGCCCGGTACTCCAGGGCCACGACCCGCAACCGCTTCACGGTCCCTCTGGCCACGCCCTCCAATCCCGGACCCGCGTAGACGTCTTGAACGTAGAACTCGCCCGTCTTCCGGTTCCAGTCCACCTGCGACGGCCGCACCGGCGGACGTCCGCTCACCATGACCGGGACGACCTGCCCGCACGAGTTGCTCCAGTCGAAGGCCAGAAGCTCACGCGGACCCTCGGCGGTCGCATAGTACACGCCGAACGGGACGCTGAAGGGTCCCTTGAGGAAGTGGTAGCCCTCGGGGTTGAACGCCACGAGGTAGTGCGTCTCATCGAAGGCCCAGGGGTATTGCCACTGGGGGCCGACCTGCCCGAACAAGTCGTAGGGCCAGCGGTCAAACTGTGAATGGACCCTCGACGGCTGACGCCCCGGCCGTCCGTCGGGTGAAGCGCCGGCGACGTATTCGATCCCGCGGTTCCCCTCCGTGCCCCTGGAATGGTCGATAATAGCCAGCTTGCCCTTTTGCAGAACGTGGTGACCGGAAACGACCGCGATGACTTTGGCCGTGCCCGGGATCCCGCGGGCGTGGATCAGGGCCGCCGGGTAGTCGCTGTTGTTCCCATAAAACGCCGTCTGCCCGGTCCCATCGGGATTCATCGCGAACAGCGATTGGAGGAAGAACGGATTGCGGTCGTTGTATTCCCACCGCGTATAGATGATCCGTCCGTCGGGCAGCGTCTGGGGGTAGAGCGTGCGCACCTGGTCGAAGGCCAGACGGCGGAGGTGACGCCCCTCGGCGTCGCACGTGTAGAGGTTGGAGGCCGGATGGGCCCAGCACACGTCCAACTGTCCGCAGCGGGTCGACTGGAAGATGATTTCGCCGTTCGGAGCGAAGCAGGGCTCCGTGTCGCTGCAAGGGAGCGTCCGGCCTGCTACCGTCGGCGAGAAGGTGATCTGCCGGACCTTCCTGTCCGCGAGGTTCATCTTGTAGAGATGGTTGTCGTCGCTTGTGAAGTTGTCCCGCATGGCAAAGATCAGGGTCTCCCCGTCGCACGACAGGTTCGGATCCCGGATCATGCCCCGGGGCTTGTCGATCAGCACCTCGTTGGCCACCGTCCCGTCGTCGCGGATGGTCGCCAGGCAGAGTTGCGAGCCCTCGTGGAAATCGGGGTTCCGCTCGAAGAACTGCTCGTCGGTCACCTCGTCGGTGGGCTCGATCTGCGTCCAGCCGCCAAAGACGTAGTGCTTGACGTAGAGGAACTGCGAAGCCCACCGCCGGACTTCCTTCAGCCGCTCCCGGCGACGTTGCCGGCAGGCGGTCAAGTACAAGTCCTTCCACCGGGGATCGCTGCCGGGAACGTGGGACAACGCCTCCCGTCGCTCTTGCAGGCGGGCCGTGTCGACCCCGCGGTCCTCCAACTCCCCGAGGACTCGTTGGACCATCGCTTGTTCGCGCTGCGAATCGGCCTTGGACAGGAAACACTGCGAGATGTCGGGCCCCACGCGATCGGCCGCGGCGCTGTTGGCCGCGTTTCCGACCGTGGAGACGTTTTCGACCCCGCAGTCCTGGTACATCCAGTCGCGATGGAGGCGGCTTTCGGGGTAGGCGACGTGCGGGAGATTGGCGAGCGGAAGGTCCGCCGGCCGGCCGAGAAAGCACGATACTTCGGCGATTTGCACCGTGAACTGGCGGCCCGTCCCGGCAAAATCGTAGGCCGGTCCCCCGACCGTCTGCGGAAGACGCTCGACCGTCGCCTGCCAGCAGCCCCACCACCAACCGAATTGGGTGCGCAGCTTATCGTCGCGGCGCCACTGCTTCCGGTCCAGCAGCGGGTCGATCCCCCGCCACCAGTCGATGCCGTTGCGGCGCCGGTCGTACGACTCGTTGACGACGACGCTGACATACCGGGTGGCAACCGGCTCCCACGTGACAAAGGCCGCGTTGAAGGTGTTGACCGCCGGCAGGGGGCAGTTCTCCTTCAGGCCGCGGACGTTCGTCTTCCCCTCCCGGTCGTCGCAGGCAAAAACGCTGACGTTCTCCGCCATGCGGTTGGCCCAGGACCTCGACGCCACGAACCGGATCCCGCCGACCTTTCGGATCCTGCCCAAGTCCAATACAAGACGGGCGGTGACCGGCGGGGCGCCGTTCGGCGGCACGGTCTTCCGGTCCGTTCCGGTCGGCGTATCATCGAGAAAGCAACAGACCGTCGCAGGATTGCCGTCGATCAGATAATCGAGCGTTCGCGGATCGGCCGGATGTGTCGGCGACGGGCTCCAAACGGCTTGGGGGGAGAACTCCTCCACCTCCACACCCTCGCACGTTGCCGGCAGGACTCCCGCCGCCAGCGCCAACACGATGCCAAGGAGCCGCGTCTTCATGCCCATCGATGCCCGTATCCCTTTGCCACGCAATTTCAGCAAGCAGCCCTCGTCCTGCGCCGTGAATGTAGTCGTTCCCAGGCTGAGGACTGGCTCATTTTTGGTTCATCCGAGAATTCCGGGAAAGTCCAGCCATGCCAAAGGAAAGTACCGGTGCCTCCTCTCTGTTTACAGCCGTGCGGAGATCGAACAGAGAAGAGGCACCGGTACTCCTTTTGCGATCCCGTGGGGTTCGGCGTCCCGGAATTCCCGGATGAACCTCATTTGTCGGCCCGTTTCGCATGGCCCTTCGCGGAGCCTGACGGCCGAAAACTGCGACTGTCCCCCTTGGCCAAGGGGGACAGTTCACTGTGATCGGGTCGCTCGAAGGATCGTGTCTCTTCAATGCGTCACAGCGTCCGTGTACTATAGGGCCTGCGGAGGTCGAGAGCAACCGACGCGCCCTGGAGCCGAGCCCTCTCGTCCGCGGAACCTGGTCGTGTGGCCACCGAGCGTTTTACACACTCCTTCGGAGTCTTCTGCCATGACGCATCTCAGAGTCCTTCTCCTGCGGTCGGTGGTCCCGTGCTTGCTCGGCGCTGCCGCGGCGGCGACGCTCGTGTCCAGGGACGCGACGGGCGCGGAGCCGGCCTTCGTCCGCGTCAGCCCGCGCGATCCCCGCTACTTCGAGCTTTCCGACGGCCGGCCCTACGTGCCCGTCGGGCTGAACCTGGCCGTCTCGCCCACGGGCGTGAAGCTCGGCATCTCGCGCGTCCCCGAACTGCCCGACTACGAACGGTGGTTCAAGCGGCTCGCGGAGAACCGGGGCAACTACGCGCGGGTCTGGATCAGCAGCGGGACCTTCGACGTGGAGCACACCCATAGCGGCCGGTACGACGCCGAGCGTGCCCTGCGGATCGACCGCCTGCTCGAACTCGCCCGGCGCTACGGGATCCGCCTCAAACTCTGTCTGGAGCATTTCCGCCACATCGGCGACGGCCCCCAGCCCCACTTCGCCAAGAAGCTGCACCACGTCTCCCAGGGCGGCCCGGCCCAGAAGACAGCCGACTTCTTCGACTCGCCCGCCTGCCGCGAGCAGTTCAAGCGGAAGCTCGCCTGGTACCGGGACCGCTACCGCGACGACCCGATCCTCTTCGGCTGGGAACTCTGGAACGAGATGAACTGCATCGCCGGCGGCGACTGGGCCGACTGGTCCCAGGTCATGCTCGGCGACCTGCACCGCTTATTCCCTAAGAACCTCGCCATGCAGAGCCTCGGGAGCTTCGACAACGCGGTGTATCGCGACCGCCTCTACCGGCGGTTGTGCTTCCTGCCGGGGAACGACGTGCTCCAAGTGCACCGCTACCTGGACCTCGGCGCCCGCCTGGAGGTGTGCCACGGCCCGGTCGACGTGCTGGCCGCCGACGCCGTGCGCGAACTCCTGGCCTTCGGCGTGCGCAAGCCGATCCTGCTGGCCGAGAGCGGGGCGGTCGAGCGGAGCCACTCGGGCCCCTTCAAGCTCTACCAGAAGGACCGGGCCGGGATCATTCTCCACGACGTGTTGTTCGCCCCGTTCTTCACCGGCGCGGCCGGGCCCGGCCACATCTGGCACTGGGATGTCTACGTGGACCGGATGAACCTGTGGCACCACTTCACCCGCTTCGCCAAGGCCATCGAAGGGATCGACCCCGCCGCCGAGCAATTCCAGCCGGTCATGGTGCCCCACGATGGCCTGCGCGTGCTCGCGCTGCGCGGCCAGAAGACGCTTCTCGTTTGGTGCCGCGACACGCAGAACACCTGGCAGACCGAACTGGCCGAAGGCCAATCGCCCGAGCCAATCCACGGGGCGACCCTCGATCTGGGCGGCGTCCTCGCCGGCGCATCGCCCCGCTCCGCCTCCGTCTACGATCCTTGGGAAGACCGCCGGGCAGACCTCCGCCTGGACGGGCCCCGCGCCCCATTGCCCGACTTCTCACGATCGCTGGTCGTGAAGGTCGTTCTCGCCGCCGCCCGGTAGCCTCTTGATGAGCGGCATAGACACAGGGTGTTCTCGTGAGTACCTGAAAGTCCCCTGTTCGGCGATGGTATCCGGTCAGGTGTTCACAAAGCACCCTCCTGGCGTGCGTCCGCACGTCGCGTAAGGCCGTCACGCCGTGAGACTGAGGAAGAGGGCTTCGGCAGACCGTCGAAGCCCGAAGTCGCTTGCCGACGGCCACCCAAAGGTGTATAATTTGGACGTCTTTGACTGCGGTAGTGAGCTTGGGACTACGCCGATCGCGGGGGCGTCTGACCAAGTGGATCGGAGGGTCTCGCAGGCGTTGTGGAGCAAATGGGAGATAGATCAACATGATCGATCTCACGACGAGAGAACCCGTGCGCGTGTCGACGGACGGAACGGCAGGCCCGTACATTATGGTCCCCGTCAGCCAACTCGGCGACATCAAACGCCTCCTTGACAACCATGCCATTCCGTATTGGCCCGACGAAGATGTTATCTCGTTGAACGACGAACCAGAAGTGGCCGTCATCAACCTCGGCCGCGGAGCAGATGCGGCTGCCGTGCAGGCAATCTTGGATGGAGTGTCCTGAGCCATTGAGGTACGCCATGGCGCTGGCCGACGACATTCGGGTCCTGCGGGACCGCGTTCTTCATGACCTCCGCGCCGCGCACGACTATTACACAGACACAAGGATTGCCTGGAAAATCGTCCATAAGGTTGTCAAGGCCGGCAATAGGTTCACCAACCGGAATACGATTACCGGCACAGTGACTACGGAAGCGGATCTCGTCGGCAAGGCTCGAGGCTACGTTGCCGAACAACTTGTTGAGGCGACCTTTCAACAGTTCATCTCCATCTTCGAGAGCTTTCTCTTCGATTTCCTGCGACTCTGGCTGTCGGCTTGGCCGGACAGCCTGAGACAGAAGGAGGTCCGTTTCGAGACGGTCTTGGACGAACCGGACAAGGACGGGATCATCCAGTTCGTCGTCACAAGGAAAGTGAGAGACATCCTCCAGGGGGCCCCGGCGGATTGGTTCAAGCAGTTGAAGAGTATCGTGAACCTCGGATGTCCTTCGGCGGATGAAGTCGAGCGGATCGCCGAGGCCAAGGCTTCACGCGACGTCCTGGTCCACAATCGCGGAATTGTCAACAAGTTGTATGAGGTGAAGGCAGGAAAGCAGGGACGGCACAAGGAGGGAGAGAGGATCGATATCTCTGAGTCCTATCACCGGCACACCTGGGAACTGATTCAGAAGGTCGTCAACGACGTCACTCGTGAGGCGATCGCGAGGACGCCGTAGCCTGGGAAGAAAATTCTCACGCGTACGAGGTGGAGCAAGATCCCATCAGGGCGAATCTCCCCGCTAACCCCGATTGTTCCACGCCGGCACGACGGAATTCGTTAACCATGTCGGCGCGGGTCATGGGGATCAAGTGCCCACCGGCCGGTAGCGGTGCGACACGGCTACTCGTCCTCCCCTTCGGAATCTGCGTCCGGATCGAGAACTCTGTCCCTGGAATGACGCTCCGCCTTTTTGCGGCGCCTCACCAGGGCATGGTACCGCGCCCGCGTCTCCCAAGTGATCCAGACCAGGTAGAGATTCCCGCCGAGCGAGCCGCACAAGACGATCCCCATGGTGATCCACGAACTCGAAGGCTTCGGGGGTTCCTTGGAGTCTGCCTGGACACTCGGCGCCGGCTTCTGCTCGGACTTGCGGTCGGATGGGATGTTCGCGGTCTTCTTCGTTTCGGAGGGCTCCTGCTGGCCGATCCGCTTCGTGGGGTCGGAGTCGCTCTGGGCAAAGGGATACCGATCCCATAACGATGCGATGGGAGAAAAGAAGCTGCGTCCCGACTTCTTGCGATCCCCTGCGACGCTCGTCGTCGTTCCCGGCCACGGTGGCACGGCCAGCGAAGGCGCGGCCGTTGACGCAGCCTTGGGTGGATCTTCGCGGGGCAAGATGTCGGTGCCCACCACGATCCGATAGCTGCGAATGTCCCGCAGTTGCGAGGGGATATCGCCCTCGATGCTCTTGTCTTGCTTGAACACCTCAAGCTCGTAGGGAGCGATCTGAATGATGTACTCAACACCGCCCGCTGGTAACGCCCTCCACCCCACATCAAGCCCCACGAGCCCCCACGTCACCCCGAGTAAAACGGTACCCATGGACATTCCCCCCGGAGTTAGGATGGCTCCCAAGTGGGAACGTCCAGATAGGTAGGTCAGGCTTTCCAGCCTGACGACGCAAATGTCAGGCTGGAAAGCCTGACCTACAGCCCAAGTTCCC
>CAYSGY010000011.1:0-33838 GCA_964430315.1 uncultured Planctomycetaceae bacterium
ACCCCGGGATGGCCGCCTGGCGACGCACGATCCTACGCCTGCCCGAGTCGCCGCCGGATGCCGGCTCGTTCGACCTGGTGGTGGTCGGCGGGGGCATGGCCGGCTGCTGCACGGCGGTCTCGGCCGCCCGGCTGGGCGTCAGCGTCGCCCTGATCCAGAATCGGCCCGTGCTCGGCGGGAACAACAGTTCCGAGGTCCGGGTCGGTCTCTCGGGCAAGATCCACCAGCAGCCCTACCCGCGACTCGGCGACCTGGTCGACGAAATCGGACCCATCGGCTACCACAACTACCACGAAGCCCTCAAGGAGCCCGACTCGCCGCGGGGCCGCGAGGTGCTCGAAGCGATCCGGAAGGACCCCCGCAAGAAGACGCACAACGCCGGGCCGGCCTCGAACTACGAGGACGACAAGAAGCTCCGCGTCGTGCAGGCCGAGAAGAACATCCGCCTGTTCCTCAACGCCCACGTCTTCCTGGCCGAGAAGGAGGGACCGCGGATCAAGGCGGTCGTCGTACGCAGTAGCCTCGACGGCCGGGAGTCCCGCGTGACGGGGCGTTGGTTCGTCGATTGCACCGGCGACGGCAATCTCGGCTTCCTGGCGGGGGCCGACTTCCGCGTGGGCCGCGAGAGCCGCGCCGAGACCGGCGAATCGCTCGCCCCGACGCAGCCCGACCCGATGACGATGGGCACTTCCGTCCAGTGGGACAGCGTGGAGGAGGGCCGCCCGTCGCCGTTCCCCGAGTGTCCCTGGGCCCTCCCGTTCGACGAGGCGAACTGCCAGCGCGTCACGCGCGGCGACTGGGAGTGGGAAACCGGCATCGGCAAGGACCAGATCGCCGACATCGAGCAGATCCGCGACCACGCTTTTCGCGTGATCTACGGCAACTGGGACTATCTGAAGAACCGGAGCACGGTCAAGGAGCGGTTCGCCGACCGGCGCTTGGCCTGGGTCGCCTACATCGGCGGCAAACGGGAGTCGCGTCGCCTGCTGGGCGACGTCATCCTCCAGGAACAAGACCTGCTCCGGCAGAAGCCCTACCCCGACGCCTGCGTCACCACGACCTGGGGCATCGACCTGCACTACCCGGACCCGAAGAATTCTCAGCAGTTCCCCGGCCGGGAGTTCCTGACGATTGCCAAGATCATCCCCGTCAAGCCCTATGCGATTCCTTTCCGCTGCCTCTACAGCCGCAACGTCGCCAACTTGATGATGGCGGGCCGCGACATCAGCGTCACCCACGTGGCCTTGGGCACGGTCCGCGTCCAGCGGACCACCGGCATGATGGGCGAGGTCGTGGGTATGGCCGCCTCGCTGTGCAAGAGGCACAACACCGATCCCCGCGGCGTCTACCAAGGACATCTCGACGAACTCAAGGCGCTGATGCGGCGGGGCGTGGGGCGAGAGGCCGTCGTCTCTGCTGCCGCGGCTTCCTCAGCCACCGCAAGGCCGGGCGATGCGGTCCCGAAGCCGATCGCACTGTGCTTCGGTCCTCCACCGGAATTTGCCGGCGATTACGGCCGGTTCCGTTCGCCCCTGAAGTTCACCAACGGCGAGCCGGTGAAGACGGCGGCCGACTGGCAGCGGCGACGCCAGGAGATCCTCGCGCGTTGGCACGGCATGATGGGCCCCTGGCCGCCGGTGATCGTGAAGCCGAAGGTCGAGATCCTTCGGACCGAGCAGCGCGAGGACTTCGTGCAGCACCAGATCCGTTTCGAGTGGCTGCCCGGCCAGATGACCGACGGGTATCTCCTCGTGCCGGCGGGAGAAGGCGTCCGGCCGGCCGTGCTGGTCGTCTACTACGAGCCGGAGACGGCGATCGGCCTGGGCAAGGAGCATCGGGATTTTGCGTACCAGTTGACCAGGCGGGGCTTCGTGACCCTGTCGATGGGCAACCGGGCCGGACTCGACAACAAGACCTACGCGGTCTACCACCCCTCGAAGGAAAAGGCCGCGATTCAGCCCCTTTCTGCCTTGGCCTACACGGCAGCCAACGCCTATCACGTGCTCGCCGGACGCAAGGAGGTCGATCCGAAGCGGATCGGGGTAATGGGCCACTCGTTCGGCGGCAAGTGGGCGATGTTCGCCTCCTGCCTCTACGACAAGTTCGCCTGCGCGGCCTGGTCCGATCCGGGCATCGTCTTCGACGAGGCCCGCGAGTCGGTCAACTACTGGGAGCCGTGGTACCTCGGCTACGAGCCGGGCCCGTGGCGCACGCGGGGACGCATCACCGAGGCCAACCCTCGCACCGGGCTCTACAAGCGGCTGGTGGCCGAGGGCTTGGACCTCCACGAGTTGCACGCCCTGATGGCCCCCCGGCCCTTCCTCGTCTCCGGCGGCTCCGAAGACCCGCCCAAGCGTTGGCAGGCGCTGAACCACACCGTCAAGGTCAACGAGTTGCTCGGCTGCCACGATCGCGTCGCGATGACGAACCGGCCGGAACACTCGCCCAACGCCGAGTCGAACGAGCAGATCTACCAGTTCTTCCTCCGCTTTCTCAACGCGCCGGGCAGGTGAGCGGCCGTCCAGAAGCAATTCCCCCTCTCCCAGCAGGCGAGGCGACGCCGAATCTCCCGCTGGCACCAAGGGCGAAGGGAGACGGTGGCTCGGGCGGTCAGAGTGACCAGCCCTTGCGGTACTCGGTCCGCACGTAGCGGTTCGCCTCGGGGAGGTTGGAGATCTTCAGGGCCGCGGGGTCCCACAGGATCCTCGCGTCGACGCGTTTGGCGATGTTGCCCAGGAGGCAGATCTCGGTCAAGGGGCCGGAATAGGCGAAGTCGGCCCCGGCCACCCCGCCCGTCTTGCACGCGCGCACCCAGTCCGACTCGTGCGTCCCCTTGACCCGCGGGATGGACTTGGGCGGCAGCTTCGCTTCCTGCATCTTCTTCTCGGGGATGAGGCGCGGGCTGTTGCTGTAGACCCCGGCCATGATCGTTCCCTTGGAGCCCTTGAACAGGACGCCGCCCTCGGCCGGCCACTGGCGGCCGTCTTCCAGGTCGTCGGGCCGCGGCGGGCGTGTCCCTTCGTACCAGGTGAGCTTCAGCGGCGGGAAGGACTCGCGGGCCGGGAACTTGAACGTGACGATCGCCGAGAGCGGATGGACCTCCGGCGTGTTGCCGCAGGACGTGGCCTCGATGCTCGTCGGCGGGCAGAGCTTCAAGGCGGTGCATACCGGATCGAGCGTGTGCGCGCCCCGGTCGCCCATCATGCCGCAGCCGAAGTCCCACCAGCACCGCCACGTCCTGGGATGATACGCCGGATGATAGGGCCGCATCGGCGCCGGGCCGATCCAGAGGTCCCAGTCGAGCCCGGCGGGCAGGGCGGGCGTGTCCTTGGGCCGCTCCGAGAACTTGGAACTCCAACTCGCGTGGCCCCACGGGTAATACGTCAGGTCGCACCAGGCGTCCACGTCGCGGACCTCGCCGATCACGCCCGCCGCGATCCACTCCGTGACCAGGCGGATGCCCTCCATGGAATGGCCCTGGATGCCCATTTGCGTGGCCACCTTACACTCCTTGGCCACCTCGGCCATACGCCGCGACTCATAGACGTCGTGCGTGAGCGGCTTCTGGCAGTAGACGTGCTTGCCGGCCCGCATCGCCGCGATCGAGATCACCGCGTGGGTGTGGTCAGGCGTGGCCACGACCACGCCGTCGATCTCCTTCTGCTTGTCGAGCATCTCGCGGTAGTCGATGTAGACCTTCGCCTTGGGGTACTTCTTGATCGTGTGGGCCGCGTAGCCGGGGTCGACGTCGCACAGCGCGACGATGTTCTCCGACGCCAAGTTGGCGAGGTTCCCCGCGCCCATCCCGCCGATGCCGATCCCGGCCACGTTCATCTTCTCGCTGGGCGGAATGTCCCTCGGCCCGCCCAGCACGTGGCCCGGGACCACCATGGCCGCAGCCACGCTGCCTGCCGCTGCAACGCCGGTTCTGAGAAACGAACGTCGGTTGGATCGGTTCGACATGGCGGATCTCCTTGCATTCGACGGATGCGCCTGATTCCGGTAACGGTCTGCCGTGGTTGAAGGACATTATGCCCGATCGCCGCAATCATTCAAATCGCCGGCACATTTCCTCGCTGGAGATTCCCCCCCTCGGCCCGGACCCTCGCACGCGAGCGTTCGATCAACTCGAGGAACTGACGATTGGTGCTCAGAGCGACCGTCTCCAAATCTGCGTTTTCGATGGCCACGAGAGCGGCGACAGGCTGGCCGTGACTGGTGACAATGAACGGTCCGCTGTGGATATCGCCAGCATACTC
Organism: uncultured Planctomycetaceae bacterium; assembly: GCA_964430315.1. Lineage (GTDB taxonomy): Bacteria > Planctomycetota > Planctomycetia > Pirellulales > Thermoguttaceae > CALFBP01. The sequence goes on from CAYSGY010000011.1 coordinate 4,260, forward strand.
CGCCAAGGTCCCGGTTGCGTCGGATTGCTCGATAGTCTTCATAGATCGATCTCCTTGCCGCCGATCACGACTCGATCGCGGTCCTTGACGCCGACGGCCACGACCGTCACCACCTTCTCCGGCTTCTCCTCAATCGTCGCACGATGGTCAGCGTATGACGGGGCAAAAAGCGACGGAGCGTCGGATCCCCTCTCACTCTCCGGCGGGCCTCGCTGCGCTCGGTCCGCCCTACGGTCTGCCGTGGTTGAATCGCATTATGCCCGTAGCGGGGAGCTGACGCCACACGCGGGCCGTGGGCGAGAGCCGGTTGCGATGTTCTGGAAGGTCGATGTTTACCGTGCCGATGCGCTAATCGAAAATGGCGACTCCCGCAAGATTGTGGGTTTTCTTCGAGAATCGAAGGCCCCCTCTCCTGGTCTTCACGGTGTTTCGACCACACGCCCGTCCATGGAAATCACCACCCGCTTGCCGGAGAGTGAGCCTTCGATCCCCATCCCTTCCAGTTCCTGCCGCTGCCTCGGCACAACGCGAAATCGGCCTTCTCGGTGCTCGTCCCCGTATTGGCCAACTTGCTCCGACACAAGTCCTAGCTGCGAAGGGCGTTGATTCGTCCGCACAGGTCTTCGGCCGTTCGGCGGCGGCGGGCGTTGGTCATCGGGGTCCAGTGGGTCGAGCCGGCGCTGAGGAGCAGTTCGCGCAGGCCCTCCTCGACCCGGACCATCAGGCGGATCATCCACAACTCGTTCCGGTGCTGGGCGTCGATCGGATGGAAAAAGCACTGCGGCTCGCAGGCGGCAATGGCCCCGGCCGGGATGCGGTACCGGTCGCAGTCGCCTTCCATCAGCAAGCGACGCTCTCGCTCGTCGATTCTCATGAGCAGGAGGTCCGACGACAAGGTGAGCTGCACCTTGGCGAAGCTCTCGCGCGGGATCAGCGAGACGTACTGTGAGGCGGGATCGCGGGGGTCCACCAGCGGATCGGGCCGCAGGGCAAACTCGCGCCGCAGCCGGCGGTCGATCCAGCGGTTTTCCGCCACGCACAGGCAATAGAGCCCCGTGTAACCACCCCAAACCACACCCAAGGCTCCCGCAACGACGGCCGCCCAACCCACCGGCATCCCTTTCTCCGTGGCCAGCCAGATCCCGGCAGCCACCAGCCCGCCGCCCCCGAAGAAGTAAACCGCCGGGGTCATCCCGACAAGGTTCACCCAAAGGGCATAGCCCTTGGAGCGCACCTTCTTCCGATACGGCTCGGGCACCGGCGTGACCTGCGCGAACTCGGTGGTCGGCGATTCCTCGACGGCCGCCGACGGCACGACGCCGGGCGTCACGTCGTTCAGCTCGGCGTGCTGCGCCGCCAGCAGCCGCGTCAACTCCGGAAACAGAGGGCGCAGCGTCAGCACCTCGCCCACTTCAAGCTTCGCCTGCCGCAGCAGGGTACGACGCGGATGACGCGCGAGCGACCACAACCGCGTGATGTTGAATTTGCCGGATACGGGAACGTTGCCGAGCGACGCGTAGACGGGATGCTCCAACGGCGAGCCGGTATCCGGCGTCGCGTACTCGAGGGTCAAAGGGCACGCGGTCTGCGCGTCGTTCGCGGGCGGCGTCTTGGCCAGGAATTCCGACAGACTCTCCTCACTCAGGGCCTCCAGAAACGCCTCGGCCGCGCTGCCCGGGATCAAGGCCTTCTCGCTCCGCATCCATCGCTCTAATTCCGGGGAGTAGGCACGACGTGCCCGGGCCCAGGCGAGTCCCCCGGCTGCGCCCACGACCATCGCCAACTCCCAGGCAAAGGTAAACCAGTTCAACCCGGTCGAGGGTTCCTTCGGCTTGTTGCCGACGTCGGGCTTGCCGACGTCCTCTTGGACGTCGGTGTGCATTCGGAACGAAATGTAGCTGGGGAGGAAATCCACGCGCCACGCCAACTGGGGCGGGAGAAGCTCGAGCAGGCAGAACTGGTAGTACCCCAGATAGCCGATCAGCCCCGCAAGGACTCCCACGATTCCTGCCAGCCAGCGGTTGCGGCACCGGCTCCAGCCGACCAGGAGAGAGAGAACGCCGCCCAGGGCGAGTCCCCCGAGAATCGGCAACAGGAAGATCAGATACCACCCGTGGACAAAGGCAAACTTCAGACACCATGCCAGCCCGACCGCCGCGACCACCGCCAGAATAACCAGAACGGGTAGGCGCGGCCAATCCACTCCAACGCCGGCTTGGTAGCGCACTCGGTCTTCCGCGGCTTGCATCGCATCCGCTCCTCGCTCGAGTGTTGGGGGCCCGCGAGATCATCCTCCGGCGAAGCACGACGCATACGATCTGCCGGCCGGTTGAGAGGCCCGGTCATTCTAGAATTCAAGACTGCGTTTCACAATCCTGGGAGGGCGAGGCGACGACGATTCACCGACCGTTTCGATCGTCGATCGGACACCCACCCCCGGCGCAGGGGACGTCGAAAAAAAGTCGGCGCATTTTGGGTTTGGCGCGTCGACAGCGGCGAACCGCCCATCTATATTGAATGCCGCTACCGAGCCCCCTCGGCAGTAGCGGAGGGGCACGCCTGATTGGTCATCCTGTGCAGGGTTCATGCCTTGGGAGTGCGCGATGCCGCGCGACGTGGCGTCCCGAGGCAACGTACTGAAACGAGTAGGAGTCTCTCCATGACGCGTCGCTCTTGGACCCCACTGGTCGTTCTGGCGATCCTTGCTCTCATTTCCGGCGTCGGATACGGTTTCCCGTACGCGGAGCCTGGAAAATACCTCGGGCCGGCGCAGGTAATCGCGGCCAAGGACGGGGCCACGCTCTTCGTCCTGTGTCTCGACGCCAAGCAGATTGCGGTGGTCGAGGCGGCCGGCGGCAAGGTCGCGCGGACCATCAGTCTCCCCTCCGACCCGACCGGCATGGCCCTCAGCCCGGACGGCGCGCGGCTCTACGTGACCTTTGCGGGGCCGCAAGGCGCGGTGGGGGTGGTCGAGGTTGCCTCGGGCCAGGTCTCGGCGACGATTCCGGTCGGGCACACGCCGGGCGCCCCGGTGGTCTGTCCCGCCGGAAAGCGGCTCTACGTGTGCAACCGCTTCAGCAACGACGTGTCGGTCATCGACCTGGAGGCCAAGAAGGAGTTGGGCCGCGTGCCGGCGAGCCGCGAGCCGATCGCCGCGGCCATCACGCCCGACGGCAAGTCGCTCTTCGTGGCCAACCTGCTGCCGACCGACCGTTCCGACTCCTACGACGTGGCGTGCGCGGTCACGGTGATCGACACGGCCGCCCAGAAGGCCGGCACGATCCGGCTGCTCAACGGGAGCGTGGGCCTCCACGGGATCTGCGTCTCCCCCGACGGCAAGTACGCCTACGTGGCCCACATCCTCGCCCGCTACCAGATGCCTACCACGCAACTCGAACGGGGCTGGATGAACACCAACGCCCTGAGCATTCTCGACGTGGCCGCCAAGAAGCTGGTCAACACCGTGCTCTTGGACGACGTGGACCTGGGCGCCGCGAACCCCTGGGCCGTGGCCACGACGGCCGACGGGAAGCAGATCTGCGTCACCCACGCCGGGACCCACGAAGTGAGCGTGGTCGACGCCCCGGCCCTGATGGAGAAGCTTTCGAAGATCCCCGTCGAGGCCAAGCCCGCCGAGCCGGGCAAGCCCTACGATTACCGCGGGAACTACTCCTCGGCCACCCAGGCCGACGTGCCGAACGATCTGGCCTTCCTCGTCGATCTCCGCCGTCGCATCCGGCTCCAGAGTTCGCTGCTCTTCGCGCCCCAGACGACCGGTCCGCTGGTCAACGGTCCGCGCGGACTGGCCGTGGTGGGCTCCAAGGCCTACGTGGCACTCTATTTCAGCGACAACCTGGCCGTCGTCGACCTCAGTCCGAAGCCGGAGAAGCAGGTGACCATCGTGCCCCTGGGTCCGGAGCCGAAGCTCACCGCCCAGCGACGCGGCTACATGTTCTTCAACGACGCCGATCTCTGCTTCCAGCACTGGCAGAGCTGCGCGAGCTGCCACCCTGATGCCCGCGTCGACGGCCTGAACTGGGACCTGATGAACGACGGGATGGGCAATCCGAAGAACAACAAGAGTATGTACCTCTCACACAAGACGCCGCCGGCGATGTGGGAAGGGGTGCGTCCGACCGGGGAATCGGCGGTCCGCTCGGGGATCACGCACATCCAGTTCGCCGTGCGTCCCGAGGAGGACGCCGTGGCGATCGACGAATACCTCAAGGCCCTCCAACCGGTGCCCAGCCCGCACCTGGTGGGCGGTCAGCTCAGCGATTCGGCGAAGCGGGGCAAGGCCCTGTTCCTGAGCGAGAAGATCGGCTGTAGCGTGTGTCATCCCGAGCCGCTCTACACCGACCTGAGGATGCACGACGTGGACTCGAAGGGCCCCTACGACCGCCAGACCGAGTTCGACACGCCGTCGCTCAACGAATGCTGGCGCACCGCCCCCTACCTCCACGACGGCCGCTACACCACGATCCAGCAACTCCTCAAGGAAGGCAAACACGGCCACAAGCAAGGCGCCGTGGAGAAGCTGTCCGACCAGGAGATCAACGACCTCGCGGAGTTCATCCTGTCGCTGTAGATTGCGGTGTGGACACCGCCTTGGTCAGGGCCTCGACGAAGAAGAACTCGCCCCACATGACCGATTCGTCGACGCCCAACCCTTTGCGCGTGTGGTAGACGCCGTGCTTGAGAATGCCTTCCCAGCCGGGCGTGTCGATCGCCAGGTATTCGGGGGCACAGAGGGCGTCGAGCATCACGAGGGCCTCGTTGTGGTAAGCCGTACCGTGCTCGGGCGAGGCCGTCTGCCGGGCAAGGTCCAGCAGGCCGCTGGCGGCAATCGCGGCGGCGGAAGTCTCCTTCTGCGGGCCCCAGGGGAGCGGCTGCGCGAGGTCGGCGTCGAAATCCCAGTACGGGACCTTGTCGGCGGGCAGGTGCTCGATCCAGTACGCGGCGTTCCGCTCGGCGACTTCCAGGAACTCGGCCAGCCCCGTCAGGGCGTACATCTTGCTGAACCCGTACATCGACCACGCCAACCCCCTCGCCCAGCAACTCTTCGCCGACAACCCCTGACGCGTGCTCTGGACGAGAAACTGGCCCGTGGCCAGATCGAAAAGGCCCTCGTGGGCCGTGGAGCCGTCGGGCCGGACGAGCCGGTCGCGGGTCGTCCGGCAATGGGCCAGGGCCACCTTCTCCAGCCCCTCGTCGCCCGCCTGGCGCGCCGCGTAGGCGATCAGCGGCACGTTCATCATAATGTCGATGAAGAGCGACTCGGGCCCCAGGAACGAACAGAGGTATTGCCCTTTCTCCATAAACCGCATGGCCAGGGTCCGGCCGGCCTGGAGGAGCACGTCGCGCAGGGCAGGCTCGCCGGTTTCTTCGTACCAAGGGAGATAGGAATTCAGGAAGATGAACCCCAGGTCGTGGACGTTGCGGTCCGACTTGCGGTGCTCCAGGAGCCGCGAATAGCGCTCCGCACGCTCGCGCCAGGACCGATCGCCGGTCTGCTTGAAGAACTGCCACATCATGCCGGCCAGGAAACCGCCGGTCCAGTCGGTCCACAATTCGCCGCCGTGTCGCCACTTTCCCCCTTCCGTATAGATGGGAAAGTAGTCGGGATGGCGCTCGACAAGCCGGCCCACCTGGGTCCGGCCGAATTCCAACGCGGCTTGATAGGCGGCGATTCGCGGATCCGGCATGCTCGGCCCTCCGTAGGATGTCCCGCGTAATGTAGACTGTGCCTATCGCGGTGTCCACCCTATGCAGCACGAACCGATCCTGAACGTCGTTCTCTACGAGCCGGAAATCCCCGGGAACACGGGCGCCGTCGGCCGCACCTGCGTGGCAGCGGGGGCGAAACTGTGGCTCGTGCGCCCCTTGGGGTTCCAACTCAGCGACCGCCAGATGCGCCGGGCCGGACTCGACTACTGGGAGCACCTGGATTGGGAAGCCGTGGACGATTGGGAGCACCTCGCCGGGCGTCTGCCCCGGGCCGGGCACACGCCGTGGCTGCTGACCAAGTCGGCCCCCATTGCCTACACCGAGGCGAGGTTCGGCCCGGCCGACGTCCTGGTCTTCGGCAGCGAGACCCGGGGCCTCCCCCCGTCGCTCCTGGCGGAACATCCCGATCGACGCCTCTCCATTCCCATGCGCGCGGAGGCGCGAAGCCTCAACCTTTCGGTCAGTGCGGGAATTGTGGTTTACGAGGCCCTGCGACAAATCCGGTCGGGCCGGCAATGAGGGCTCCGGCTTCCCGGTGGCAGAAGCGACTCCCTCCCGTCGATGACACTCTTGCGAGGCCCGCTACCCCGGTGTACCGTTGGGGCAGACGGTCTGCGAATTCGGGCCGACGGGAGAGACGACGATGATGGGTCGGACTTCAGCGGTTCTTCTCGGCGTATCGATCATTCTGTCGCTTCCGGCGACGTGCCGGGCGGGCGATCTCGACGAACCTCCGACGCAGCAGACGATCGAGGCGCCCCAGCCCTCGCAGGGGCCGGTGGCGGTCGTGCGGCCCGGTTGCTCTCCCGGCGATGCCAGTGTCCACCCCTACGTCGTTCCCTCCTATCGCCCCCATCGGCGCGGCCCCCTTCCTGCGACGCTTGGCGTGTACATCGGCCCACAGACCTATTACGCCGGGTTCCTGGCGCCGTGGGGATCAATTCCCGCCGCGTACTACGCCGCGAGTGTTCCCTTGCCGCAGTTGGCGGCCAGACCAGGCGAGTACACCGGCTCCCTCTACGATCCGGGAGCGACCGCGGATCGGCCGCAGGCGGAACGGAACCCGGAGCCGAGTCCCGTGGCACCGCCACCCCCCCCAAGGGATTCGGTCGCGTTCCCGGAGACCACGGAGCCGACGCCAGGGCCTGAGGCCATTCCCGCCCCCCAGCCGATGGAGGTCGCAAATCCGAGTGGATTGCTACCCAACCGAGGTGGTGGCCTCATCAACCCGCCTCCCCGAACCAAGCCCGAGCGTCCGAGTGTGCGGATCGCTCCTACGCGGCCGCAGAGCAGTGGGCCGCGGGAGTTCTGAGGGGCCTATCGACCTCCCAGAGAAAGTTGCTACAATAGGAACAGTGCCCGAGGCAGTGCGACGCACTGCCGGCGAGGCGCTCCCATGACGCGGGGTGGAGCAGCCCGGTAGCTCGCGAGGCTCATAACCTCGAGGTCCTAGGTTCAAATCCTAGCCCCGCAACTTGAATTCACGGTCGTCGGACTCCGGCGACCCAAGGGTTTACGAGGAAGGCCGAGGCGGAACGCCCCGGCCTTTTGCGTTATAACGTTTGTTTAGGCAAGGACTTACGCCACAGCCCCGTCTTGGCTTGGTCCCTGTCTCGGCGTCGCGAGGAGCGCTTGAAATGGCTACCGAATTCACGTGGCTGGGACACGGCAGTTGGTCGATCCGAAGCGGCCAGTGCCGTGTGGTGCTCGATCCGTTTCTCGACGATTCGCCGGTCGCGCCAAGGAAGGCCGATCAGGTCGAGGCCGATTTCATCCTCGTTTCCCACGGTCATTACGACCACGTGGCTGACGTGGAGAAGATCGCCCGGCGGACCGGGGCGACGATTGTGGCCACCTACGAGATCTGCGAGTGGTTCGGCAAGAAGGGGCTCGCCAAGTCGCACGCGATGAATATCGGCGGGGGCCATGCCTTTCCCTTCGGCCGGGTGAAGATGACGATCGCCCAGCACACCTCGATGCTCCCCGACGGCGCCAACGGCGGCAACCCGGCCGGCTTCCTGCTTTCGCTGCCCGAGGGAAACGTCTACTTCGCCTGCGACACGGGCCTGTTCTACGACATGAAACTGATCGGGGCGGCGGGCCTGGAGCTGGCGGTGGTGCCGATCGGCGACAACTTCACCATGGGCCCCGACGACGCCGTGGAGGCCGTCAAGCTCCTCGGGCCGAAACGCGTGGTGCCCGTCCACCGCAACACCTGGCCGCTGATTGCCCAGGACGCCGACGCCTGGGCCCGGCGGGTCCGGGCCGAGACCTCGGCCGAACCCATCGTGCTGGAACCCGGCGGGAAGATCGTGCTGGGGAAGTAGGCGGTACGCAGCAGGCAGTACGCAGTGGGCAGAGGGCGGGGCGACACGTCTTCTGGGGCCCTCCTCCCCTCGGCTGGGCGAACCGCGCGGTGGCGGCGTCGCTGAGCCGGGGTCTGAGACAAAGCCTAGCACAGCCAGGGGGTGAGGTGGCTTCCACGGCGGCCCCTGTCCGCTACAATACACGGACAAGAAACGGTCGTTCCTGGAGGTGGCGATGAAACCAACGTTGCCGCCGACCGCACCGGCTCTCGACGCCTTCGAGTGCCTTCGCATTCAGCGCGACCTGGCCATAGCCCTCGGCGCGGCAACGACCCTCGACGAGGCGTTGCCCCTCTGCCTGAAGGCCGCGTTGTGCGCTTCCGGCATGGACGGCGGCGGTATCTATCTCTACGATCCGGCCGCCCAGGTCCTGCATCTTGCCTCTGCCCAAGGTCTGTCCGATGGATTCGCACGGTCCGTCTCGGCCGTCCCCGACGGTTCGCCATTCGCCGCCATGGTGGCGGGCGGGCAGCCAATCTACAAGTTGTTCGCCGAACTACCCATGCCGTTCGACGAGTCCCAGCGGAGCGAGGGGCTGAAGGCGGTTGCCATTCTCCCGATGCTCCACGAGGGGATCGTCATCGGCTCGCTGAACGTCGCTTCCCGCACTCGCGATGAGGTTCCTTCCGCAGCGCGAGGAATCCTCGAAGGAATCGCAGCCCAGATTGGCGGCGTCATCTCGCGTCTTCATGCCGAGGCCGCCCGGCGCGACGCGGAGGACAAGATGCACCACATGCAGGAGCAGTTGGCCCACGTGTCGCGACTGTCGACGATGGGGGAGATGGTGGCGGGGATCGCGCATGAACTGAACCAGCCGCTCTACTCGATCGTGAATTTCGCCAAGGCATGCGGCAACGTCCTGTCGGCCGGCAACCCGCCTGACTTGGATCGGCTCCGCGGGTGGACCGAAGAGATTGCCGTAGCCGCAGGGCGGGCCGGCGAGATCGTCTCGCAGCTCCGGAGGTTTGCACGCCGCAGCGAGTCGCCCCGCCGGACGGCGTCGCTCCACGAGATCCTCGGGGAGTCGGTGCAACTGGTCGCGTCGGAAGCAAAGCGACACGGCTCCGCCGTGAGCCTGGAGCCGGGCAATCCGTCTGTCGCCGTCTGCGTCGATCGGACCCAGATCCAGCAGGTCCTCGTGAATCTCCTGCGCAACGCCTATGAGGCCATGGATGATGGCCGCGTGACGCGGCGGCAGGTGACGATCCGGACCCGGTGCGTGGATGGCATGGCGGAGGTCTCCGTAGCCGATACGGGGCCGGGACTGCCGGCCGATCCGGATTTGCGGATCTTCGACGCCTTTGTGACGACCAAGCCCCAAGGACTGGGCATGGGGCTGGCGATCAGCGCCACGATCGTCGAGGCACACGGCGGGAGAATCTGGGCGGAAGGGAACGGAGAAGGGGGAACGACGTTCCACTTCACGCTGCCGCTCGCCAAGAAGGACCGGGAAAATGGAGACTGAGCCGACGATCTTCGTCGTCGACGACGAAGAACAGTCGCGCGCTTCGGTCTGCGCGCTGGTGCAATCCATGGGGATGCAGGCGGAGTCCTTCTCCTCTGCCGAGCAGTTCCTGGGTTCCTACCGGGAAGGCCGGCCGGGATGCCTGGTGACCGATGTCCGCATGCCGGGATTGAACGGGCTGGAACTCCAGGAAGAACTCCAGCGGCGGGACATCGGTCTTCCCCTGATCGTCATCACCGCCTACGCACGCACCTCCTTGACGGTCCGGGCGGTCCAGCGGGGAGCGGTCGCGGTGCTCGACAAACCCTATGAGAACGATGATCTAGCGGAAGCGATCCGCACCGCGCTGACGCAAGACGCCGTCCGACGTTCCGAACAGGAACAACAACGGCAAATCCAGCGGCGCATCGGCTCGTTGACACCTTCCGAGCGCAAGGTCCTGGATCTGATGGTCCGGGGGCTTCCCAATAAGTCCATCGCCAGACGACTGAACGTAAGCGTCCGCACCGTGGAGAGTCGACGCCACGCCGTATTCTCCAAGATGCAGGCCCCCTCGGTGGTAGCGCTGATGCGCGTGATGATGATCGCCGAACTGGACGCCTCGCCGCATCGCGGGGCATGACCCCGGCACGAGGCGGGGCGAGGGGTCCGTAGTTGCGGGAAGCCGCAAGGAATCGTCGCGGTTTTGCGTGGCGGGAGGGGGGGCATTCACACGATTCTAATAGACGGACCCCCGGATCCGTCAAACGGCGAGAAGCCCGTGATCCGCGAGTCACTTCGGTCGGCGAAGCCCAACGATCGTTCCTCGCACTGCTTCATGAACACCCAGGAAGGAACGCTCTTCGTGGTCGACGACGAGGCGTCTGCCCGTCGGGCAGTGGCGGCCTTGGCCTCGTCCTTGGGCATCCCATGCCTCACGTTCGGGTCGGCCGAGGAGTTCCTCGAACGGCACGATCCTCCGCGTCCGGGTTGTGTATTGGCGGACGAACGGCTGGGAGGCATGAGCGGCCTGGAATTGCAGGCCCGTCTCAAGGCCATGCGGAGTCCGCTGCCGTTCATTCTGATCAGCGCGTATGCCACCGTACCCATGGCGGTCCAAGCCATGCAGAACGGCGCGGTCACCGCCCTCCAGAAACCGTGCGAACCCGATGTCCTGGCACTCGCGGTCCGGAAGGCACTGGCGCTCGACGCCGAGCGCCGTGCGGTCGCGGAGCGGCGCCGGGACGTGGCGGAACGTCTGGCCAGTCTGACACCGCGCGAGCACCGGGTGCTGGAGATGCTCGTCGCAGGCGAGCCGCAGAAGGTCATCGCCCGCCGCCTGGACGTGAGCCTTCGCACGACCGCGCGATTGTGTGCCAGCGTGCTCGAGCGGATGGGCGTCGATTGCGCGATGGGCCTCATCCGCCGGCTGACAGGGACTTCCTTGCCCGCCCCTCTGGCCGACGAAGCAGCCCACAGCCAAGGAGACGACGGGGCCCGAGACTCCGCGATCCATCGGCCGATGGACGGTCGATTCTTCCGGGCGGAAGGCTCCTCGCCCCTCGACCCACCTCTTCATCCGACGCAAATCGGCCAATTCTCCCGGTGAAAGCCGATTGACGGCCTCACACCGGGGTTGACTCCACGTGGCCATCCCGTCGCATACGTGGTCGTGCCGAACCCCTCTTCTCCGTGGCATGAAGATGCCATGCCCCGGCCCCTTGGCCAACCTAGATTCCAACAAGCCGGCAGGGTGAGCGGATCATCCGCCGAAGGTCGACAAGCTCGCATGGATCCCATGAAGAGGGGGGACGATTCGATGAGTTGGTACTACAACCTGAGCACCATGAAGAAGCTGATTCTTGGGTTCGCCGTGGTCTGCGCGATCATGGCCGGGGTCGGATACAGCGGCATCGCCGGGATGTCGAAGATCAACGGCATGCTGAAGTCCCTCTACGAGCACGAGATGCAGGGCCTGTCCCATGTCAAGCAGGCGGAAATCGACCTGATGTTCATCGCCCGCGACATGCGCATGATGATTATCGAAACGGACCCGGCGACCATCGAGAAGAGCCGCGAGAGCAGCGAGAAGTTCGCGGGCTCGCTGCGGGAGGACCTCGACAAGTACGAAGCGACCGACGTCAACGGCGACACGAAGGAGGAACTTGCGAAGGTCCGCGAGACGTTCTCCGCGTACTTCGACGTAGTGAAGCGCGTCGCGCAGAAGGCCGCGGCGAAGGACCGGGACGGGGCCGTTGCGGAGCTTCACCAAGGGGGGCCCATCGTGGCCTCGATCGTCAAGGGCCTGAATTCGTTGGCCGAGAAGAAGGAGAAGCGCGGCGAACAGACCTTCGCCCAGAGCAACGCGGCAGCCGCCACCGCACAGAGCGTGACCCTCGGCATCATTACCCTGGGCGTGATCCTGGCGTTCGGCCTCGGGTTCTTCATCGCCCGCACGATCGTCCGTCCGCTCGCCAAGGCCGTCCACGTGTGCCAGGCGGTGGCCCAGGGCGACTACAGCCATCGGCTCGACGTGTCGACCAAGGACGAGGTCGGGGTCATGGCCCAGGCGTTGAACCAGGCGATCGCCGCCAGCGTTCAAATGATGGACCAGATCAAGGAGGCCAACCTCCGCGACCAGGAGAAGGCGGAGCAGTTGCGTCGCAAGGTGAATGGCCTTCTGGAGGTCGTCGCCGCGGCGGCCCAGGGCGACCTCACCCGGACCGTCAAGGTCGAAGGGAACGAGGCCGTCGACGAACTCGCCGCCGGCATCCAGAAGATGCTCCAAGACCTCTCCCACGTCATCGGTCAGGTTACGGAGAGTGCCGCCCAGTTTGGCGAAGGCTCGCGCGTGGTGGCCGAAAGCTCCCAGACCCTCGCCCAAGGGGCTCAGACCCAAAGCTCCAGCGTCCAGCAGATGACCGCCTCCATCGAGGAACTGGCCCGCTCCATCCAAATGGTCAAGGACAATGCCCAGGAGGCCGACCGCGTGGCCAAGCAGACCAACGAGCTGGCGGAGCACGGCGGTCAGGCAGTGCAGAAGTCGGTCGAGGCCATGGAACTCATCCGCACCAGCTCGACGCAGATCGGCGAGATCATCCAAGTGATCTCCGAGATCGCCAGCCAGACGAACCTGCTGGCGCTGAACGCCGCGATCGAGGCGGCCCGGGCCGGAGAGCACGGGATGGGCTTCGCCGTGGTGGCCGACGAGGTCCGGAAGCTCGCCGAGCGGAGCAACCAGGCCGCCCGGGAGATCTCGACGCTGATCAAGGAATCGACCCAGCGCGTCCAGGAGGGGTCGCAGTTGAGCGACGAGACCGGCAGTGCCCTGAAGGAGATCATCGAGGGCGTGCAGAGCACGGTGGCGAAGATCACGGAGATTGCCGCGGCGACGGTGCAGCAGGCCTCCAGCGCCGAGGAGGTGTCGAAGGCGATCCAGGGAGTGGCCCACGTGACGGAGCAGTCGGCGGCGGGAGCGGAAGAGATGGCGTCCAGCAGCGAAGAGCTGGGGGCGCAGGCGGCTGCCCTGCGGGACATGGTCAGCCGATTCAAGGTCGAGACGCATAGCGTGTCGCATCACGCGGACGCCGGCACCGCGGCGTGAAGATTCGGGCAGGTGAAGCCCGGCGTGTGTATCGGGTTCCAACACTTACCAACTCAAGAGAGGTCCTGTCTGATGTCCATCAAGAATCTGAACCTGAAAGCGAAACTGATCGGAGGGTTCCTCGGCGTCGCCGTCATCACGGGCGTTGTGGGAATCACGGGCTACTGGGGAGCAACCAAGCTCGCCGGCAGCGTGGAGGAGATCGGGGGCGTACGATTGCCGAGCGTCGAGAGCCTGTTGAAGATCAAGGTCGGCGCCGAGCGGATCAAGGCCGCGCAGCGGACCCTCCTCAGCTCCGATCTGACGAGCGAGGAGACCAAACGCCAGTTCGACAACATTGACAAGGCCCGAGAGGAATACGAAGCCGCGTGGAAGGTGTACGAGCCGCTCCCGCAAACGGCGGAAGAGGAGAAGACCTGGAAGGAATTCGTGCCGGCGTGGCAGCAGTGGCGCAGCGACAATAATGAGTTCTTCCGCCTCATCCGGGAACGCGACCAGTCGAACCTGGGAAACCCCGCCAAGGTGCGGATCAGCCTGGAAATGTTCCGCGGTGACCACCTGGCTCTGATGCGTCAGGTTGCCGACCTCCTCCGCGACAAGACCCACTTCGACGGAGGAGACGATCACACGAAGTGCAGTTTCGGAGTGTGGCGCGCAGAGCAGAAGTTCCAGAACACCGAGATCGCGAAGTCTTTGAAGGATATCGACGAACTGCACGAGACATTCCACCACGCCGTCAAGAACATCAAGGAGTTGGTCAAGGCGGGGAACGTGCAGGCGGCAACCAAGGTCTATGCGGAGGAACTCGTGCCCAGCGCCCAGAAGACGTTCGCCGAGTACGACCGGATGAGGAATACGGCGACGAAGGTTGAGGCCCTGGCCGACCAGGCCCACGCCCAGGCGATGGGCGCGTGCCAGACGAGTCAGGTCAAGGCGAATGACCTCCTCGACAAGCTCGTGCAAATCAACTGCGACGTCAGCCACGAGGCGACGGCGGAGGGGACCCAATTGGCCGGGCAGACGAAGCTCCTCACGGTGCTGGTGGCTGTCGGCGGCGTGGTGGTTGCCCTGGCGCTGGGCATCTTCATCGCCCTGTCGATCTCCCGCCCAGTGCTCAAAGTGGCCGAAGTCCTCAAGGCCCTCGCCTCCGGGGACTACTCGCGCAAGGTGGACCACCGCTCCGGCGACGAGATCGGCCAGATGGCCGTGGCCCTCAACACGGCGGTCGACGCCACGGCGAAGGCCATGAGCGACGTCAAGGAGGCTGCCGAGCGTGAGGAGCGGAAGGCGGAGCAGTTGCGGCGCAAGGTGAACGGCCTGCTCGAGGTCGTCGGTGCGGCCGCCAAGGGCGACCTCACCCGGACCGTCAAGGTCGAAGGGAACGAGGCCGTCGATGAACTCGCCGCCGGCATCCAGAAGATGCTCCAAGACCTCTCCCACGTCATCGGCCAGGTTACGGAGAGTGCCGCCCAGTTCGGCGAAGGCTCCCGGGTCGTGGCCGAAAGTTCCCAGACCCTTGCTCAGGGCGCCCAGACCCAAAGCTCCAGCGTCCAGCAGATGACCGCCTCCATCGAGGAGCTGGCCCGTTCCATCCAGGTGGTCAAGGATAACGCCCTGGAAGCCGACAAGGTGGCCAAGCGGACCAACGAGCTGGCCGAGCACGGTGGTCAGGCAGTGCAGAAGTCGGTCGAGGCCATGGAACTCATCCGCACCAGTTCGACCCAGATCGGCGAGATCATCCAAGTGATCTCCGAGATCGCCAGCCAGACGAACCTGCTGGCGCTGAACGCCGCGATCGAGGCGGCCCGGGCCGGAGAGCACGGGATGGGCTTCGCCGTGGTGGCCGACGAGGTCCGGAAGCTCGCCGAGCGGAGCAACCAGGCCGCCCGGGAGATCTCGACGCTGATCAAGGAATCGACCCAGCGCGTCCAGGAGGGGTCGCAGTTGAGCGACGAGACCGGCAGTGCCCTGAAGGAGATCATCGAGGGCGTGCAGAGCACGGTGGCGAAGATCACGGAGATTGCCGCGGCGACGGTGCAGCAGGCCTCCAGCGCCGAGGAGGTGTCGAAGGCGATCCAGGGAGTGGCCCACGTGACGGAGCAGTCGGCGGCGGGAGCGGAAGAGATGGCGTCCAGCAGCGAAGAGCTGGGAGCCCAGGCCGCGGCCCTGCGGGACATGGTGAGCCGCTTCAAGGTGGAAACAAACGGCGCATCGCATCACGCAAACGCCGGCACCGCGGCGTAGATCGGAACGGGCGGAACCGATCCGCCTGCCTTTTTTCGGGCCCGGGACCGGCGCGATGCTCCTGCGTCGTCCCGGGCTCAACGAGTCAAGCCCAACAACCCTGGAGATACGATCCCATGGCAACCGCAACGGTCGAAACGACCACCACCCAATCCAACTTCTCCGAGACCCACGGCACGATGCAACTCGTCAGCTTCAAGCTCGACGAAGAATTCTACGGAATCGAGATCAGCAAGGTCCGCGAGATCATCCTGATCCCCGAGGTCACCCGAATCCCCGAAACCCCGTCGTACGTCAAGGGGCTCATCAATCTGCGGAGCACGGTGATTCCGGTGATCGACCTGCGGGCACGGTTCGGCCTGTCGGCGGCCGAGCTGACCGACGAGAGCCGCATCATGGTCCTCCACGCCTGCGGCAAGACGATCGGCATCGTCGTCGACGCGGTGAACGAGGTGCTGCGCGTGAAGCAGGACCAGATCGCGCCGCCGCCGCCCACCGTGGCCAGCGTCGGCCGGGACTACCTCACGGGCCTGGTCAAGCAGGAGAAGCACCTGCTGATCCTGTTGGACATCGACCGGCTGCTGCGCGAGCAGAGCCAGGTCCTGGACGCCGTGGCCGCCCCGGCGTAGGCCTTGGCACGAGGTGAAGGCGGGGAGCGGCCCGCCCGCCGGAGCCGCTCCCCGAAACCCCGCATGGGAGGCGCCCCTCAATGACCGAAGCAGCCAACCAGGAATCGCACTTGGCACCGGCGGCTTGCTGCGCGAGCGAAGCGAAGTACCGCGCGCTCGTCGAGGAGAGCGAAGACGTCGTTTGCAGCGTCGACGCGCAGGGGATCTTCACCTACGTCGGCCCGCAGGTCGGCCGGTACGGATTCGATCCTTCCCGGCTGATCGGCACATCGTTCCTCGATATCCTCCATCCCGAAGACCGGGAGAGGCTGGCGCAGGACTTTCAAGAGGTTCTGACGACGGGGCGCGAGTTCCGCAGCCAGTTCCGCGTGCTGAAGCCCGGTGGCGGGATCGTCTGGTTCGAGGATTCCGCGCGGATCAGGCGGGATGCGTCCGGTGAGATCACCGAGTTTCTGCTGACCGTGCGGGACATCAGCGACCGCAAACGGACGGAAACGGCGCTGCGGGAAAGCGAGGAGATGCTCCGCACGGTCATGGCGACCGCTCTCGACGCCATCGTGATGATGAACGCCGAGGGGCAGATCACCCTGTGGAACGCAGCGGCCGAGCGGATGTTCGGCTATTCGCCGGAGGAGGTCCTCGGCCGCGACCTCCATCGACTCATTGCACGCCCGGGGGACTACGCGAAGCACCAAGCGGGCTTCGCCCGTTTTCGTCGTTCGGGTGAGGGGCCGGCGATCGGCAGAGTCGTGGAGCTGACCGCGGTTGCCAAGGGCGGGCTGGAGATCCCCGTCGAACTCTCGGTCTCGCCTGTGAGACTGGGCGGACAGTGGCATGCGGTTGGGATTGTCCGCGACGTGGCGGGCCGCAAACGCGCGGAATATGAGGCCCGCCGTCGCGTGGAGGAAGTCGAACGATTCAATCGGCTTGCCCTGGCCCGGGAGGACCGGGTGCGAGAATTGAAGCGCGAAGTGAACGGCCTCGCTCTGTCCGCCGGGCAGGCACCTCCGTACAGTCTCGATGCCCGAAGAGGTGACTCCTTCGTTTCTGCCGATCCTCCGAACGGTCTTTCGCTCCTGGACCCGGCAGAGGAGGCCATCGAGCCGCGACTCGCCGACCTGATCGACCTCGGCCAGATGCAGGAACTGCTCGACAATCTCTGCGACGCCATGGGGATTTCCGCAGCGATCATCGAGCCGTGCGGGGTGGTGCTCGTGGCGGCCCGGTGGCGGCGGATCTGCACGGCCTTCCATCGGAGCAACGACCGGACGCGGGCCCGGTGCATCCACAGCGATACGATCCTCGCCCGGCAGTTGCGCGAAGGCGAGCCGCTCTCGTGCTACCGGTGCGGCAACGGCCTGACCGACGCCGCGTCGCCGATCGTGATCGACGGCCATCATGTCGGCAACGTGTTCGTCGGGCAGTTGTTGCTGGGGCCCGCCGACGAGGACTTCTTCCGTCGCCAGGCTGCCAGGTTCGGGTTCGACGAGGAGGAGTATCTTCACGCTCTCTGCGAGGTCCCCGTGGTGTCGAAGGAACGGCTCTCGGCGGTGCTTGCCTCGCTGGCGGGCCTGGCCCGGCTCGTGGCGTCGATCGGGCTAGAGCGGCTGCGAGCGAGGGCCGCCGAGAAGCGGCTCCGTCAGCGGGCCGAGGACGTCAACCGGACCAACCGCGAGCTGGAACGGCAGCGTCAGGCCGCGATCGGCCTGGCCGAAGACGCCAACCGTGCCCGCGTCGAGGCGGAACGCGCCCGCGCCACGTTGAGCGGGCTGTTCCTCGCCGTGCCCGTCGGCATCGGCGTCCTGGACGAACGTCGCAGGTTTCTCTCCGTCAACGAGAGGATCTGCGGCATCCTGGGATATACCCAGGAAGATCTGCTCGGTCGCACCACGCGGATCATCTACGTCAGTGATAGGGAATTTGATCGCGTGGGCCGCAGTCTCTACGCCAATCTCCGGCAGAACGGCCACGCAGCCGAGGAGGTCCGCCTTCGCTGCAAGGACGGCACCGAACTGCTCGCCGTGATGAACGCGGCAATGCTCGATCCTCAGGATCTTACCGCGGGGGTCGTGTTCACGATCCTCGATATCACCGACCGGAAACAAGCGGAGGAGGAACTGCGAGGGCACGCCGAAGCCCTGAGGGCCGCCAACGGAGAGTTGGAGAACCAAAAGCTCAACTTGGAAGCGCATCGTCAGCAGTTGTTGGCCGCGAACGAACAAATGCAATGGGCCATTCAACTCGCCAACGATATGACCTTGCAGGCGAAGAGCGCCAACGTGGCCAAGAGCCAGTTCCTGGCCAACGTGAGCCACGAGATCCGTACCCCGATGATGGCCATCTTGGGATACGCCGAGCTCCTTGCCGGCGGTCTGACGGACCCGGAACACTGCGAGGCCGTCAACACGATCCGCCGCAACGGCGACCACCTCTTGACAGTCATCAACGACATCCTGGACGTATCGAAGATCGAGGCGGGCGAACTCCGCGTCGAAAAGGCGCCGTGTGCTCTGCCGTCCCTGCTGGCCGAGGTGGCGGAGTTGATGCGGCTCCGGGCGCACGCGAAGAACATCGCACTGAAGTTGGAGTACGCGGGCCCGATTCCCCGGAGCATTGTCACCGATTCAACGCGATTGCGCCAGATCCTCGTTAACCTGCTCGGCAACGCCGTCAAGTTCACGGAGGTCGGCGAGGTGCGCATGATTGCCAGCCTTGCCGACCGCGAAACCGACGCCCCGAAATTCCTGTGCGCCGTAATCGACACGGGCATCGGCATGTCGCCCGACGAAGTCGGGAAGCTCTTTCAGCCGTTCCACCAGATCGACTCGTCCTGCACGCGTAAGCACGGGGGGACGGGACTGGGGCTGGCGATCAGCAAGCGTCTGGCCCTGGCGCTCGGCGGCGACATCACCGTGCGCAGCAAGCCGGGCGAAGGGAGCGCCTTCACGCTCACCCTCCCCGCCGGCCCGCTTGGCAACACCGCGCTGCTGGGACGACCGGAGCCGAAGTGTCCGGAGGCGGCGGCCCCCCGTCCGCAGTCTGTGCCTGCCGCCCTCTTGGACTGCAGGGTCCTCCTCGCCGAGGACGGCCCCGATAACCAACGTTTCATCGCCACGGTCTTGCGGAAGGCGGGCGGCAACGTGACGGTCGTGGAGAACGGCCACGAGGCGGTCAAGGCCGCTCTCGCGGTGACTTCCGATCCGGGAGAAGAGTCCGAGGGCCCGGACGCGCCGTTTGACGTCATCCTCATGGACATGCAGATGCCCGTCATGGACGGCTACGAGGCGACACGGTGCCTTCGCCGCGCGGGCTATCGGGGGCCGATCGTCGCGCTGACCGCCCACGCCATGAGCGACGACGCCAGGAAATGTCTCGACGCAGGGTGCGACGACTACGCAACCAAACCGATCGACCGGAATCGCCTCGTCGGCCTGGTGGCCTCGCACAGGGCTGGAAACCGACCGCACGAGGACCTGGCGCTCACCCGGCCTGTTGGCGACAAGGAGCCTCCACGATGAGGGAGCCGTCAACAGAATCCTGCCGCCGTGAGGCGGGCCCGGCACTCGATTCGCAGCCGGCGGAACGACCGGAATGCGCCGGGTCGTTCGACGGCGACTTCCAGCAGAAGAAGGTGCTGATCGTCGATGACGACGACGCCATCCGCAGGCTCCTGGGAGCCGTGCTCAAGTCGCGGTACCAGATTGACGTCGGCTGCGACGGGCACGAGGCGCTCCGCAAGTTCCACTCCTTCGCACCCGACCTGGTCCTGCTTGATATCCTCATGCCGGGACTCGACGGACTGGAGGTCTGCCGCTGCATCAAGGGATCGCCGCAGGGGAGATGGGTCCAGGTCATCATGATTTCCGGGAACTCCTCCCGCGACGAACGGCGCGCGGCGTTGGAGGCGGGGGCCGACGACTACGTCGTCAAGCCGATCCATGCCCACGAGCTTCCCGCGAGAATCGACCTCCATTTCCGGCTCCAGCACACCCAGCGCATGGCCCACGACGTCCGGTCGGAGATCAGCCGGTACAACGCCGACGCCCACGACCATTCCCGGAGTTGGACCGAACAGCTTATCGCCACGGAAGACGCGGCGCTGTTCGCCCTGGCCAAGGTGGCGGAGGCGCGGGACGAAGACACGGGCCAGCACCTGTTCCGGATGCGATCGTACGCGCGAATCCTGGCGGAGGAGCTTGGGAGAGACCCTTCGTTTGCGGCAATGATCGACCGGAGGTTCCTCCGGGAGCTTTGGCGTTCCAGCCCCCTGCACGACATCGGCAAGGTGGCCGTCAGCGACGCCATCCTGCGAAAGCCCGGTCCGCTGACGGCCGAGGAGTTCGAGGTCATGAAGCGGCACACGGTCATCGGCGCCAAGATCGTGGAAGAGGCCGCGTTCGATAGTCGCAGCACCGGCTTCCTCAGTATGGCCGCCACGATCGCCCGTTTTCACCATGAACGATTCGACGGGACGGGATATCCGACGGGGCTTGCCGGGACCGAAATCCCGCTCTCGGCGCGGATCGTCGCCTTGGCCGACGTGTACGACGCGATTACCTCCGCCCGCCCCTACAAAGGCCCCATCCCTCCTCCCGAGGCCAAATGTCTGATTGAGCGCGAAAGCGGCCGCCATTTCGACCCGGCGATCGTCCGGGCCTTTCGCAGCCGCTTCGACGCCTTCCTGGAAGCCGCCGCGGCACTGGATCGGGAAGAGAACTTCGACGAGGAGCTTGCAGGGTGTGTTGATCCCCTGCCCCGTTCCCAAGACAAGCAGGCTCGTCCGAGCGAGTCGAACGATCTTCAGGGCCATCCCTCCGTGCCGCTGAACGGCGCGTTGAACCCGCCATCACCTATCGGAGCCGCACTATGAGCGACTTGTTTGTTGCCCCGCCCAAGCTCTTGTTGGTCGACGACGACCCCATGATCATCCGTCTCCTGACCCGGGTCATCGAGTGGTCGCTGGCGGGAGAAGTCGAGATCTCCTCCCTGAGCGATCCTGAGGCGGCATGCCAACACCTGGAGCAGGAACTCGTCGACATCGTCGTGACGGACCTGGAAATGCCCGGGGTCAACGGTCTGGAGATCTTGGCCTGCGCCAAGCGATGGAACCCCTGCACCCAGGTGCTGTTCATCACCGGTCACACCACCCTCGATGCCCTGACCGAAGCCATGGAACGAGGGGCGAGCGACTACCTCCTCAAACCCTTGGACCACTCGGAATTCCTGGAGATCATCCGCGAAGCGCTGGGTCGCTGCCGCCGATGGCGCAAGGCCCTGGCATGGACCTTGGCCGCGCGCCGCCGTGATTCGCAGGCCTCGCAGGTTCTCTCGCATACAGAAGGAGCTACCCTATGAACGAAGCCGCCGCTAGTTCGTGGATCTATTCGCGTCTGGGCGACGACCCGGACCTGGGTGAACTCGTCGTGGAGTTCGTCGCCGAGTTGCCCGGCAGGATCGCAACCCTCGAGGCCGAGGCGCGCCAGAGCAACTGGGCGCAGGTGACTCGCTTCGCCCACCAGCTCAAAGGCGCCGCCGGAAGCTACGGCTTCGACGCCCTTACGCCTTATGCCAAGAACCTGGAGGCCGCCTCGCGGGACGACGTGGACGCCGAGAACGTGCTCCGGACGCTCCACGAGTTGATCGACATCTGCCGCCGGGTCCGGCCGGGCGTTCCGGAACCGAGCCGGGATTCGTCGTGGAGCTTCCCGTCATGAATGGCGCCTCGGCCAGGAGAGTCCGCGTCCTCATCGTCGACGACTCCGTGGTGACGCGCGAGATCATCTGCGACCACCTCGCGCAGTCGCCCGGGATCGAGGTGGCCGGCGTCGCCTGCGACGGCTGCGAGGCACTGCGCGTGTTCGACTCGGTCCGCCCCGATGTCGTCACGCTCGATGTCCACATGCCCAACATGGACGGCCTGGCGACACTCGACGCCCTGTTCGACCGCAAGTCGGTTCCCGTCATCATGGTCAGTTCGCTGACACAGTTGGGGGCCGACACCACCTTCGAGGCCCTGGACCGCGGCGCTCTCGACTACGTGGCGAAGCCCGACCGGGGCAGCGAAACCGAAGAGATCTTCGGCTCGGAGCTGGTCCGGAAGATCCGCAACGCGGCAGGCGCGGACGTGCAGCGAATCCTCCGAATCCGGCGGGAGAGGAAGCTCTCGCGACGGCATAAGCAACGGGCGTGCCCTCCGGCTTCCCCTGCGTCCTCGTCCGGAATGGCGCATGCGTGCATCGCGATCGGAGTCTCCACGGGCGGGCCGCCGGCCCTGACGGGGCTTTTCGCGGCGCTCCGTCCTCCCATGCCGCCGATCCTCGTCGTGCAACACATGCCTCCGCAATTCACGAAGCCGCTGGCTTGGCGGTTGAATTCCCTGAGTGAGCTTTCCATCCAGGAGGCGGCCGGGGGTGAAGTACCGCGGCCCAACCACGTACTGATCGCTCCCGGAGGAAGGCACATGGAACTCCGCCGGCACGGCGGACTGGTGAAGACCGTGCTGTCCGACGGTCCGCCGGTGAGCAGCCACAAGCCGTCGGTCGACGTCATGATGCAAAGCGTCGCCGCGATCTTCGGACCGAACTGCCTGGGAGTCATCATGACGGGGATGGGCCGCGACGGCGTCGAAGGCTGCCGGAGCATTCGGCAGGCCGGAGGATATGTTCTCGGACAAAATGAGGCGACCTCCGACGTCTACGGAATGAATAAGGTAGCGTATGTGGAGGGCTGCGTGAATCGCCAGTTCGCTCTCGATGAGGCGCCCTCGCAGATCGCTCAAGAGGTGCGGCGACTTCTCCAGAGTAGCCCTGCTCCGGCCCACTGGCGTGCCGCGGCGAAGGAAGAGGTCGTCCGCTAGCACAGATGGAAGAACCGTACTCGTTTCGTGATAGGAGAGGATGTTCCCATGAAAGTACTCGTTGCCGACGACTCCGGGACTATGCGGAAGATTATCGTGAGGAACCTTCAGGCGATCGGCATCACCGACGTGACCGAAGCCGCCGACGGCGCCGAGGCCGTCGCCAAGTTCAAGCCGGGAGCGTTCCAGCTCGTCCTCACCGACTGGAACATGCCCAACAAATCCGGTCCGGACGTGGTCCGGGAGATCCGGGCGATGGACGCCGGCGTCCCCGTCGTCATGGTCACCACGGAGGCCGAGAAGAGCCGCGTCCTCCAGGCGATCCAGGCGGGCGTTTCCGACTACCTGATCAAGCCGTTCACTTCCGAGACGCTTCGCCAGAAGGTCGAGAGGCTGTGCGGCGCGGCGACGCAGGCGTGATGACCCCCAGGTTTCCCGTTTACGGATAGGCGAACATGAAGGCCGAACACATCAATCCCTTTCTCGCGTCGATGGTCTCGGTGTTTGACACCATGCTGGGCTGCAAGCTGACGCGAGGCAACCCTTACGTCAAGAACGCGGTCCAGCCGGAACACGAGATCAGCGGAGTGATCGGGTTGTCGGGCCGGGCGAAGGGCGTCGTCGTGCTGAGCCTGTGCCGGGAGGCCGCGCTCTCCGCGACGGAAGCCCTGCTCGGTGAACGCCCGCCGGAGATCAACGGCGAGGTCGCCGACGCCGTCGGCGAACTGACGAACATCGTCGCGGGAAACGCCAAGGCGAAACTCGAATACCTCAACCTCAGCGTCAGCCTGCCTACCGTCGTCGCCGGGAAGTGGCACACCATCGAGTTCCCCAAGAGCGTTCTTCCCATTTGCATCCCGTTCGACTGCGACTGGGGGCCCGTGGCCATGATGGTTGGCCTGGTGGAGCAGGCGTCGCCGTCCGAGGCGGCCCAAGCCACCGGCCTCGTGCTCCAGCCCAACATGGCGGCACAAGCCTGATCACCCCGATGAGACCACCCGTGCGACCTCGAAGCAAAAGGCCTTGCCCATGACGCTCGCCACCGAGATCCAGCCCATCGCCCCGGGCGGTCCCCTGCTCCAAGGCGTGACCGACGAGGAGTTCTCGCTCTTCTCGACGTTGATTTACCAGAAGACGGGAATCCAGATTTCCTCGCGGAAACAGACCCTGCTGTCGAATCGGCTGCGGCGGCGGCTCCGGAGCACCGGCATCGGCGGCTTCGCCGACTACTACCAGCAACTGAAACGCCTGCCGGCCAATGACCCCGAGTGGGACGCGTTTCTCCAGGAGATCACGACCCACGAGACCTACTTGTTCCGCGACGAGGCCCAGTGGACGTGGTTCCGTACCGTCTATCTGCCGGAGCGAGGGGCCGCCAGGGGGGCCGGGCTGGGATCGGCGCCGCTGCGGATCTGGTCGGCCGCGTGCAGCACGGGCGACGAGGCCTACACGACCGCCTGCTGCATCGCCGCGTGCCTTCCCGGCTTCCGCGAAGGCAGGGCCTCCATCCTGGGGACCGACATCGGCCTCGGCGCGCTCGCGGAGGCCCGAAGGGCGACGTTCGGCGACCGGGCTATGCGGCTCGTGCCGCCGGAGTACCGAAGGGCTTTCTTCCTGGAGACGGAGCCGGGGCGAGTCTGGCGGGCCAAGCCGGTCCTGAGCGGGATGATCACGTTTCGGCAGCACAATCTCATGACGCGTCTCAGCGATCGGCCCTTCGACCTGGTCTTCCTCAAGAACGTGCTGATCTACTTCGACGCCGTCTCCAAACGACGTGCCATCGACAACCTGCTCCCCATGGTTCGCCCCGGCGGCATGTTGGTGGTGGGCGCCTCAGAAGGCGTGTCGGATCTCCTCCGGGGCCTGGTGCGAATCCAACCCTGGCTTTATCGAAGGCCCCAGGCCTAGGCGAGGTTCCCTATGAGCGACTTGCAGACCCCTGGAAACAACGAACTCCTCGAGAGCATGCTGGGCGATTTCCTCGACGAGTCGGACCAGTTGCTCGGCAGGCTCAACGAGAACCTGATGCACCTGGACGAATGGGTCCGCTCCCTCGACGACACCCGGGCCCGGAAGTGCGATGAAGCCCTGATCAACGAGTTGTTCCGCGCGGCCCACAGCCTGAAGGGCTTGTCGGCGATGCTCGGGCTCAGCGACATCAATCACCTTACGCACCGGGTCGAAAACGTCTTCGACGCGGCCCGGAGCGGCCAGTTGTCGTTCAACGGCGAGGCGGTCGAACTGATGTTCCGGAGCGTCGACCGGCTGAGTGCCATGGTCGAACTGTTGCGCGAGCCCGGCAGGGAACCTGTCTCTCCGGCCGACGTCATCGAGGCGATCGGAGGACTGCTCCAAGGGGCTCAGGCCGAAAAGGCCCCTTCCAGCCAAGGCGACGCCGAGCAGGCGTTTGCCGCCGCCCAAGCCGAACTGGAAGCGGATTCGTCGGCCACACGAGATGCGGCGTCTGCGCCGGCCGGTCCCTCGGCCGATGGCTTCGACGACGTGCAGGACGAGCCCGAAATCTCTGCAAAATACCTCTCTCTGTTCATCGATGAGGCGGAACTCGCGCTGGACAAATTGACCGAGAACCTCCTCGCTCTCGAGTCGGACGATCGCCCGGGCGAACTTCGCAAAGCGATGGGCATCGCGCACCAGATCAAGGGTTCCGCGGCCTCCGTCGGCCTCAATCGCGCCGCTCGGCTCGCGCACCTCATGGAAGACATCCTCCAACAGGTGCTCGAAACGGGCGGCCGCCTATCGGCCCCCGCCGTCAGTGCCATGTTGCAGGGCACCGACGGACTCCGGCAGTACATCGACAGCCTGCGGCGCGGGGAACCCTCGCCGGGCCCGTTGGCCGAGTTCGCGCGGCAAGTGGCCGCACAAGGAACCGTCGCCCTGCTTGCGCAGCCGGCGGCAGCCTCGGGCGGCAAGTCGGCTCCCAAGTCGCAGGCCCCCGCGGGCAACGACCGAGCCCCGGATCGGACGGCGGATGCGGCAGCAGATCGCCGGACGCAACACGGTACCCGCCCTGTCGGGCAACCCGCTCCGGACCTCGCGTCCGCCACCTCTGCCTTTCCCGCCGAGTTGCGGCGGCGCGTCGCGGACGCCGCGCCTCTCGGGCTCCCGTGTTGGCTTGGCGAGGTGCGATTCCAGTTGGGTTTGCCGCTCGCCGGGATGAAGGCCCTGTTGATCTCCGAGAAGCTCAGTAGTCTGGGCGAACTCTGCCACTTCGATCCTCCGTTTCAGGGCCTGGAGGAACGCGATGATCTGGATCGTGTCTGGTTCGGCCTGGCAACCGAGCAGCCGGAGGCCGGCATCCGCGAGCGACTGCGCGTGACGGGAGTCCGCTCCGTGGAATTGGCCAGGCTCTCGGAAGCGGGAGCATCGCAGACCGCGAAGGGCCGCGGCGTTGCCGAGGCCACCCCGGAGGCGGCCGCGCGGAGCGACGCAGGGCCGGCGTCTACGCCGGCCGCACGTCCCGCCGCCGAGAGTCGCCCTGGTGCTGCGGAGAAGGACCGGCCGACGGAGACCATGCGCGTCGACACGGGCCGTCTCGATCAGCTCATGAACCTCGCAGGCCAGCTCGCGACGAGCCGGGCTCGGTTCACGCAGATCGGCGACAACCTCAAGGGGCTTTCAGGAGCCGGCCGTTCGGCGAAACGGGCGGCCGCCGTGCTCGGCTTCCTCGACAAGTTCGTCCGGGCCGGCGATGCCGAGCGCGGCCTCCAGGGCCAGCACGGAGAGTTGAGCAGACTTCGTGCCCAGGTCCCGGCGATCTTCCACGAACTCAAGACACTCCGCGACGAAATGGAGATGCTCTCCCTGGCCCGAGGCTCCGTCGCCGATCTCCTCGAGGCGGTCCACCAACTCGATCGCGTCAGCACCGAAATCCAACAGGGCGTGATGGCCACCCGGATGGCCCCCATCGGCCCGCTCTTCAATCGCTTCCGCCGCGTCGTTCGGGACATCAGCCGGGCCGACGGCAAGGACATCCGCCTGGTCATCCGCGGTGAGAAGACCGAGCTCGACAAGCGGCTCATCGACGAGCTGAGCGATCCGCTCACGCATGCGATCCGGAACGCGGCCGACCACGGCGTCGAATCGCCCGAAGCCCGTGTCGCGGCCGGGAAGCCGCCCCAGGGCACGGTGACGCTCGACGCCTTCCATCGCGGCAACAGCATCATGATCCAGGTGAGCGACGACGGCAACGGCCTCGACACCGACCGGATCCTGCGCAAGTGCTTTGAAAAGGGGTTGCTCACCGAAGCCGAGGCGGCGGGAATGACCCCTCGCCAGATCTGGCAGATGATCTGGAAACCCGGCTTCAGCACCGCGCAGAAGGTGACCGAGGTCTCCGGACGCGGCATGGGAATGGACATCGTGCGGGCCAAGGTCATGGAGCTTAGCGGCACGGTCGATCTGGACAGCGTTCCCGGACAGGGCACCACCCTGACCATCAAGCTCCCCATCACGCTGGCGATCCTCCCGAGCCTGATGGTCGAGATCGACGGCGACTGCTTCGCGGTCCCGATGGAGTCCGTCAAGGAGATCATCCGGGTCCCGGCCGGCGAGATGGTTTCCATCCGGGGCCACGCGGCGGTTTGCGTCCGCGACCGTACCATCCCGCTGAAGCGTCTCGGGCAGCTCTTCGCGTGGCACGGCCGCGAAGGCGAAGGCCAGTCGCGTGCCGAGGGTCGCATGACGCTCGTCATCGTCGGCGAGCCGGGCCAGGAAATCGCGTTGGCCGTCGACCGCGTCGTCGGCGAGCAGGACGTGGTCATCAAGTCCATCGCCGAGAACTACCGGAACATTCCGGGCGTCGCGGGGGCGACCGTGCTCGGCAACGGCCGTGTCTCCCTGATTCTCGACGTCCCCGCACTGATCGAATCCCAATCGAAGACCACCCGATCCTCCCTGACAGCATGAGGACTTCCATGATTGAGCTCTCTTCCCCCGAATGCCCGCCCCTGGAGTCGCTCCGGCGCCTCTGCGTCCGGGCGACCGAAAGCGCATCTTCCGCGATGTGCCGTTGGACGGGCACGCGGATCCACCTGGGCTTGGACGAGATCCACGAGGTGCCCTTGGAGAACGTTTGCACCGAACTGGAAATCGGCGACGACCTGTTGACCATGGTCGTCGTCCAGTCGATCACCGACATGGGGGCGGAAATCATCCTCATGTTCAACGAGGCGAGCAGCCGCCGGCTTGCCAAGTGCCTCTTGGGACGCCTCCCCGACGGGTGCGCCGACTGGGATGAGTTGGAGAGGTCGGCGTTGGCCGAGACCGGCAACATCCTTGCCTGTGCCTATCTCAACGTGATTTCGGAACTTATCGGGGCCGACCTCCTGCCGTCGCCTCCCGTGCTGATTCGCGACTACGGTGCCAGCGTCGTCCAGCAGGCCCTCATGGCGCAGGCCATGGAGTGCGACCGGGTCCTCATTTCCCGCACGACCTTCCAGCAGGAGGACGAGCAGCTCGACTGGAACGTCCTCTTCATTCCGACCGACGTCACGCGGCGGCGCATCGAAGGCACCGTCTGCGGCAATCCCTAAGGGTTCAACTTCAAGAAGATCACCGCCAGGGAAGTCATATTATGGCAGTCACCTTCGCATCGCGATCCACCGGCGACGTCTCCGTCGGCATGGGTCAGGCAACCGTCATCGAAGCACCGGGCCGGCTGAGGGCGATCCTCGGTTCCTGCGTGGCTGTGGCCCTGCACCATCCCGGCCTGCGTGTGGGCGGGCTGGCGCACGTCGTACTGCCGAAGTCGAACGGGCAGTCCGGACTGCCCGGCAAGTTCGCCGACACGGCGGTCCCCCACCTCGTCGCTCTGATGAAGGCGGCCGGCGCGGCCCCGCCCCGAGTCGTCGCGAAGATCACCGGCGGGGCCAACATGTTCGGCCACACCGGCCCGCTCCAAATCGGCGACAAGAACGTCGAAGCCGTGCTGGAAGCCCTCGCCTCTTGCGGCATCCGCGTGGTGGCCAAAGACGTGGGCGGTTCCAGCGGACGCCGCGTCACGTTCTCCCCGGCCACCGGGGAACTCGCCGTGGAATCGGTCGGACAGGCACCGCAAGTCCTTTGACCCTCCGGGACCACTCACCGCACAAGATACAAACTCAACGGAGCCGGAAACATGTCCAAGACACTGCTCGTCGTCGATGATTCCTTGATCATCCGAAAGATGATCGGCGACACGGCCACCGAAGCCGGTTGGCGCGTCGTCGGCGAGGCCTCGAACGGCCAGGAAGCGATCGACCGGTACGTCGAGCTTCGGCCCGACCTGGTCACGCTCGACCTCATCATGCCCGACACCGACGGCCTCCACGGCCTGCACGGGATCATGCAAAAGGACCCGAACGCCAAGGTCGTCGTGGTCAGCGCCCTGGAACAGAAGGGAGTGCTCCAGGAGGCCTTCCGCGCCGGGGCCGCCGACTTCCTGCTCAAGCCGATCAATCGCGCGTTGCTGGCCGATACCTTCCGCCAACTGGCCGGGGATGCGTCGCCGGCCTCAACCGCCGCCTCCAACTGACCGACTTCGGCAGAGCTGAGACTTCCTGCCCGACCGGGCCAGGTACGCCGCTGCAATCAGCCCGTTGTGCCCCCCGCCGATGACGATGCCGTCGTAAGGATCGCGCAAAGAACAACTGGCGCCTCTGGCAGCTTGGGTGGCATGCCGTCACTCGGCGCAGCCGAGGGTCGGCATGGA
>CAYSGY010000012.1:0-32460 GCA_964430315.1 uncultured Planctomycetaceae bacterium
TTCATAGTCGGGGAGCAGGGCGTTGGCCGCCTCGTCGCCGGGGAACCGCTCCGCCTTGGGGTCGAAGGTGAGCGTGCGTCCCGTGCGGTAGGCCACGTTGGCCAGGTGGCACAGCGTGCTCGACAGGTGCCCTTCTTCGATTTCCGCGTACAGGTCGCCCGGCTTGCGGCTGCGGACCGCGGCGATCCAGTTGGCCACGTGGTCCAGGTCCATCATCGGGTTGCCGGGAACCGAGGAACTTGGCCCCGGCTTGCGATTCGGCCCCAGGAAGACGTAGTAACTGGAGTAGTCGGGGATGATGAGGTAGCCGTCCATCCCGAAGAAGATCACGCCGACCACGTTCCGATGGTCGACGAACGGGTACTCGACGCCCATTCCGGCCTCGGAGTTGGTGTACCACTCGCGGGTCTCGAACTGAAAGAGCAGGTCGCGTCCTTCGTACTGGCAGGCGAAGACCTGGTTGCTGGGCGTGTCCTCGTCGTCCTTGTGGACCAGGTTGCCGCCCATCGACTGGACCTTGTTCGGGTGGACGTCCAGGCCCAGGCCCCATCGCATGATGTCGAGCTGGTGGACTCCCTGGTCGCCGATCTCGCCGTTGCCGTATTCCTTCAGGAACCGCCATCGGTAGACGGCCAGCTTGTTGTAGGGGGCCAAGGGGGCGGGCCCGAGCCAGAAGTCCCAGTTCATTCCCGGCGGGGTCGGCCCGACGTCGTTCCGCCCGCCCGCCCGGATCTTGAAGGCGATGCCCCGGGCCATGTAGATCCGCCCGATCACCCCGTCCTTGAGCTTCTGGATCGCCTCGCGGATCTTGGGACTGGAGCGGCACTGGGTGCCGTGCTGGACGATCCGCTGGTACTTGCGGGCCGCCTCGACCATCTTGCGGCCCTCGAAGACGTTGTGCGAGGCGGGCTTCTCGACGTAGACGTCCTTGCCGGCCTGGCAGGCCCAGATCGTGCCCAAGGCGTGCCAGTGGTTGGGCGTGCCGAAGGCCACGGCGTCGATCGACTTGTCGTCCAACAGCTTGCGGAAGTCCTGGCACAGGGCGGGACGCTGGAGCTGGTCCTTTTCGCAGTCGCCGGCCGCGGCGTTCATGCGGGCCTGGTCGCAGTCGCTCAGGGCGACGATTTCGAGGTTCTCCTTCTTCTCCCGGATCATCTGCCGCAGGGCGCCCAACAGGGAATTGCGCCCTCGGCCGCCGAGCCCGATCACGGCCACACGAATCCGGCCGGCCGGACCGCCCGCCCCACGAACCACGCCCGGGGCGGCTGCCGCCGCGGCGCCCGCCAGCGCCGCCGAAGAGGTCCGGAGAAACTGACGTCGATCGCGCGGGTGCATGGCTTCGCTCCTCGCTGGCCCAAGTTACCGCAGGTTCATCGCCTACGACAGCTTAGCCGGCCCGGCGGGCCGCGGCAACGGCCGCGGAAAGAAAGACGGGACGAACCCCTGTGGCACAGCCGCCCTCGGCTGTGCGGACCATCAACACGGCTACCTCCGGCTGGATCCGCACAGCCGAGGGCGGCTGTGCCACAGGGATTCCTTGCGGCGGGCCTCACTCCGTTCGATCCGCCCCAACTCGGCTCCGCTCGGTCCCCCGGTTCCCCAAACGCTACTTCTCCGCCTCCACCTTGGCCACGGCGCGATTCCTGCCGGCCAAGAGCAGCGGGGCGGCAATGTAGATCGAGCTGTAGGTCCCGGTGATGACTCCGATGGTCATCGCGAAGGCGAAGCCGTGGATCGTCGGACCGCCAAGGAAGTAGATCACCACGACCACCAACCATGCGGTCAGCGAGGTGAGGATCGTCCGGCTCAATGTCTGGTTGACGCTCGCGTTGATGATCTCCGGAGTCTCCCGAGGAGCCTTGCCACGTACCTCGCGGATCCGGTCGAAGACCACGACCGTGTCGCTCACCGAATAGCCGACGATGGTCAGGAAGGCGGCCACTTCCGTCATCCCGATCTTGAACGGGTCGACCATGAGGAACGAAAGGCCGATGGAGTTGAGCACAGGCGACACGTACGCGCTTAGCGCGAGGAATCCCAGCGTAATCAGCACGTCGTGGACCAGGGCCACGACCGCCGCCACGCCGTAGCTGAGGCGCTGGAACCGCACCCAGAGGTAGAGCATGATCAAGAGGTTGCTCACGATGATGGCATAGACCGCTTGGACACGCGTGCTGCTCGCCACGCTTCCGCCGATCGTGTTTGACGAGGGGAAGTACGGAGCATTGCGGAGATGCGCTTCCAGGGAAGCGAAGAGCTTTTCCGCCTTCTCGAGAGGCAGGTTGATCTTCACGGTCCACGTCTTGTAGGCGGTGGTGTCGCCTTCGGTGTACTCCGGATTCGAGACGTCGAAGTCGACCGCACTGGAGCCCTCACCGCGTTCGTCCAGTTCGGCCCGGATCGTCTGGTCCAAGGCATCGCGGCGAATGCCTTCCCGGAACTCGAGGGTGGCCTCGGTTCCGGCCGCAAAACGCCCGCCGCCTGCCGCGCCGGGAGGCGTACTCTGGGGCGACGCAGCCGGCTGCGCTGCCGGCGGGGGAGCAGCCGGTGCCGCCTTGGCGGGCGATTCCTCCGTGGGCCCCTTCTCGGCGGCCTTCGGAGAGGTCTTCTCGGCCGGTTCGGCCAATGCAAGAAGCGTCGCCGAAGGGTCCACGGAAGCCAGCAGGGTCCTGCTCGGGAGATCCGTGCGCGATTGCTTCTTGGGCTCCGGCTTGGGCTCCGGGGCCGGCTTGGCCGGCGGCGACGGTTCCGGTTTCGCGGCGGCCGGAGGCTCCTGCTTGGCCGGAGGCTCGGCTGGCTCCGGGGTGCCCGCCAAGGACCGTATCTTGCTGACCGTCACCGAGTTAACCGTCAACTCTCCCGGAAACGTCTTCTTGATTTGATCCTCGACCTTGTTCAGGTACTGCGTAGCGTCGAGGTCCGGAGGACTTGAGGTGTTGATCACGAAACGCCGGCCCGCCTCTTCCCTCTCGACCTTCACGTCGCTGACGACCAGGTCGGGGAGATCGGCGAGCTTCTCGCGGACTTGGGCGATCTTCTGCGGCTTGTCGAATACGATCTGTACGGAGACACCGCCGGTGAAGTCGATGTTCAAGAGCCCCCGTTGCCGGGCAAACACCCCAACGAGGCCGATGAGAATGACCACCAACGACGCCGCGTAGCAACGGTGGCGAAGCCGCCAGAAGTCGAGGTTGGGCTTCGTCAAGAACCGCATCATCTTCAGGTGTCCCATCCATTTGCGGCGCTCCGCCACGTCGAAGACGACGTGAACGCAGAAGACGGCGGTGTAAAGGTTGATCGCCACGCCGAGGAAGAGGGTGATGGCGAAGCCCTTGATCTGCTCCTGGCCGATGGCATAGAGGACGGCCGCGGAAATCAAGGTGGTCAGGTGGGAGTCGAGAATCGCGGAAAACGCCCGATCGAAGCCGTTGCGGATCGCCATGCGGAGCGCAGACCCGCGGTCCATTTCCTCGCGAATCCGTTCGTAGATGAGCACGTTGGAGTCGACCGCCATGCCGACCGTGAGGGCGAACCCGGCCAGACCCGGCAGCGAGAAGGCGGCCTTGATCATGATCATGCACGCCAGGAGCAGCACCAGGTTGACGACCAAGGCCAGGACCGCAACGATCCCGGAGAAACGATAGTAGATGAGCATGAAGATGCAGACCAGCGTCATCGAGAGGATGAGCGAGTTGCGGCCCATGCGGATCGTATCGCCTCCCAGCGTGGGGCCGGTGAAGACCTCGCTGATGGGATTGGGGCTGAGGGCCGTGGGCAGGCTGCCCGCGTTCAAGACGTTGACCAACTCGTCGACCTCCTGTTGCGTGAAATCGCCGCTGATCTCGCCGCTGTCGAAGATCGCGCTCTTGATGAACGGCGCCGACTGGAGGTAGCCGTCCAGCACGATGCCCAGGTAGTACTTGAAGTTCTGCACCTCGTCCGGCAGGTGGGAGCCGGTCAGCCGGCCGAACCGTTGGGCCCCGGCGGCGTTGAAGCGGAAATTCACGCACGGCCGACCCACCGAATCGACATTCGGCATGGCCCGCGTGAGATAACCTCCGTTGACGTCGAACTGGTCCTTGACGACCAGCACTTCAAGCGTGTCCTCCAACTTCCCGGTCCGAAAGTCGCGGCGCTGTACCTTCCGCGTCGCGATGTCGGCGTGATCGAAGCTCTTCTCCTTGCCCCTGGCCACAGGGACCCACTTGGCCAAGAGATTGTTATCCTCGTCGCGGAGTTCGGTCTGGCTGTCGGGGAGGGCCTTGGCTCGCTCGATGTAGGTCCGGTACTGCTGCCGATAGGTCGTGGCAAGGATGCGGAATTCGAGCGTGCCGATGCGGCTGATGAGCGACTTCATGCGCCGGGCTTCGGCCTCGTCGGCCTCGGGCACGATGACCTCGATCTGCCGGGCCCCGTAGGGACGGATGACGATCTCCCGGACCCCGCCCGGATTGATGCGGCGACCCACGGCCGCGATCAACTTGTCCATGTCCACGGCGTGTTGGCTGACCGGGGCGCGGTCCGCGTCCTCCGCCGTGCCCGGGCCGCCCGAGTGCTTGACCTTGTCGATCGCGCTCTCCTGGATTTCGTAGACCAGGATCACCCCGCCACGGAGGTCAATGCCCAGCTTCGGCGGCCATCCGAAGACACAGATCACCACGCCCGCAAACGTGGTAAACAGCACCAGCGCGATCTTGCCGAAGTAGTCGGGCATGCGCCACAGCCGGGAAAGATAGTAGCCCAACACGCATGGCACGACAAAAACGGCCAGCACCGCCAGGAGATTCACGTACCAAGGCATGAGTCGAATGTCCCTTGAAGGGTCAGGGGTTAGGGGTCAGGGATGAGAGGCTTACGTCGTGACCTGTGCGTGCCATGCACGCCTTCTTGTCCAGCAGCACGTTCCAATGAATATGCTTGCGTAGCGGGCGGGCTTGCCCGCCGCTCGGCTGCGGCCCTAGTCTTTCTTCGCCGGCGCCTCGTCGACCGATTCCTCGCTGAGGACCCGGACGATGGCCGCCAGCGATATCTTCAGGCGGGTATTGTTGTTCTCGTCGACGCGAATCGTCACGGCGTTCGCCTCACGGTGTACGTTGGTGATCACGCCGTAGATGCCCCCTTGGGTCAACACGTGGTCGTTCGGTTTCAAGGCGCGGAGCATGGCGTCCCGCCGGGACGATTCCTGCCGTTGCGGCCGGATGAACATGAAGTAGAAGAGAACCAGGATGACCGCGATCGGCCACAGAGAGAACAGCGGGGAAGCCCCGTGTCCGGCCGCGTCGTTCCCCTGGGCAAAGAGCAAGACGAGCGATCCCCAAGTGTCTCCCACAGTGTCCCCCCCTACGGTCTCCGGACGCCCCGAGTCGATACAAACGGCCCAGCCGCTCCCTCGCAGCGGGCCTACCCACCCACGGTAGCCCAGTATCATAAAGGCTTGCGCCCCAAGGGACAAGGGCACCTCAACTGGTCCGGTTCTCCTGCTCCGAAGGTGCGTAAGACCGTAGCCCATCGCGCAAGCCATGGGAGGTTCTGAGTGCGAAAACCACTTTGGAGTGCGGCGACTTGTCGCCGCTTTCCTTTGGCTGACAAGATGTTGCGACGGTCGAAAGCGGCGACAAGTCGCCGCACTCCAAAGGCGCATCTGCCGCGTTTCGCACCCAGAGCCGGAACAACCCGGAAAAGGAACCTACCCCTGCGTCGTCCATCCGGTCACAAATCCTCGCTCATCACCTCGCCATCCCTGCCCATGTCCCGCCAGGCACCTATCTTATTGCTCGAAAACTCCTCGAATCGTCCCTCGGCGATGGCGGTCCGGGCGTCGGCCAGTAGGCGCTGGTAATACGTGATGTTGTGAATCGACAGGAGGACCGGACCGAGCATCTCCTTGGCCATGAACAGGTGTCGGAGGTAGGCCCGACTGCGTCGACAGGCGACGCACGGGCACCCATCGTCAATGGGGCGATCATCCCGCTCGTACTTGTGGTTCCGGAGGTTCATCCTCCCTTCCTTGGTGAAGGCCATGGCGTTGCGGCCGTTCCGCGTCGGGAGGACACAGTCGAACATGTCGATCCCCCGGCGGATGGCCTCCAGAAGGTCCTCGGGCCGTCCCACGCCCATGAGATAGCGAGGCCGGTCGGTGGGCATGGCGGGTACGGTCAGATCCAGGGTGCGAACCATTTCCTCGGGCGTCTCCCCGACGCTCAAGCCGCCCACGGCGTAGCCATCGAACGGCATCTTCGCCAGTTCCTCGGCGCAGCGGGTCCGAAGATCACCGTCGAGTCCCCCTTGAACGATAGCAAACAGGGCTTGACCGTCGCCCCGGGCCGACCGGCGACACCGCTGCGCCCAACGGATCGTCCGTTCGGCGGCGTCGCGCACGACGTCCGCGGGACTGGGGAGCGGCACCACGTGATCCAGGACCATCGCGATGTCGCTGCCGAGGTTTGCTTGAATCTCGATCGCCCGCTCCGGCGAAAGCTCGATCGTGCGCCCGTCGATGTGCGACTGAAAGACGGCGGCCTCCTCCGTGACCTTGGTGCGCTGAGCGAGGCTGACGAGTTGGAAGCCTCCGCTGTCGGTCAGGATCGGGCCGTCCCAGCCCATGAACCGGTGCAGACCGCCCAGGTCCCGGACGACCTCGGGCCCGGGGCGCAAGGCGAGATGATAGGTGTTGGCCAGCACGATCTGCGTGCCGGTTGCCCGGACCTGATCGATCTCCAGCCCCTTGACCGTGGCCTGCGTGCCCACCGGCATGAAGGCCGGCAGTTCGATCGCTCCGTGGGGCGTGTGCAGAACGCTTCGCCGTGCCCGGCAGCCGGGGTCGATCTTCTCAATCCGGAAGGAGAAGCCGGGAGTCATGGGAAATGATGAATTCGGAATGATGAATGATGAATACAACCGCCCTCGAACACTGGCCATCGCCACTCATCACTCATCATTCATCATTCATCATTCTCCCTCTCAGTCGCCGCGGAGCTTGATGCCGTAGGTCGTGAGCTTGTCGCGGACTTCGTTGAGGCTGGTGACGCCGAAGTTCTTGCATTCCAGCAGATCGTCGCCGGTATGCCGGACCAACTCGCCGATCGTGGTGATGCCCAACCGGATCATGCACTTGCGGGCCCGGACCGAGAGCGCCAAGTCGGAGATCGGCCGGCTCAGGAGGGCTTGCTCGTCGGGGCTGAGCGTCTCCGGTTCGTACGGTTCCAGGATATGTTTCTCGGTGGCCAGCATCCCGAGGCGGAGCCCTTTGGACGACAGCATCTCCTTGATCTCGACGAGGCTCGTTTCGCCGAAGTTCTTGCTCGCGAGCAACTCCTGCTCCGTGCACCGGCAGAGATCGCCC
The DNA here is from genome assembly GCA_964430315.1 of uncultured Planctomycetaceae bacterium. Taxonomy (GTDB): domain Bacteria; phylum Planctomycetota; class Planctomycetia; order Pirellulales; family Thermoguttaceae; genus CALFBP01. The sequence goes on from CAYSGY010000012.1 coordinate 7,343, forward strand.
AGTGTATTTACTCCCATCTTCTGGAGGCAGTTGCGGCTCCGGACCGAAAGTTCGAAATCGGTGACCGGGATGCCCAGGACCTGGCTCATCCGGTCGCGCTTCTTTTGGGCGTCCTCGTCGTAGTACATCTGGCCGGAGGCCTGCGCATCACGCAGATAGAGCCTCGCCCGCGGCTCGTTGGGATGCGCGTCGAGGATCCGCTGGTAGCACTGGATCGCGCGATCGAACTGCTCCAGGTCCTCGTAGAGAAGCCCGAGGTTCAGCAGCGGCCCCACGTGCATCGGCAACTGGGTGGCGGCCCGCTTGTACAAGTCGAGGGCGAGGTCGTCGTTGCCTCGGCGATCGTTCTCCATGGCCAGGCCGAACAGGGCGCCGGCATGGGTGCGGTCGGCGTCGACGGCCCGCTCGAACAGGGCGACCACCTCGGTCGGGTTCGTTCCCAACGAGGCCACGGTGGCCCCGCGCTGGTACAGATACTCCGCGGTCTGTTCGACGGCGCCCGAGAGCGAATCCAGCGCCGCGAGGGCCGCCATCGCGTTTCCCCCGCAGCGCAACGCCTCGGCTCGTCCCAGCACACATTCGTCGCCGTTGTAGCCTGCCTGCCTCGCGGCGGCATAGCTCTCGACCGCCGCATCATGCTGCCCCAAAGCGAAGTGGGTCCGGGCGATGTAGAAATGGGCCAGGGCGCCTCCGTCCCCTTTGTGCAAGACCTCCAAGGCCCGCTGGTAGCGACCCAAGAGGTAAAGACACACCCCCAATCGGACGTTGCTGGCCGGACTCTGGTCGACACGACCCTCCAATTCCGCGACCGCGTCACGAAAGTCCCGGTAGTTCGACGGATCTCGCGAGATCCCCTGGGAGATCTGATGGATCTCCTTGGGTCCGAACGTCCCGTCAAACAGCACCACTTGCTTCAGATCGAAGTCGAGCCCGGCCGCCATCGTCGCGCACTCCCCAAGAAGGAATATCCCCGCCGGTTGGGGCAGGGATGAAAGAGCCAGCGGAGGGAGTCGAACCCTCAACCCCCGCATTACGAATGCGGTGCTCTGCCGATTGAAGCTACGCTGGCAAGTTGTTTAATATCAATGACTTATAGCGACAGCCGCTATCCGTACCGCATTTCAAATGCGGTGCTCTAAGCTAAGTAACTCGTCATTCTAATGCAGATTCTCTCCACCGCCAAGCCCTGCCACAGGACGCGCGCGATGCTACCACTGGCGCTACTCGACTGGAACCGGTAACGCGCCCGCCTGGTCGGTACCAATGAGCGCGGGTGGGCAAGCTGTTGGCGCCATGTTGCAGGAACCGACACGAACGTCAGAGGTTTTGTCCGCGCAAGTTTTTCTCTCGATAAGGTAGATAGCCGCTCCACGCCTCTTCGCGCGGTTAGTCAAGTCCGCGACAGACAGGTTGTCCAAAGCGAACTGCTTGAAGTGACGTTCAAGCTGGCAAGGCAACAAATCGGCGTCCTCAATTACAAGGTGGTTGGCCATCGTCAACAATTGAGCGATGAGGGAACGACCGCTCGGCAACACGAGCACGGCGTCGTCGAATACGCGAAGTGGGACGTAAACGCAATCCTCATCCGCAGACAACGCCCCGCCCATGACAACGTGAATTGCCTTGAAGTAGTCCGACGAAGAGAACTGGCGAAACGCCCAGCCGTTTTTGAAGATGAACCGTCCGATCCCGTGCTGTATTCTCCCAAGCCTACCGCTCTCAATCAGTTCTGCTGGGCGCAATACCTGGGAATCGAGGGGTTCGCAGCTTGCGTCTTGGCCGATCAATGCGTTTGCCTCGCTGAATGCTATTCTCTCGATGAAAAAGCGGCTGAACAGATTACATGCCCTCAGCAACAGGGCAACGTCGAAACGCATGTGCGGAGCAACCAGAAGTACGCACGGACAAAGTCGCGCCGCAGGTGTACTGCAAACCTCCCGGCGATCAGAGCAACCCAAGCTGCTTTCAAGTCTGCGACTTCTCTCGCCCATGGGCCACTCTGCCCCCAATACTCATCCCAGGTCGCACCGGTGACGCGAATCCGGCGGCCCGCCGCCACGTCGATGGACGTTATGAGTCGCGTTTCCCTCAGTGCATTCCGCAGCAAGCGCTGGTTGTAGCTTTGTATGCGGTCCACGTCGCGGCCTTTCTGCACGGCTCCTAAAGTTGGAACAGTCCCAGTTGGCCGGCGTTGCTACGGGCCGCAGGCGGCCAACGGCCCGAAATGTGGCAGGAGCCACGGGAGATGTCCGGGTTTTTGCACGCGCAGATGAGAACCTCTAGGCCGTGGCGGTGTGCGATGGATTTCAGACGTTCCATGATTTCAAGACGCTCTTTCGTCGGAAGCGCTCGCACATGGCTGTTTTCTGCATGGATCGCCAGCGATTCGGCATGGGCGAAGCGATCGAATAGCCGATTGAGCATTGTTGTGCCAAAGGGGACAGTCCCATTTTCGCTCGCGCGAAAATCGGGACAGTCCCCAAGATGCCGCCGCAGCGATCCAATCACCGCCGGCCGGAGAAAGAGGACACTGGCGGCAATCCTCCGCACGCCGCTTTCCGCCAACGCCGCGCAGAGCGGTTCCAGGCAGTCCTCGCCGTCGGTCACGCCGGGCAAGATCGGGTCGAGCCTGGCCTCGACCGCGACGTGCGCGCCGATTAACTCAGCCGCTTGCGCCAGCCGGGCCTCCGGTGTCGCCGTGCCGGGTTCAAACGCGGCGGCCACGGCCGGATCAAGAGTAATCAGCCCGATCCGGCCTTGGACCAGTGGTGCATGGGCGGCTAACAGCTTGCGATGCCGCTCGGGAATCAGCCCCTTGGTCACAAATGCCACACCGATCTCCGACTCCAAGAGAAACCTGAACACGTCGTAAGCCATGTTCAGAACCTCGGGAACCGGCTGGAACGGATCGCTCGACGGACTGAAATAAACCGTGGTAGGCTTTTTGCGTTTGCGGCGCAACTCGTCCCACAGCTTGGCCAGCGTATTCGTGTAGAACCTGATTTTGTCTTCGCCGGGATACGTCAGGTAGCCGCGAGCGTAACAATAGCGGCACTCGTGGGCACAGCCTGCGGTGAAGTTGATCGTGGGAACGTGTGCCAGGCAGGCCAGACTGGAAGGCGTGAGCACCGCTGATTTTCGCTCGACAGGAATCACTTGAATCATGGTGCTCAACCCGACGCGACGGGAAGAGGGCGATCCGTCCCGATGATGATATTAGACCTTCGCCTACACTATGCGGTGGCACAGCAACAGCGCAGGACAGCGCAATCAGTCCACGTAACGACCCCAGGAACCTCCGAGCATCAGGCCAGTTTCGTTTCGTGATGCCTGCGCAGAGCCCAGCCAGCATGTGAACTGCCGTATACTATAACAGATTGGCGGCCTTATTCAAGCCGACTTCTTGGGCCACCGGCTTCGGCGGCCAGGCACTTCACGACACCCGGTTGTGCGCACAACCGAGAATGGTGTCGAATGGGGTGTCGTGAGGCAGTTTTTGTGGCCCGGAGACTCGCCCTAAGTCCTTACAGATTGCCGAAATATGGTGAGAACAAGTGACTTAGGTAAAATGGGCAAGATAGGGTTACGAATGCGGTGCTCTGCCGATTGAGCTACGTTGGCAAAGTGTACCGAATTCCCGCGCGACAATTACCCAACCAATGCGGTGCCTCGGTACCGAATGGACTGTCATCCTAATCTAGATTGTCTCCCCCACCAAGCCCTCCGGGTGAGCCGTGTCGACATTGCCAATCACCCTCCAGCGGGGATTGGCTCGCCGCTCTGCACCGGAGCGTAACGCGACAGGGCCCGTCCACGCACCGCGACGTGACGGCGTCATGCGGCCATCTGTTGCGGGGCCAACTCCTCGAACAGATTGACCGAGGCCATCAGGCAGCGATCGGCGTCGTAGAACTCGACGATGCCTTTGGCGGTCAGCCAGCGGGCCGTCAGGTCCTCGACCCGATAGGTCCGTCCGCGGCATGTGCCGCCGTCGATCACGATCTTCTCTTCGAGGTCGAAGAGGCTTGTGGTCGGGACGCCGAAATCCCGGAAGAACGCCGCAACGAGTCTTCGCACTTCGCGGGACTGGGGTTCCACACGCATTGCCGCAACCTCCTGTTGCCATGGACCGGCGTCGTGCCATCGTGGCCGTGCTGACGATGAATGTAATGCACTGGCCGGCGCAGGAAAAGTCCATTTTGCCGTTTCGCCGACGGGGATGCTGGCAGTGCTAGCACGGCCGCCCGGACCTCACCAGGCCACGAGCCCGTTGGGTCGGTCCCACCGGATGCGCGCGAGGTAGACCCGGGCGTTGGCGCCTCGCTTCTCGGTTCGTTCGAGGTCCAGTGGTTTTTTGGCGTCGCCCTGCATGTGTTCGGAGGTGACGACCCAGGACTCATCCTTCGACGCCGCGACGGCGCCAAAATTGCCCAACTGCGCGCCGTGATTCGGCACCAACTCCCGTTCGGTGTCGCGGAGTACACAGAGGCGGACCGGGTCGACCTGGGCGATCCAGAGCGGCGCCCGGTGCCGCATGACGTGGTCGTTGCCGGCCCCGCGGCGTGTGTACACGAGAAAGAGCCCGTCGCTGTGCGTCACCCAGTGCTGCTGCGTGTTGTAGCTGCCAAGCTCGCGGCCGTCGTCGAACACCCAGGGCACGGGCTTGTCGAAGTGCATCCCGTCGCGGCCCGCGGCCACATAGCCCTTCACGTCGTTGCGGAGCGTGAGGTAGAAGCGGTCGCCGAACCGGGTCAGCGACGGCTCGCAGAACCCCCGCGGATCGGCCACGGAGAGCTCGTCGCCGTGCTCCAGGTAGCGCAGCTCGGTCCCGTCGAACGCGCACCGGGCCACCGTGGCGAACATGCACCGCTTCCAGAAATTGTCGCCGACGACGCTTTTCCGGTCCAGGCAGTAGAGCGGCAGGAGGATGTCGCCGTCGGGAAGGTCCACTCGCTGCGTGCACCCGGCCATGGCCCAGAAGAGATGCTCGCGGTCGGGCAAGCGAAGCGTCTTCCACTCGGACCACTCCCGCTTCCCGGGATCGTAGACGGAGTACGACGTGTCGCGCGTGAGGGTCTTGTCGAGGATGAGTCCACCCCGGGCGCCGCGGTGGTAGTTCGCGGTGTGCCCGGTCATCAGGAGCTTGCCGGTCTTGGCGTGCCAGGCGGGCGTCAGGTCGCAGGGGCAGGCCTCGGCGTCGCCCGCGAGCTTGCGGCGTCCCAGCGTCGGGTGAATCTTCGGCGCCAACCAGGTGCGGCCGAAATCGTCGGACCGCATCTCCTGGATCGCCGTGAAGATGTCGCTGCCCCAAAGCTGCGCCTTGGTCATGGTGAGCACTGCCGTGGCAGGCAGGATGACGCCGATCCGCGGCTGAAACCAGTCGCTCTTGCGATCGTAGCCCTCGGTGATCACGTCGAGTTGCACACGGAAACCCACGCGCGGAACGCCCCCTTCGCGTGTCTGCACGGGCGTCAGCGGCTTGGCGCCGGGAAAGCGCCCGGGCGGGCGCTGGTTCTTGCCGGGCCGGTCGCCGTCGCCGATGTCGGCGCGGCACCGCTCGAGAAGCGGGAGGAGCCGTGCCACCACCTCGGGATTCCGGATGGCCACATCGGTGGTCTCCCCGAGGTCGGCGTCGAGATCGTAGAGTTCCGGCCTGGCCAGCGGCGTGCTGCCGAGTTTCGGGCCGTCCTTGGCCACGCGGAGTTTCCAGCGGCCGCACCGCACCGCCTGGAGGTGCCCTTCATAGTAGTAGAAGTAGCCGGCCTTGTCGTAGGGCGACTCCGCGTTTTCGGGCTTCGCGAGCAGGGAGCTCTCGTCGAATCCGTCGAGGATGCGGTCGGTCGGCGGCTTGGCTCCGGCGAGTGCGGCGAAGGTCGGGAGCATGTCGAGCATGGTCCAGACTTTGTCGCATACTCTGCCGGAGGGCACGCGGCCCGGCGCCCAGACGACGCACGGCACCCGGTGGCCGCCCTCGAAGCTTGTGGCCTTCCCGGCCTTGAGCGGCCCGTTGCTGGCGCCGTGCGCGCGGACGCCGCCGTTGTCGGAGGTGAACACGACGAGCGTCTGCTTCTCCAGGCCGAGTTCCTTGAGCTTGGCGACGATCTGGCCGGTGCTCCCATCGACCTCCTCGATGCAGTCGCCGTAGACCCCGTTGGCGCTCTTGCCGGCAAACGCCTCGCTGGCGTAGTGCGGCCAGTGTGGGAACGAGTGGGCAAGGTAGAGCAGGAAAGGCCGCTTCTGGTTTTCCGTGATGAACTTGAGCGCCTCGTCCGTGTAGCGCCGGGTGAGATAGCGCTGGTCGGGCTCCTCCTCGATGACCTTGTCGTCCTTCAGCAGGGGCGTGGGAGGGCGCTTCGGGTCGCGCTGGCCCTTGGCCCGGGTCTGGCCCATGTCGTTGGAGAACGGGATGCCGAAGTAGCGGTCGAAGCCTTGCCGGGTCGGCAGGAACGGCGGCTGGTCGCCCAAGTGCCACTTGCCGATGCACATCGTGGCATAGCCCGCCCCTCGGAGCACCTCGGCCACGGTGACTTCGTCGGGGTTCAGCCCTCGCTCGTTCCCTGGGAAGAGGACCCAATAGCCGACGCCGTTGGTGTGCATGTTCACCCGCCGCGGATAGCAGGCGGTCATCAGGCTGGTGCGGCTCGGCGTGCAGACGCCGCTGGCGGAGTAGAAACTCGTGAACCGTATCCCTTCCTTCGCGAGCCGGTCGACGTTCGGCGTGCGCTGCTTGGCCGCTCCGTAGCAGCTCAGGTCGCCGTAGCCGAGGTCGTCGCAATTGATGAGGACGAAGTTCGGGCGGCGCTCTCCGGCCGCGCAGAACAAGGGCGGGACCACCAGGAGTCCCGTCAGGAGAGTACCCGAGAGCAGACGAATCATCATGGTTCTCCCTCTATTGCTCCTCCACCTGTCTCACCCACTCTTCGTGGAGCTTCTTGAGTCGCGCAACGATTTCGGGATGCTCCGAGGCGACGTTGGTGGTCTCGCTCACGTCGTTCTCGAGGTTCGCGAGGAAGAGCCGGTCGGCGGCGGTAAGCGGGGCCTTCTTCGAGGGATCCTGCGGGTTCCCCAGCAGCTTCCACGGCCCCTCGCGCACCGCCCAGGACGGATTCTTCGCCGGGCCGGTCTGCCAGTGGAAGACCTTGTGTGGGCTGGGGGCGGATGGCGAGCGGATCACCTCGACAAGGCTGTGGCCGTCCAGCTTGCGCTGAGGGAGCGGCACTCGGCACAGCTCGGCGACCGTGGGCATCCAATCGCAGGACACGGCCAACTGGCTGCGGATCTGGTTCTCGGGGAGCGAGCCGGGCCAGGAGAGGATCGCCGGCAACCGGATGCCTCCCTCGAACAAGCTGAACTTCGCCCCGCGGTACGGCCCGGCGCTGCCGCCCCCGAAATGGGCCCGCTCCTCGGCGCTGTGGCCGTTGTCCGACTGGAGGATCACGATCGTCCGCTCGCGCAGCCCGAGCCGATCGAGCGCCGCCAGGAGCCGCCCGAGGTTCTCGTCCATCGAGGAAATGAACGCCGCATAGAGACTGCGTGGATAGGACAGCTTGGAGTAGTAGCGCTGCCACTTCTCGTATCCCTGATAGGGATAGTGCGGCATGTTGATGGCGAAGTAGAGGAAGAAGGGTCGGTCTTTGTTCTTTTCGAGAAACCCGGTGGCCTCCTCGACCATCAACTCGGGAAAGTACCGCCCGTCGCGCCAGGTTTCCACGCCGTTGCGCCACAGGTCGTGCCGGTTGGGGCCCTGCCAGTAGAAGAAGTGAGAGTAGTTGTCGATGCACCCGCCCATGTGGCCGAAGGAGAAGTCGAAGCCCTGGGCGTTGGGCATGGTCTCGGGGCTATAGCCGAGGTGCCACTTGCCGACGTGGGCCGTAGCGTAACCGGCCGACTTGAACATCTCGGCCAGCGTGACCTGTTCGGCGGGCATGCCCGGATCGCCCCGCGAGCAGCTCACGTTCCCCGGCACGCCCGCCCGCTGCGGATACCGGCCCGTGAGCATCGCCGCCCGGGAAGGCGAACAGACCGGGGCGGCGCTGTAGAACTGGGTGAACCGCACGCCGCGGCGGGCCAGGCCGTCGATGGCCGGCGTGACGAGGTCGGTCGCGCCGCAGCAGTTCGCGTCGATCGAACCTTGATCGTCGGTATAAATGACCACGACGTTGGGCCGGCCGGCCGCGTACGACACGGCCAACGGAGACAGCATCAGGACCGTGGACAGCGCGAGGAGGTGCTTCATGACAGATTACAGAGGGCCTTTCTCAAAGTCTGTTTCCGAGACCCAGCCCGCCTTGGGCTTCTCGCCGCGCAGGAAACGCTCGTAGAAGCCGGCGTGGGAGGCGGGCTGGTACTGGTCGAACAGGTGTCCCTTGCCGAACATGCGGGGGTCGCCCTGCGCCTTGAGTTCGGCGGTCATGCGGTCGCGCAGCGATTCGATCTGCTTGGCGTGTGCGGGGTCTGCTGCCAGGTTGTGGACACAGTCGGCGTCGTGGGCCAGGTCGAAAAATTCTTCGGCGGGCCGCATGCCGAAGTTGAACTGCCAGAACCGGTCCGCCCGGTCCTTCCGGCCCAATTCGAGGATCAGCGACTTCGTGGGGCTGCCGTCGGTGTCGAGGTAGCCGGTCTCGGGATTCCCGGCGGGCCAGCGGCCGGGCTCGTAGTTCCTCAGGTAAAGGTGATTCCGCGTGACGATGCCGCGGATGGGGTAGCCCCAGTCGTGCGGCCGGCCCACGTCGGTCCGCTCCTTGCCGATCAGCACGTGGTCCCGCTCGGCGACGACCTGGCCCGCCCGGCCGCTGGCGAAAATGGGACGCCAACTGCGGCCCGTGATCGGCATCATGCCGCTCTGCTTCTCTCCGATGCCGGCGAGGTCGAGGACGGTGGGGGCGATGTCGGTGAAATTGACGAAGTCCTCGATCACCCGGCCGGGATTCTTGATGCCGCCGGGCCAGCGGCAGGCCAGGGGGACGTGGTTGGAATCGTGGTACGCGTAGCCCTTGACCCGGGGAAACGGCATCCCGTGGTCGCTGGTGACGACGATCAGCGTGCTGTCGAGCAGGCCCCGTTTCTCAAGCTCCGCCAGCATGCGCGCGAGATGCCGGTCCACGTGTTCCACCTCGAAGGCGTAGTCGAGCATGTCGTGGCGCACGGTTTCGTGGTCCGGCCAGTAGGCGGGCACGCGGTCGATGTCGGCCGGTCGCTTGCCGCCTTTGCGCATGCCCGACTGAAACTCGTAGCCCCGGTGCGGCTCGTAGGCGCCGTACCAGAAGCACCAGGGAGCGTCTCGAGACGCGGCATCGAGGAAATCGACGAAGTTGGCCGCGTAGTCGTTGTCTGAGATGCCGGTAGTCGGAGGCGGGGCACGCCGCCGGTTGAACGGCTTGCCGGTCATCAAACGTGGTTTCCCGGCCGCGTCGTTGGCGATCCCGGGCGCCCATCCCTTGCCGGTGACGCCCGTATGCCAGCCCCGTTCCGCCAAGACCTCGGGCCAGGTCTTGAACTTGGCGGGGAAGTAGGGGATGTGGTTGCCCGCTTCCTCGAGTTGCCACAGAGAGCGCCCCGTGAGCGCGATCGCCCGGGATGGCGCGCATTTGGCCATGGGCGTGTAGGCGTTGGTGAACAACAACCCCTCGCGGGCGATCCGGTCGAAGGCGGGCGTCTTCGCCCACTTCGTCCCGTACGCGCCCGCGTGCAGGCTCCAGTCGTCGGCAATGCAGAAGAGGATGTTCGGCCTCGGCTCCGCGCACGACGCGGTTGCGGCAACGACGCAAAGGGCCCACAGAGACGCAAGGACGATGAGCGTTGGTTTCACGATGGCAACCTTTCTCAGGATCGGCCGAAGAACAACTATGGGGATTGGGTGGCATGCTCTCACGACGCGAAGCGTCGGGTGAGCATGGACGCCGCGATGACGGCTTCCATGCCGACCCTCGGCTGCGCCGAGTGACGGCATGCCACCCAAGCCGCCAGTCATTCCTCGCCCTCCCACGATTGCAGGACCTCCTCTTGTTTCCAGATGGGGCGTCACGGCAGCTTGGGTTTCAACGGCGTCGTGCCGTCCTTGTCCACGGGATACACGGCCTTCTGTTTCTCCAAGGCGGCGATGAGGCCCTGCATCATGCGGCGCAGCTCCTGGGGCCGCGAAGCGGAAAGGTCCTGTTGCTCGAAGGGGTCCTCGGAGAGATGGAAGAGCTGGTAGTGCGAATTGCCGGAGACCTCGGACGGGAAGTAATGATAGATCACCTTCCAGGGCCCTTCGCGATAACACGTGAAGTAGTCGGTGCGGTGCGGCGAATGCGGATAGTGCATCAGGAAGGTCTCTTTGCGGCTGCTGTCGCGCCGGCCGGTGAGGAGCGTGTCGAGACGCGAGCCGTCCAGGACGTGGTCCGGAGGCGGGGTGATATCCGTCAGCGCGAGGATCGTGGGGAAGAGATCGTAGACCGCGGCCAGTTGGCCCTGGATCGCGCCGGCAGGAATGGGAAGCCGCTTCTGGCAGGGGTTCCGGGCGTTTGCCTTTGTCCAGGCCGCGATGAACGGCACGCGCATGCCGCCCTCGTAATGCGCGCCCTTCTTGCCTCGCAGCGGGGCGGCGCAGGCCACTTCGTGCGGGTGGCCGAGCGGGGCGTCGGAGCCGTTGTCGCCCAGGAAGAAGAGGAGCGTGTTCTCGGAAACGCCCAGCGCGTCGAGATGATCGAGGAGGTCGCCCAGCGACTTGTCCATGCCTTCGATCAGGGTGGCGAAGGCCTGGGCCGGTTTCGGTTTGCCGGAGTCCGCGTAGTGGGCGGCGAACCGCGGATCGCTCATGAACGGGGCGTGGACCGCGTAGTGGCTCATGTAGAGGAAGAACGGCTTGCCCGCCGCGACCGCCTCGCTCAGGCGGGCCTTGGCCTCGAGGGTCAGCGCTTCGGTCAGGAACGTGTCCGTCCCGTGGTACTTCTCCAACCCGGGGACTGCGTTGCCGGAGCGACGGGTGCCGTTGCCGAAGTTGTCCTTGCCGTAGTAGCTGCCCGGGGCGCCGAACGACGCCCCGCCCACGTTGACGTCGAAGCCGAGGTTGCGCGGGTCCGCGCCTTGCGAGGCCCGCGGCCCAAAATGGCCCTTTCCGACGTGGATCGTGCGGTAGCCGTTGGCCTCCAGGACCCGGGGGAGCGTCACGTCGCCCTTCTTCAAGCCCCTCCAGTTCCACTGCGGCGGGCCGTTGGGGCCGGCATTGTCCTTGTCCGGGTTGATCCAGTTCGTGGTCCGATGCCGCGCGGCGTTCTGGCCCGTCATGATGCAGATCCGCGTGGGCGAGCAGACGCTCATGGCGTAAAAGTTGCTGAAACGGATGCCGCGTGCGGCAAGCCGGTCCATGTTCGGCGTGCGGTAGTAGTCATTCAGCGGATAGCGCTTCGGACGGCCGGCAGCGTCGGTCAGCAGCGGCACCGACGTGTCCATCACGCCCATGTCGTCCACAAGGAAGACGACGATATTCGGCCGCTCCGCGCCGCAAAGCGACGCCGTGAGGGACGCCAGCACAACCGTCATGGCCACAGCGGTGAGGATTCGTGTCTTCATCGTAAGGTTGGGGGCAAGAGGTGTCGATTCGGACGTCAAGCGAGAGTCTAGCGTATGGGAAGCCAAGGGTTTGCTCAAGGCGGACAACACGGACGGCTATTTCCCTTGCCGCTTCTTCTTTGGTTTGGAGGTGGGCAAGTCCTTCATGGCCTGCTCGAATTGCCGGTCGAGCTCCGCGGGGCGGGCGTCCCGGAACTGACCGAGCGCCGCTTCCAGTTTTTTCGCCGATGCGGCGGCCTCGCCTGCAAGCTGCGCCACCGGAAGGGGCTTCTTTTCGTCCGGGTCGGCGGCGACGTCGAAGAACCGGCCGCCGCGGTAGAGCTTGTAACGGTGGTCGAAGGCGAACTCCCGTACGGTCATGTCGGCCCTCTGGCGCGGCGAGTACCAGGAGTACAGCCACGGGCGCGGTGAACCGCGCTCCCCTCGCAGTTGCGGCAGGAAGCTGACGCCGTCGATGCCGGCGGGCACGGGCACGGCGGCCGCCTCGCAAAGCGTGGGCAGGAAGTCGGCGCTGCTGATGAGGTCGCTGTTGACCCGGCCTTTCTTGATCACCGCGGGCCAGCTCGCGAGGAAGGGGACGTGGGTGCCGCGGCGCGTGGTGCTTCCCTTGCCGCCGCGGTAGTCGGCGCCCTGAAATCGGCTGCTGACGCTGCTGTGCGTGCCGTTGTCGCCGAGGAACAGGAGCAGCGTGTTGTCGCGGATGCCGAGCTCGGCAAGCTTCGCGTCCACCCGGCCCACCATCTTGTCCAGGTACGCGGTCATGTCGGCGAAGTGCTTTGCATCTCGGTTCACCTTCTCACCGACCGCCTCGGGGGTCCAGTCCGGGCTATCGGGGGTGGGCTGGAAGGGATCGTGCGTCAGGATCATGGGGTAGTAGAGGAAGAAGGGGCCTTCCCGGTGCCGGGTGATGAAGTCGAGCGCGAAGTCGTTCACCAGTTGCGGCCCGTATTCGCCGCGGGAGAAGTCCTTCTCGACGCCGTCGTATTCCAGGCCCGGATTGGCGTAGCGCGGCGGGCGCCGCGTGTGTTGCCAGAGGCACGCTTCGTCGAAGCCGAAATGCCGCGGCGAGTCCGTTTCACGCCCGAGCTGCCACTTGCCGCAGACGCCCGTGGCGTAGCCCGCCCGCTTGAGTAACTGCGCGAACGTGGTCTCCGTGCGCAGCAGCGTGCCGAACTTGAGGTAGTTCCGCACGTTGTAACGCCCCGTCATGAGCTGCACGCGCGTGGGCGTGCAGAGCGGCTGCACGTGGCACTGCTCGAAACGCATGCCCGCAGCGGCAAGCCGGTCCAGGTTCGGCGTCCGATACGAGTTGCCGCCGTTCGCGGTCACGCACTCGTAACCGAAATCGTCCGCAAGAATGACGACGATATTCGGTACACTCCGTCTCTCTTCAGAATGTACGTGTCTTCCAGCAAGTATCAAGGCAACTGCCGGGCACGTCGCAAGTACAAGTGCAGTGAATCTGTACAGGAACGTGCGCAGTGAAGTGGGGCCGTCGCAGCCCCCCATCCAAGAGGCCCGGAAGCTCATGTCCACACCTGCTCTCACGATCGCGACCCGGGCGATGCAACCGCGCGATACGTGCCGCCCCGGTCTTGAGGGAAGCCAGCGGTCCAACGGACGCAACGCAGTGGGAGTATCCCATTCCGCGGACCCTCAGTCAACCTTTTCAGACCCGGCAGGGATCACGTCCAGGAAGGTGATGCCGTGAAACACCGTCTTGTCGTGGGACAGAAACGGAATGCAGGTGGCATCTTTCAAGGCCCTGGGTTTCGCCTGAGCGCTCTTGACAACTGGAGTACAACGTTTAGACTGCCGGGAGAAACGTTTATCCCGGCAGGAGCCGTTGCCGCCATGCCCGGGCTCTCGATCGTGCCGATCCACGTGCTGGCCGTGTGAGCGGTCCACCTCGAGAGGCGGCCAAGCAGGGTCTTCGTATTGCCTCCGTTCAGTTCCCCAAATCATCGCCCCGACAAGGAAAGGCAACCACTGATGAAACGCTTTCCACAAGCAGTGGCCTCCATGGTGCGAGTGGCAAGAACCGGAATGCCAGCCCTCCACAGCACTCGGCGATGGCTCACCGTCGCAGCGCTCGTTGCCTGGACCAGCGCCCTGGCTGCGGGCGAACGGGATGTCGTCAAGCCGCTCCTCGGCGACAAGTTGATTTCGGAAAGGCTCACTCACCGGGAGCTGGCAGGCGGTGAGATCGATCGCCGCATCATGGACTTGATCACCAAGAACTACCTGGTTCTCGACCTGGACCGGGACTGGCTGGACAAGTTCAAGAACCGAACGGATCGCGGCGACACACGCAACGTGTACTACGGCATCGGCAAAGTCCTGGATGCAGGCAGTCTGTTTGCCCAATACAGCGGCGATCCGGAAGTCGCCCGGCGCGTTCAATACATCATGGATCAACTGCGTGCGTCGCGCGATCCGGACGGATACCTGGGTTTCTGGAAGGTCGAACCGAACAACTACCAGAATGTCGTCAACTGGATCCTCCACGAGCAGGAGTATATCAACCTGGCGTTGGTGCGCCACTATCGGACGACGGGGAACCCGCAACCGTTGGCGGACGCGAAGGTCATGGCAGACTACATCATGAAAATGTTCCCCGCCGGCGCGGAGGGAGTACACGTGATTCCCCCCGGCACCTCCATCGCGGGAATCACGGAAGGGTTCGTCGAGTTGTATCGCGTGAGCGGCGAGAAGAAATACCTCGACTTTGCCAGGACTGTGCAATACGAGCCGCACTGGTATTACCTGAAGCCGTTCGACGCCTGGGAGAAGAACATCTCGCACGCCCGCTACCATGTCTACGTGATGCTGTCGCACATGTATCCCGACACCGAATTGTATCGGCTGATCGGCGGCGAGGATTACCTCAAGAAGAGCCTGTGGATGAAGCAGGAATTGCTCGAACGGGGCCGCGGCGGACTGCTCGTCACCGGTTCCACGTCCCAGGGAGAACACTTCACCTACAATCAGGACGGTTCGGGGGCTGTCGAAGAATCCTGCGTCACGGCCTATCTGCTCCGCTGGCTCGACAGCCTCATGCGATTGCAGGGCGACATGCGCTATGGGGACATCACGGAACGAGCGATCTACAACGCCCTGTTCGGAGCGCAAGCCCCGGACGGTCGCCGCATCTGCTACTTCACTCCGTTTACGGGAAAGCGGCATTTCCAGACACGCGATACCTTCTGCTGCAACGGGAACTTCCGCCGTGCGGTTGCCGAACTTCCGCAGAAGGTGTACTACCGCACGCCGGACGGCGGCATCGCGCTGAACCTCTTCACCAGTTCCGACAAGACGTTCGACGTCGACGGCACGACCGTTCAGATCAAGCAGGAAACCGCCTACCCGAGTTCCGGCGACGTCAAACTGTCGTTTACATGCTCCGCGCCCGTCGAGTTTGCGTTCCTGTTCCGCACCCCGCGTTGGGCGGAGACCATTGCGTGTGCCGTGTGCAACGTGCCGTGCCCATTGGACAAGTCGCCGCTTGGCTGCGCCCGGATCAAGCGGCTTTGGAAATCCGGCGATACTCTGACGCTCTCGATGCCGATGAACTGGCGTTTCGTTCGTGGCCGGATGATCCAGGACGGCCGGGTGGCCCTGTTGCGTGGACCGGTTCTGTTCACCCTCAGCGACACACGGAACGCGGCCGCACTCAAGAAATGCCCGAACCCCCGTGATCTCGTGATCGATCCGGCCAGCATTGGCACCCCGATCCCGGACGATACCATTCGTCCCAACGGACAGAAGGTGATCACCAAGGCATGGACGAGCCCCGACCGTACCGGCGACCCGGTCGATGTCGTTCTGACGGAGTTTGTCGATCCTGAGGGCATCGACGTGTACTTCAAGGTCCCGAATCTCAAGGATACGCGTCCGATTCGCATCATGGACGACGAATTGCTCTCCGAACCACGCCAATCGGCCAACGGAGAGATTACGTTCGCGTGGTACGGCCCCAAGAGCGATCACCAATGGAGGGAGATGTTTGCCGTGGCCGGCGACCTCGTTGCCGATCTGGCTGCCGATTACCGGAATCCGCAGGGCAAGCCAGATGTCCCGGCCGCGTTTCCCGACAAATCCGAGTCCGGCTCCTGGTCACTCTTCAACTGCAAGAACGACGGCCTGTTGTCCACCGCCAAGGATTCCGAGAAGACGCAGTTGAATTCGAAGTACAAAGTCGACGGTTGTCCGCTGGGATACGCTTACGGTCTGCCGGGGGGCGGGAACCTGGGCTTCTTCGCCGACTACGCTCCTGCCAAGACGATGGAGGAGAACTGGCAGCGGCATTACTCCAAGAATATGTTCGACCTGGTCATTCCGGCAGACCAGCGGAAACAGTACCTGCTCACGCACCCGATAGCCGATCCGGCCTGCTACAACCTCATCCGTTGGTCGCCGGGCCCGCGGCTTTCCGGCAAAGGCATCGCGATCTCGGGAAAGACGTTGACCAATCACGGTGGCAACGGTGTTTCGTTGAAGGCCGTCAACTGGAAAGACGACCGGACCCCGATGGTTCTCAACGTCCTCGAGTTGACATCGGAAGGACAAGGAGCCCGTACCCACAACTCGGACTTCGTGGTTCGCATCAACCCCGGCGACCTGGGAAAGCACGTTGATATTGCGATCGGCAACAACGGGAATTACGTATGCGATGCAACGGCGCTAAGCCTCCGCGTCTACGCAACCGACAAACGCGCCGCAACGCCCGGTGTGGATGTTACCAGGAAGGTGCAGGCCGCTTTCCAGGGCAAGTTCCGGACGGACTTGGGCAAGTACACGGACCTCTTCGGCGATCCGGCCCCCGGTCAGGAAAAGACGCTCAACCTCCGGGTGCAAGACCTGGGCGGCAACATCAAGTATATTGAACTGCCCGAAGACGCTCCCATTGAGTTGCCGTAACCGTCCAAGCGGTCGTGGCGTTGATTCCGGTTGCCTGCCCGCTGCCGGCGGCTGAGTTCCGGGACAGGCACTCCGCTAGTTCCCCTTGTTTCGTGCAGCGAGGCGGTATTCCAAGGGCGTCGTTCCGGTGATGCGCCGGAAGACCAACCGCATCCGATCGACGCTCGGGAATCCGCAGGCCTTGGCCACGTGGTGGAACTTGACCCGTTCGGGGGCCGCGAGCAACTGCTTGGCCCGCTCGACCCGCCGGCGGCTGAGGTAGTCGTGGGGAGTGCAGCCGAGCACGTCCCGAAAACGGGTCTCCAACTGCCGGCGTGAAATGGACGACGCTTGCACGATCCGCTCCACGCCGAACGGCTCGCTGAGGTGGTCGTGGATGAAATGCACGGCGGCCGCCAGACGCGGATCGTCGACGGCGATCGTGTCGGTCGATTGCCGCGCGACGACGCCGTCGGACGGGAGCACCACGTCCGGCGGACGTGGCCGGCCGTCCATCAGGCAGTCGAGCATGGAGGCCGTTTCCACCCCCAGTCGCCAGGCGTTGCGCGAGACGCTGCTGAGCGTCGGCCGGCAGAACTCGCAGAGCGTAGGGTCGTCTTCCATGCCGAGAACGGCCACGTCGTGCGGGATGCGGAGGCCGAGGCGTTCGCACTCCTCGATCACCACCCGGGCACGATAGTCCTGAACGGCCAGCAATCCGACCGGCGGTCGGAGTTGCTGGAGCCAGCGGACCAGCAGGCCGGTCCGCTTCTGCCAATTGGCCCACGGGCCCGACTTGCGCGGCACTTCGAGGACATCGCACGTTGCCCCCGCCCGTTCGGCGCACTCGACAAAGCCCCGGCAACGCAGTTCAGAAAACCAGAACCCCTTGACCCCATAGTACGCCAGGCGCCGCAGCCCGCGCTCCAGCAGGTGCTCGGCCGCCAGCCGGCCCATGCCGTAGTGGTCGGGCAGGACGCTGGGGATTCCCGTATCGGGGAGCGTCGCCGCCAGGTTCACCACAGGAATGCCGAGCCGCTCGGCCGCGCGGACGTCGGCCGGGGTCAAGACGGCCGTGATCACGCCGTGGCCGGGCCAGCCCCGGAGACTGTCGAGCGTCAGATTCTCCTCGCCGGCGCCGAGGAGCGACGGCGGACTGGTGGTGAGCGTCCACCCGCCGTGCCGCTGGCCATACTCCATCACGCCGCGTACAAAGGCGGTCATCCAGGGCACGGCCAGCGGATAGGCCAGCGCCACATGCCGCCGTGCCCGGACTGAACTGGGGGATGCCATGGGAAGTTGCATTGGCCGGGGGGGACGCAAAACAGCGTCGCGTTGCGGAATATGCCTGTTGTTTCACTCGGATTCCTTCGTCATACTAATCCAAGATGCCCTCACGCGGAATCCGTGGACCCTGCGCCTCGTCCACCGAGATTAGGAAACCCTGTGTAGATCCCTCGCCTGGTCTTCCGACCGCAAGAATCATGAGAACGAAAGCCATCCAAACCGTCGTGTTGTTGGCGTCCCTTGTCTGCCCCTTGGCGGCGGCGGAGTTCCGGCCGGTCGCTGTGTGGACCGATGCGGAGTGGTTCCCGACCCCGCCGGGCAGATACGCGCCCGAGAGGATGATCGACGGCGACCTGGGCACTTACGCCTGCCTGCTGGACGACACGCGCACGGGCAAGGACGCGCGGGTCTGTCCGCCCAAGGCGGCGCCGCCCGTGACCGCCACGTTCGTGCTCGATCTGGGAGCCGAGCGAGCGGTTTCCGGGATGCGATTCGTGGCCCGCAACGCCTGGGTCTACGTGTTGGCGAAGAACGTGAGCGTGTCCGCCTGCGCCGACGCGCACGGGCGGGAGCGGATCCGCCCGCTCGCGGAGGACCAGGAGTTGCCCGCCACGTCCAACAGCAACTCCGCCTTCGTGGAGTGGTCCCCGGTGACGACACGCTACGTGAAGGTGCGAGTGAATGACTCGTACCAGCAGCGCTACCCGGGGCCGTGGATGCCTGAGTCGCAGATTCCGTGGTCCCGCAAGGTGGGATTGCCGACGGCGGGTGACGGGCGGAATCTGAACGTCCAGATTGCGGAAGTCACCTGCTACGACGCCCGGCCCGCCGACTACCCCGTCAAGAATCCGCCGGACGTCGCGTTCCCCCGCCATCGCCTCGAGCGCGACTGGCTCTATCAGGATGCCGGGCTGGATATTGCCGGGATCTTCACCTCGGCCGGCGACCATGGACGAGAGCAATCCCTGGTGCGGAAGGTTCTGGGACAAGTCCCCGAGCACGATCCCGGGCTGAAGACGCTGAAGCAGCGGCTGGGCCAGCTTGCCGGCGGGAAGGTGCCCGCGTGCGATCCGCGATGGCGTTCGTTGTACTACGACGCCTGCGCCGCGCGGCGCACGGCGCGTCTCCAGGCCCTGCGGGGGAAGGCCACGCGGTTCGTCTATGCCAAGCACGGCATTTTCGGCTGCATGCAGGGCCTTGCCGGCAAGTACGACCTCCCCGACGAGCAGATCCGCGATTACACCTACGGCTTCAAAACGGGCGGGCAACTCTGCATGGGAACCCTGCTCGAAAACGGCACGGTCCGGCACGAGGTGCTGATTGAGAAGCCGGAAGGGGCCATCTGCGACCCGAACCTCTCCTGGGACGCTCGAACGCTCGTCTTCTCCATGCGCGACAACTTCGAGACCGATTCCTACTACCTCTACACCATGGACATGGCGACGCGGCGGGTGAGGCAGATCACCTTCCCCATTCTCAACAGCGGCAAGCCCTTGCCGGTTGCCGACTGCGAGCCGACGTTCCTGCCGGACGGCCACATCGTCTTCACCTCCACGCGCGACGTCCACATCAGCGACTGCTGGTACCGCGCTGGCGGAAACATCTACCGTTGCGATGCCGATGGCGGCAATATCCGCCGCCTGACATTCGACCAACTCATGACGAACCACCCCCAGGTATTGGAGGACGGCCGTGTCGTCTTCACCCGCTGGGAGTACAACGACCGCAGCGCCCTGTTCAACCACCCTCTCATCTCGATGAACCCGGACGGCACGGCTCAGATGGAATACTACGGGAACAACAGCATGTTCCCGGCGGCGATTATCCACGCACGGGGCATTCCGGGATCGCACAAGGCGATCGCAGTGATCGCCGGACACCACTCGATCTACAAGGGGAAGCTCGGTGTGATCGACCGCAACCGGGGCATCCAGGCAGGCCACGGGATCGAATTCGTGAATATGAAACTCAACGGGGCCCCGGGCCGCGAGCGCGCCGACTTCATCCGTCCCGAGCCGCCCGATCCGGCCAGGCCCTACCTCGACCTGAAGATCGACATCTTCGGACAGTTCGGGCCTCAGTACTCCAATCCCTATGCCTTTGACGAGGAGAACTACCTGTGTTCGTTCTGCCCGGAGGGCTACCTGCCTCCCTTCGGTCCTTTCAATCCTCCCCTGGGCGTCTACTACATGACGCCCGACGGTGCGCGCGAGCTGCTGGCGTTCGATGACTGGCAAGGCACGGGGCTGGCGATTCCCGTCATGACCCGCACGCCGCCCCCCGTACGCGCGTCGCTCATCCGCCCACGCGAAAACAACGGGATCTACACCGTGCAGGACGTCTATCAAGGCCCGGGGCTCGCGGGAATCCCGCGGGGTACGGCGAAGAAGCTGCGGGTCGTGGCGCTGGAGTACCGTGTGTGCCGTATGGGCTACGGGCAGAACGGGGGTGAGTGCGAGACCGGGCTCTGCCAGACGCCGATCTCGCTGAACAGCGGCAGTTGGGACGTCAAACACGTGTTGGGCGAGGTCGACATCGAGACCGACGGCAGTTGCTGCTTCGAAGTGCCCGCCCACGCCCCCGTCTACTTCCAGGTGCTCGACGCCAAGGGCTACACCATCCAGTCGATGCGTAGCTGGTCGACGCTCCAGAACGGCGAGCGCCTCTCCTGCATCGGCTGCCATGAGAACAAGACCGACGCGGGCGCCCAGCCGCCGACTTCCCTGAAGACCACGCTCGCGCTCTCCAAGCCACCACAGAAACTCAAGCCCTTTGCGGGCAAGGAGCATCCGCTGATTCGGCAGCTCGCGTCCCAGTCGTGGATGGACAGCGTCGAGAACTACCTCGGGGTCAACGCCCCACGTTCGCTGGATGCCAACGCGCCGGTCGACGGCTTCAGTTTCGTCCGGGAAATCCAGCCAATTCTCGACAAACACTGCGTGAGCTGCCACAACGCCTCCCGGATCCAGGAGTGCAAGATCAGCCTGACGGGAGAACCGGCCAGGCCCGAAAGCATACGTCTGATCGGCGCAGGCCAGGTGGATCCAAAGCGCGCCTACACGCAGTCCTACGTCGCGCTGACCACCTCCGGCAATCCCGACAAGAACCCGTGGATGACGTGGCTGAAACCTCGCAGCCGCGCCGTGATGCTCCCGCCGTACCACACGGGCGCGTCCAAGAGCCGGATCATGAACTGCTTTGAACCCGCCCACCACGACGTTCAAGTCAGCGAGAACGAAAAACGCACCTTCGCCTGTTGGCTCGACCTGCTCGTCCCCTTCTGCGGCTCTTACCCGCAGCACAACACCTGGACCGACGCCGAAAAAACCGAATACGGCTACTTCCAGGAGAAACGCCGTATCTATGCCGCCGCTGAGCTGGACTCGCTTCGACGTTCGCTGGGCGATGGAAGCCTTTGAAACCGTTGCCTTTACGGTTGGGTTTCGGGTTGCAGCCCGTGGCGGCAAACCGGGTCAATCCCAGTGCAAGAGCCACCAGCCAACGGTCCGTTTCATTTCGGCTTGCGCGAACGTGGGTAGTCTGCGCAATGCGGACAATCTGAACCGGAGTATCTCGGGAGTCCGATTGTAGCGGATATTCTGATGACACCGGTCGGGAAAGCCGAATACACAAAGTAACCGTTCGGGGGCCTGCGCCGGGATACCGCAAGAACCGGAAGTAGTGATTATGGCGAGGTTGCAAGCAAACTGGCGACTCGGGGTCGCGATGCTGTCGCTGATGGCGGTGTTCGCGCCGGGCGGGGCATCGGCCCAAGACTCTGGGGCTTCGGAAGCGCGATGGGACGTGGCCGCGTCGAATCCTGCGGCGTCGGCGTGCGACGACGCATGTTACTTCGCTCCGCCCCGCTGCCCGCTCTATTTCCGTGTCGACGGGGTGATGCTCCGTCGCGATGTCCACGGGGCGACCGACGCGGCGACCCTCAACACGGTCGACAACCTTGCCCTCTCCACGCGCGACTTCGACATGCCCTTTAGCGCCGGCCCGCGCTTCCTGGTCGGCCACACCTTCGGCGAGTCTCCCTACCAGATCGAGTTCTCCTACTTCTGGCTGAGCGACTTGAATGAGTCGGCGGCGGTGCGCGACAACACGCTCAACGACGAGGGGACGCTGGGGAACCTCTTTTCGCCTTTCAGCGGTTTCGGCAGGAACCCGGTGGTCGGGCTGGACTACAACGACCTCGTGTCGATCCGCGAGTTCTCCTTCATGCAGAACATGGAGCTGAACCTCCGCCGGCAACTGCCCATGCCTCAGGAGCGCCTGACCACGTCGTTTCTCATCGGGGCGCGGTTCGTGGGGGTCCGGGAGTTGTTCGGCTACGATTCCGAGTCGAACTCTCCAGTCGGCGGCTCCGCCAACTCGGTGCGCGTCCACGCCAGGAACGAACTCTACGGCTTCCAGATCGGCCAGTTGTTCCAGTTCAACGTCGATCGGCAGTGGTGGATCGACACGGAGCTGAAAGGCGCCATCTGCAACAACTCGGCCGGACAGAGGACCGACTACACCCAGACGCTCGCCGGCGTGCCGATGAGCTACTCGAACAGCGTGAGCAGGAACGGGACTTCATTTGTGGGCGACCTGGCGGTCACGCTCGTCTGCCGGCCCATGCCCAGCGTGACGACCCGGATCGGCTACCAGGCTATCTGGATGACCGGCATGGCCATCGCGGCCAGGAATATGAACGAGGACGCGGCCATCCTCGCGGCCGGGCCCGCCCAGTTGGATCTCCGCGGAACGGTCGTCTATCACGGTCCCCACGCCGGCCTCGAAATCACGTGGTGAGCCGTGCCCTCCGCCGGTAGTCCCCGGCAAACCGACACCGGCTATCGTTTGCCCGTGGCCACGTCGTAGCTCGTCATGGGCACCTGGTAGTAGCCCATGGCGGCCAGGGCGACGTCGGTACGGTAGATCGGGTCTTGCAGGAGGCACGGGCGGCGGTCTTCCGCCGGGAGGGTCGTCGTGTAGATCCGAAGCTCGCCCGGCACGCTCGTGAGGATTTCTTCGCGCCAGTCGCCCAGCAGGTCGACGACGGCCACCAGGTCGCCTTCGATCGTGGCCAGCGGCTCGGCGGCGCCGTATTTGCGGATCCGCGAGCCGACGACCAATTCCCGCTGGCGATCCGCGTCCCAGTAGGCGGACCGGGGCGAGAGTCCGCCGAGGTCCTTGGTCGAGATCACCTTGCCTTGGGCGCTGCGGAGCCAACGCTTGTCTTTGAAGTCGCGCTCGCCGCTGTAGCATTCGCTGCCGGGGTAGGCCGGGTCGATGTCGGCGCACAGCCCGGAGGAATGGATGTGCGTGGTCGGCTCGTCGTGCCCCCAGAGGATCGTGCCGGTGCGGGCATCGACGAGGCACATGCCGTTACGCTTGTTGCGGCTCTCGATGCCGTAATAGATCTGGAGGCCCGGGCGTGCCGGATCGATCTTGCCGAGGTAGAAATGGTCGGGATGGCCCAGCCCGGTGCACCAGAGGGTCGTGCCGTCGTCGTCGATCACGACCGAGCCGATCGCCACCTCGTCGCGCCCGTCGCCGTCCACATCGGCGGCGTGCATCCAGTGGGCCCCCTGGCCGCGGAAGTTGCGCGACTCGTTGCGGTTGTCCCACCGCCACAGCTCGCGGAGCTTGCCGCCGTGAAACTCGTAGGCCACGAGGATGATCGCGGTATACGTCCCTCGCTCAACCAGAAGGCAGGGCGTCTTGCCGTCGAGATACGCCACGCCAAGCTGGTTGCGCGAGGCGAAATTGTAGGTGCCGAACGGCTCGCGGGGAATCCAATCGACGCGGGTGATCGGCTTGCCGGTCCGGCCGTCGAGGATGGTGAGATACTCGGGGCCGGTCTGGACCCGCCCGTCGGGATCGCGGGGGTCGCCCTCGCCGGTCTTTACCGCCACTTCGGCCCGGCCGTCGCCGTCAAAATCATAGACGAGGTATGGGGAGTACCAGATCCCACGTTCGATCGCCCAGCCGAGGTCGACCTGCCAGAGCCGCTTGCCGTCGTGGCGGTAGGCTTCGAGCTTGTAGGTGTCGGGACTACGGCTCCAGTACTTCTCATAAGGGTCGATGTTGTTCTTGGGCGTTTTGAGAACGAAGTCGGTGCGACCGTCGCCGTCGAGATCGCCCAGGCCGATCTTCTGGACCGTGGTCTTTCCGTCAGCCAGCGGGATCTTCAAGCAGGCCGCCTTGCCGGGCGACGTCACGGCCGCGGCTTCCGGCGACGCCGGCCCTTCGTCCTCGCCGTGGACCGCTCGGACGTCGTAGGAAATGCACTGCCCGCCGGGCGCGGCGGAGTCGATGAAGTCGGTGGTCGCGCGGATCGGCTCCCGGTTGACCTTCTCCGGCTTGCCGCCGGCAATGCGGCGGTAGATGTTGAACGCGGTGCCGGCCGTGTCGTCTTCGAGCAGACGCCAACCGACGTAGACCGTCGTCGGGCTGGTGCGGACGGCAACCACGCCGCGGTCGAGCCGCTCGCGGATCCGAGTCGTCGCGTAGCCCGAGACCCTGGCTCCCACGTTCCTCGCCCCGGGCGAGTCAGCTCCCCCGGCGGTTGCGGCTGGCAGGATTGCCACCAATACGAGAAAAAGGCCTGCTCCGCGCATCATCATACCCTCCGAGGTCCAGCGGTTCTTCTCGACGCGACCTCAGTATACCCGAGCGCCGCGGCGAAATAACCCGGAGGGATGAGAAAACCATGGCCCGCCCAACCGGCCTGTGGCACAGCCGCCCTCGGCTGTGGGAGACTCGACAGCACAACCACCCCGGCTGTGCGAGATTCGTCGGCAGAGCCGGGGGCGGCTGTGCCACGTCAGGCGACCAGCCTTCAGTACGGCACGGCGACGCGATAGACGCCCCGTGCGGGACGATAGTACACCCGAGCCGGGACGTAGGCCGGGGCGGGGTACACGACCGTGCCAGGATACATCACCGCCTGAGGCGTGAGGACCGGAGTCGGAGCCACCACGGGGGCCGGCGTCACGATGGGCGAAGGGGCTACGGGAACCGCGGCGACAGGCGGGGCATAATAGGTCACCACCGGCGTCACCGGACGGTAAACCATCACCGGGGCCGGCGCCACGTAAGTCCATCCGGCCGAGGCCACCGAACAGGTCAGCAACACGCCAAGGGCCGCCAGGATCGCGGGCATCTTTCGCATGGGTGGAACTCCTTCTGATTGAGACCCATACGAATCCTAGGTCACGAACCTGCCCGGGGCAAGCCCGTGCCGGCCAACCGATCCCACCGGCGAGACGGGAGTAGACACCCACCCGTCGCCGCTTCCATAACGTCTGGGTTGTCAACGGGTTGTCGTTGAACGCAAGGGTGCCGCACGGCCAATGAGGCGGAGGCAAGGAAACACGGCCAAGCGG
>CAYSGY010000013.1:0-32383 GCA_964430315.1 uncultured Planctomycetaceae bacterium
CCAGCCGGGCGAGCAACTGGTGAGCATCGGCAAACGGCCGCCGTGCCGGACCCGATGAACCAGTTCCGAGGCCTCTTCCATGATCGTCAGGTCGGCGGAGAAGCCGGTATCGAAGACCCGGTCGAAACCGAGCCGGCGCAGGGCGGCGACCATCACGCGGTTCACATCGACGCCCGAGGGGAGCCCGAATTCCTCGCCGAGCGTTACGGAGACCGCGGGGGCGTGCTGCACGACCACGAACTTCTGCGGATCGGCCAGGGCGTCGAGCACCTGATG
Source organism: uncultured Planctomycetaceae bacterium (assembly GCA_964430315.1). Lineage (GTDB taxonomy): Bacteria > Planctomycetota > Planctomycetia > Pirellulales > Thermoguttaceae > CALFBP01. The sequence continues at coordinate 277 of CAYSGY010000013.1, forward strand.
GATCTGGCTCTGCTCGGTCAGGGCCCCGGTCGGGCAGACGGTGATGCACTGCCCGCAGTTGATGCAGCTCGAGACGTTCATCCCCTCGTCGAACGCGGTGCCGATCTTGGCCCGCGATCCACGTCCGATGAAGTCGATCGCCGCCACGCCCTGCACTTCCTCGCAGATCCTCACGCATTTGCCGCAGAGGATGCACTTGGCGGGATCACGAACGATCGAGGGGCTGGAGAGGTCGAGGTAGTGCCGGGACTTCTCGCCCGCGAACCGCCGCTGGCGCACCCCAAGTTCCTGCGCCAGCTTCTGCAGGTCGCATTCGCCGTTCCGCACGCAATAAAGGCAGTCGTCGGGGTGGTTGGCCAGGAGAAGCTCGACGATGGTCCGGCGGGCTTGGACCGCCCGGGGCGAATGGGTCTGGACCTTCATCCCGTCGGCCACCGCGAGGGCACAGCTCGGGGCCAAGCCCCGCTGGCCCTCGACCTCCACGACACACATCCGGCAAGCGCCGCTGGCCGGCAATCCGTCGATGTGGCAGAGCGTGGGAACCCGGATCCCTGCACCCCGCAAGGCCGAGAGGAGCGACTGGCCGCTCTCCGTTTGGACGGGCCGCCCGTTGACTTCGATCGTAATCATGCCGATGGTCCTCCGCTCGATGATCCTGCGATTGGGCTTGGGGCTCGGGTCTTAGGTTCCGGGACTTCGGGGGTGGCATGCCGTCACGCGGCCGTGCCGCGGGTCGGCATGAGACACTCCGTGGTGCTTTCCATGCCCACCCAACGCTGCGCGTTGTGAGGGCATGCCACCCGGGATGTTCAATCCAATCACTTCTTTACAATCGCCCGCGGCCGGCACACTTCGAGGCAGCTCCCGCAGCCCAGGCACTTGTCGGGAACGATGTAATGGGGCCCCTTCGGGGTGCCGACGATCGCCTCGGCCGGGCACTTCTTGACACACAAATGGCATCCTTTGCAGAGCGCCGGGTCGATGTGATAGGTGACCAGTTCGGGGCAGACGCCGGCCGGGCAGGAGCGTTCGTAGATGTGGGCCTCGTACTCGTCGCGGAACCAACGGAGCGTGCTGAGCACCGGGTTGGGCGCGGTCTGCCCCAGTCCGCAGAGGCTGGTGTCGCGGATCGTTTCCGCCAGGCTTTGCAGGTGGAGCACGCTCTGGAACCGTTCGAGGGCTTCCAGCCCCTTTTCCCGACGCCGGCCTCGCGTGATCCGCTGGAGGATTTCGAGCATGCGGCGGGTCCCTTCCCGGCACGGGATGCACTTGCCGCAGCTCTCCCTCTGGATGAAGTCCATGAAAAACTTGGCCACGTCGACCATGCAGTTGTCTTCATCCATGACCACGAGGCCGCCGGAGCCCATCATCGCCCCCACGGTCTTGAGCGACTCGTAGTCGATGTCGATGTCCAGGTGCTGCGTGGGGATGCAGCCGCCGCTGGGTCCGCCGATCTGCACGGCCTTGTACGCCCGGCCGTTGGGGATTCCGCCCCCGATGTCGAAGACGATCTGCCGCATCTTCGTGCCCATGGCCACTTCGACCAGGCCGGTCCGGGCCACCTTGCCCGACAGGGCGAAGACCTTCGTCCCCTTGCTGGTCGGCGTGCCCACGGCACTGAACCACTCCGACCCGTTGGCCAGGAGCGTGGGCAGGTTGGCGAGGGTCTCGACGTTGTTGATGATCGTCGGCTTGCCGAACAGTCCGCTCACGGCGGGGAACGGAGGACGTGGGCGCGGCATCCCTCGGCGTCCTTCGATGCTGTGGATCAACGCGGTCTCTTCACCGCAGACGAACGCGCCCGCCCCCATCTTGATGACGACTTCCAGGGCGAATCCGCTGCCCAGGATGTCGCGGCCCAGCAGGCCGTTGGCGTGGGCCTGGGCGATGGCGGTCTTGAGCCGCTTGATCGCCAACGGATACTCGGCGCGGATGTAGACATACGCCTTCGAGGCCCCGATCCCGTAGGCGGCAATGGCCATGCCTTCGACGAGCCGGTGCGGATCGCCTTCGATCACGGCCCGGTCCATGAACGCCCCGGGGTCGCCTTCGTCGGCGTTGCAGACGAGGTATTTTGAATCGCTCTTCGATTGCCGGGCGAACTTCCACTTCTTGCCTGTGGGGAATCCCCCGCCGCCCCGGCCGCGCAGGCCGCTCCATTCCACTTCGTTGCAGACCTGTTCCGGGGTCATCTCGCAGAGGACCTTCGCCAGGGCTTTGTAGCCGCCGCGGGCGATGTACTCTTCGATCTTCGCGGGGTCGATGACGCCGCAATTGGCCAGGACCCAGCGCGTCTGCGGCTTGAAGAAGGGATGCTCGTTCAAGTACGGCACGTCGGCCCAAGGCTCGAGCGTGTCGCTGGGGAACTGGCCCAGCACGGAGTCTTCGGGCACGACGCCGCGAAAGACGCTGTCCAAGAGCCCGGCGACGTCGGCTTTTCCGATCTGCTGGAACACGAGGCGGGCACGGCCGGGAAGCTGCACGTCGACCAGCGGTTCGGCCGAACAGAGCCCGATGCAGCCCACGCGGACCACGTCGGCCGCGATCTCGTGGCTGTCGAGGTAGGCGCGGACCGCATCGAGCGTGTCCTGGGCGCCGGCGCCCAGGCCGCAGGTTCCCGCCCCCACGTAGACCACCGGCCGGACGACGCGTTGCCGTCGCAACTCGGCCAGACGCTCGTTGCGGTGCCGGCGTGTGGCCGGATCGAGCCTCGCGTCGCCTTCTTCGAGCACCCAGGCCAGCAACTCCGGAAAGGTGCCGGAGGCCGCGGCGAGATCTCCGTCGCCTTGTTCAGGCAGCTTCGTCGTCATGTTGGGCCGCCTTTCTTCGGTAGGAATCGAGGATCTTCACGACCTTCTGCGTGGTCAGCCCGGCGTGGAACTCGCCGTTGATGCATATCACCGGGGCCAGTCCGCACGCGCCGATGCAGGCCACCACTTCGAGACTGAAGAGTCCGTCGCGGCTGGTCTGGCCGGGTTCGATCTTCAGCTCCCGTTTCACGGCCTCCAGGATGGCGGCCGAGCCCTTCACATGGCAGGCCGTGCCGCGGCACACCTGGATGTGAAACTTCCCCTGCGGCTGGAAGCGAAACTGGTTGTAGAAGGTGGCCACGCCGAAGATTTTGCTCGCCGGCAGCCGCAGATGCCGGCCAATCAGGACCACCGCCTCGCGGGAGAGATACCCATACTCCGTCTGAACCTCTTGGAGTATGGGGATCAGCGAATCCCGCTTGGCATTCGGATGTCGCTCGAAGATTGCGTCGAGATCGAGGGCGACCACGCTGCACCTCCCAAGTTGATTCGTGCCGGTCGTTGGCCCAAGCGGCCTCACGTTGCACCAAGACGCTATCCGGTAAAGCAACAAGCGTGCCACGGATTGGCCCCACTTCGGAGCGGCCCGGATAGACCCCTCACTCGATCGAGTCGGGCAAGTCCGGCAGAAGCACGCCAAGTAGAAGAAGCCTTGGGATTTGCGGAGAAATGGGCTCGCCGAAACGCGTTCCGCCGCAGCCGTCGTCATGGAACGCGGCGGGCCCGATCCTTGTGCTGAGTACCTTGGGAGTGTATGATCGAACTACACACTGTATGACGCTCTTTGGCTGAGAACGTAACCGTTCCCGGGCCGGGGTCCCCTTGGCCCCTGGGTGGAGGCGGGATCGGCCCCCGTTGATGCGGCGACGGACTCATCCATGACCCTTCGGCTGAAGCTCACCATCGGGTCCATCGCCGTCGTCCTTCTGGCCAATGCGCTGTTGTCGGCGGTCATTGTTGAGTCGTTGGAGCGGACATGGCTTCAGGAGGTGCAGAACCGCGTCGAAATCGACTTGAATTCGGCCCGGGCCTCCTATAGCGGGCACATCGAGTCGATTGCGCGCTACCTGGCCGCCGCATCGCTCGACGAAGCGTTGGCGACGTCACTCTTGCAGTCCGACCGCCCGGAGGGACGAGATCGCCTGGCTCGGCTCTTTGAGGGCAGCGCGATGGATTTTCTGGTCCTGCTCGATGCCCGGGGACAAACCGTCTTCCGTCCTCGCAACCCAACGTGCAAGGGCGACGACCAGACGTGGAACCCGCTCGTCGAGGAGGCCCTCAAGACGCGTCGCCTGGCACGCGGCACCATCCTGCTGCCGCACGAGCGGCTCCTGACGGAGGGGAGCGATCTGGCCGCCCGGACGGAATTCGAGGGCCCCCCGACGCCCGCTTCGTCCCCCGATTCCCCCGCGCGATCGGACGGTATGGCAGTGGGGGCCGCGGTTCCGATTCTCGCTTCCGATGGGCACCTGCTCGGGGTCCTTTTGGGAGGGAATTTGTTGGATCGCCGCTACGCGCTGGTGGACGAAATCCGCGAGCAGGTATTCCCGGGGGGGCTCTTCGAGGATCGGCAGCGGGGCAACGTGACGGTCTTCCGGGGAGATCGGAGGATCGCCACCAATGTCTTCCAGGAAGACGGCGCCCGGGCGGTCGGCACCCGGATGAGCGCCGAGGTGCGTCAGCGCGTGCTCGTGGAAGGAGGGACCTGGGTTGGTCCGGCCTTCGTGGTCCACGACTGGTACCTTACGGCCTACGAGCCGATCCGCGATCCTCGGGGGGAGGTCATCGGGGCTTTGTACGTCGGGCTTCTGCGTGCTCCGTTCGCTCAGCGGCAACGGGCCGTGACCGCGGTGGTCTTGCTGGCGACCCTGGTGGCCACGGTGGGTTGCCTCTTGCTGGTCTTCTTCCTCACCACGCACGTGCTGCGGCCCATCGACCGCGTCGTGGCCATGGCCCAGCGCGTGATCGAGGGGGACCTGTCTTCGCGGACCGGGATTCGACCTCCGGGCGAGATGGGGGTGCTGTGCCGGGCGATCGACGGCATGGCCGCCGCCGTGGCCGAACGGGAGCAGCAGCTCAAGGACGCCACGCGCCAGCAGATGGGCCGGAGCGAGAAGCTGGCTTCAGTCGGCCGCCTGGCCGCCGGAGTTGCCCACGAAATCAACAATCCCCTCACCGGGGTCCTCACCTTCGCCCATCTTCTCCGCGATAAACCGAAGATGGACGACGAGGACAAGCAGGACCTGGACCTCATCATTCACGAAACGACCAGGGCGGCCGAAATCGTCCGCAACCTGCTCGATTTCGCCCGGGAAAGGGCGGCGATCAAAGAACGGCTGAGCATCAACGAGGTCGTCATCCGGGTGATCCGTCTGATTCGGAATCAAAAGGGATTCGACCGGATCAGGATCGACGAGAAGCTCGCCTCGGACTTGCCGGACGTCGATGGCAATATCAACCAGCTTCAACAGGTCCTCCTTAATCTGTCGCTGAACGCCTGCGAGGCCATGCCCCAAGGGGGAACGGTCACCGTCAGGACGTTCGGCCGCGAGGAGAACGTCGTCGTGGAGGTCATCGACGGCGGCTGCGGGATCAAGCGGGAGCACCTCGACAAGCTGTTCGAGCCGTTCTTCACGACCAAGCCGGTCGGCAAGGGGACCGGGCTCGGTTTGGCCGTGAGTTTCGGGATCGTCCAGCAGCACGGCGGCACGCTGGAAGTGGAGACCGAGGAAGGACAAGGCAGCACCTTCCGTATCACGCTCCCCCCAGCCAGCGGAAGAGTGATTTGAGTCCTCACGCGCGGCGATTCAACGAAGAGAAATCAGATCGTCGGGCGGACGAGCCGCAACCAAGACTTCCGAAGTCTTGGAGACTTCGGAAGTCTGCGCAGGGCGGACGGAGCGAAGCGACGCCCGCCGCACATGCTTCCGACGCCCTGGCGGGCCTCGCTGCGCTCGGTCCGCCCTACCTCTTCTCCCCTTTTCCCTTCGCCTTGAGGTCCCGAGAAAACCATGACACCTCAATCTGACTCGGAGCAGCCGTCGCCAGCCGTCCGGCAGCGCGTCCTGGTGATCGACGACGAACCGGTCGTCGGCACGAGCATCCGGCGTATCCTCGCGCCGGACGGGTACGAGATCGACACCTACACCGATCCTGAGGCGGGTCTTCGGGCAGCCCTGTCGGGCGGGTTCGACGTGATCTTCCTCGACCTGCAAATGCCGGGCACCAGCGGGCTCGATGTCCTTCGTGCGGTCAAGGCCGCCGGCATCTCCTGCGAGGTGGTGATCGTCACCGGCTACTCCACGGTCGAGTCGGCCGTGGAGGCCATGAAGCAGGGGGCGGCCGACTACCTGACCAAGCCCTTCTCCCCGGCCCAACTCAAGACCATCCTCGAAAAGGTCTGGCAGCAGTCGATGCTCATCCGCGAGAACGCGGCCCTGCGGCGCGAGCTGGAGGTCCATCGCGGCTTTGAGGGGATCATCGGCGAGAGCCGGCCCATGGAGCGGGTCTATTCCCTTATCCAACGGGTAGCGCCGACCGACGGCACCGTGCTGCTGACCGGCGAGAGCGGCACGGGCAAGGAGATGGTGGTGCGGGCGATTCACCGCCTCAGCCGCCGCAAGGACCGCCCGCTTTTGGCCTGCGATTGCAGCGCCCTGGCTCCCACCCTGTTGGAGAGCGAGCTTTTCGGCCACGTGAAGGGCTCGTTCTCCGGGGCCGTCGCCGCCAAGCAAGGCTTGTTCGAGGCGGCCCAGAAGGGGACTCTCTTCCTCGACGAACTCGCCAACCTCAGCATGGAGACCCAGGGCAAACTCCTTCGCGTGCTGGAGACCAAACAGGTCCGGAAGGTGGGGGACACGGCGGAACGAACCATCGACATCCGCCTGATCACGGCCACGAACCGCGATCTGATGGAACTGGTCCAAGCCGGCTCGTTTCGCGAAGACCTCTATTATCGTCTGAACGTCGTGCCGATCTTCCTTCCGCCGTTGCGGGAGCGGCACGGCGACATCCCGGCCCTGGCCATGTACTTCCTCGAACGTTTCTGCAAGAAACACGACGTCGACGTGAAGGACTTCGCGCCCGAGGCCCTCCTCCAAATGGAGAGCTACTACTGGCCGGGCAACGTGCGCGAGTTGCGAAACATCGTCGAGCGCATGGCAATCCTTTGCGACGGCGACCGCATCGAACTCCGGCACCTCCCAGCCGAGATCCGGCAGACCCCCTCCCGCGCCACCGTGACCCACCTTCCCATACGCTGGGAGGAGTTCAAGAAGCTCAAGCAACAGGTCCGCGACGCGGCGGTCGACGACCTGGAGCGGCGCTACCTCATTGCGGCCTTGCAGCGATGCCAGGGAAATGTGAGTCGGGCGGCCGAGGAGGTGGGCATCCAGCGCCCGAATCTTCACGCCCTGCTGCGCAAGCACGGCATCTCGGGAGACGTGGGCAGCAGTCCCGAAGGGACGAGATAGACAACGCCCTCGTTGCCGTGGGGCAGGTCGCTGACCTGCCCCACAAGGGCTTCTTGACAGCAATCACGCCATACACTGTATAGCCCGTCTATACATCCGCAGCGGGTACCGAGGGCTGTCAAAGAAGCCCGACGGGCGATCTTGGGATTCCGGCCTGATCCTCTCGGTGCGTGTTCCGCAGCCGGAACGTCAAGCCACGGCTTGGATTGCGTCCGGTGACGTCGTCCTGTTCCACCTTCCCGCCGCGACCTTGCCACGGTTTGGCACGATGGTTGCGTAACCGCAGTCTCGGCGACGCGAAAGCGCACAACACCCTCGGCAGGCAAGGAGTCAAGTCATGCGGGATGATCCACGATTGCTGGTCGTTGACGACGAAGAGGCGATCTGCGAGGCCTGCCGGCGGGTGTTCTCGCGGCAGGGATTCCAGGTGGAAAAGACCAACGACGCCGCGTTGGGCCTGAGTTTGGCCTCGGAGCGGGACTTTTCCGCAGTGCTCCTGGATATCAAGATGCCCAATCTCGACGGCATCCAGTTCCTCGAGAAGTTGCGGGCGAAGAAGCCCGGCTTGCCCGTCATCCTCATGACCGGCTATCCGAGCATTCCCAACGCGGTCTCCGCGCTGCGTCTGGGGGCGTCGGAATACGTCACCAAGCCTTTCACGCCCGAGGAAATCTGCCGGGCCGTCCACAAGTGCGTGGGCAAACCGGCAGCCGAAGGCGCGGGCGTCGCGGAAGCGTGGAGTCCGGCGCCGGACGGGGCCTGCTTCCTGGGTGATTCGTGGGTGGCCCCGGGCAAGGACGGCACCGTGCGGGCCGGAGTGATGTTACCACGGGCCCAGGCGGCAACGGTCAAGGCGATCCGCTTGCCGGGCATCGGCGAAGTGGTGTACCAGGGGCTCCCTTTGGCGGCCCTGACCCTGGCCGACGGTTCCCAGGTGGTCGTTCCCGCCGCCGTTTCCGGCGTGGTCTTGTCGGTGAACGAATCGCTCGAGGCGGGCGCGGCGGCCATGGCCACCGACCCCTGCGGGCAAGGATGGATCGCCACGATCTCGCCGACGCGGTTCGAGGACGAGACCAAGAAGTGCTCCCGGCGACGCGTGATCCTCCTGAACACCGACGCCGTCTCGGCCCAGGCCCAGTCGGAGAAACTGGCCTCGCTGGGCTGCCAGGTCCGGACGGTCACGCGGCGGGAGGACCTGTCGCCGGCGTTGGCCAACCCCGACTACCAGGTGTTGGTGATGGACGCCGCCGGATTCGGCGAAGGCGGTCCGGCGGTGGTCGGACAGATCCATGCGGCGGCCCCGTCGATGCGGGTTGTGCTCGTGGCTGCCTCCGAGCGGGAGCTGGAATCGGCTTACCGCGCCCAGCGGATCTTCTACTACGCGGTCGAGCCGTTCGCCGACAATGAGATCGCCGACATCCTCACGGCCGCATTCCGGCCGCAGGCGGGCGCCGCGCGCCCGGCCGATCGGCGTTACACGCCGCCGGGGCCCCTTTGCACGGTCCTCATCACGAACTGCAACGGGAACAAGGTCCTGCTCGCGGTGGCCCCGGGACTGCTGCGGCGGGAAGCCGGACTGGGGGCCGCCCTCCGGCATAAGCTCCTGGATCGGCTGTTCCCCATCGAGACCGTCTCCGGCGACGCCGATCTCGATCCGTACCACATCCTCAAGATGGCCGCCTCCTGCGACCGCCTGGTCGTGCTCGTGGCCAAGGAAATGAATCGGCTGCCCGGAAGTCTCGTGCGCGACACCAAGTCCGAGTTCATCTCGATCTCGGGCGACGATGCCGGCAAGGTGACCTTCCAAGTGGTGCAGCCGGGGCCGGCCGGCGGCGTCGACGAGTTGCCCCCCGAGACGATCGACGCCCTGGCCGAGCACCTCATCGCCGACCTGGCGGCTTATTGAGCGGTTACGCCAGGCCGGCGCTGAGTGCCTCCATCCCAAGACCTGAGGCGTCGTAACACCATGCCATGACCGACTCGCTGCTCCAAGAAGCCCACGGGCTGCGACCCGTGGGCTTCGGCACCGGTCGAGTCCTTCCTTTGCGGTTCCCGAAACCCAAGCCCCAAGCCCCGAGCCCCAAGCCCCAAGCCCAAAGACCACTTTCTTCCCAATCATGTCCGACCCCAATGGCAAGAGCCTGATCGACCGCGTGGAGCGCCTGGCGCATACGCGGGTCCGCGACTGTTATCAGTGCGGAAAGTGCTCGGCCGGCTGCCCCATGGCCGGGCACTTCGATCTCTTGCCCAACCAGCTCCTCAGGCTGGTGCAGATGGACCACGTCGGACGGGCGCTGGAGTCTGAGGCGATCTGGCTCTGCGTCTCGTGCATGACGTGCACGACGCGATGTCCCAAGTCGGTCGATTGTGCCGGGGTGCTCGACGCCCTGCGGCAGATCTCGGCGGCCCAGGACCGGGTCGCTCCCTCGCAGCGGCGCACCGTCGTGTTCCAGCGGGCCTTCCTCAACAACATCTGCCGCAACGGCCGGCTCGCCGAACTGGAACTCGTCGGCGAGTTCAAGACCAAGTCCTTCCTCAACGACCTTAACCTGCCTCTGCTCCTGAAAGACGCCCTCCTGGCCCCGAAGATGCTCCGGCGCGGCAAGCTCCACGTGTGGAGCCAAAGGGTCAAGGACCGCGGCGTGGTCCAGCGGATCTTTCAGCGATGCGCGTCCCCGGAGGATCGCTTGACGGATTTCGACGAGCAACATCCGTAGTCGGTGTGGCATGCCGTCACGCGGCCCTGCCGCGGGTCGGCATGTTTGCGACGCACCATGCCCACCCAACGCTGCGCGTTGTGAGGGCACGCCAACCCGCCGCGGGTCAGGAGAGCCACCATGGAAATCGGCTACTATCCCGGCTGTGCCCTGCACGGCTCTTCGGGCGACTACGAGATGTCGGTCCGAGCGTGCCTCGGAGTGCTCGGCGTGGGCCTGCGGGAGATCGACGACTGGATCTGCTGCGGGGCGACCGCGGCGCACTCGCTCAATTCGCGGCTGGCCTGCGCCTTGCCCGCCAGAAACCTGGCCATCGCCGAACGCGACGGCCTGACGGAAACGCTGGCCCCCTGCCCGATGTGCTCGGCGCAACTTATCAAGGCCGGGCAGTCGCTGGCCCGCGATCCGGAACTCCGGCGCGAAATGTCGGAAATCGTCGAGCTGCCGATCGCCGGTACGGCCCGCGTCCTCAACCTGATCCAGGTCTTCCAGCAAATCGGCTACGAGACCGTCGCGCACGCGGCGGTCCGGCGGCTCGACGATTACCGTCCGGCGTGCTACTACGGCTGCCTGCTCACCCGGCCTTCCGAGACCCTGAAGTTCGACGACTGCGAGCATCCCCGCTCGATGGAAACGCTGCTGGAGGCCCTGGGCTCGCGGCCGGTCGAGTGGAACTACAAGACCGAGTGCTGCGGCGCCGGGATGACGATGGCCAACGAAGCCACGGTGCTGGATCTCTCGCACAAGATCCTCGTGAACGCCGCCGATCACGGTGCGGACTGCCTGGTCGTCGCCTGCCCGATGTGCCACGTCAACCTCGATATGAAACAGGCCGACATCCAACGGCGCTTCGGAGTGAGCCACCATCTGCCGGTCTACTATCTATCGGACCTGGTCGGGCTGGCGCTGGGAATCGACGCGAGGACCTTGGGAATTGACCGGCACTTCGTAGCGGCGCATAGGGTTCAGGACTCGCACGGGACGCCCGCCCAAGAGTCCGCACCCCTGACCCCCGAACCCTGAACCCCGAACCCTGAACCCCGAACCCTGTCCCCTGACCCCCGACCCCTGCCATGGCCCGAATCGGAGTCTTCATCTGCTGGTGCGGCGAGAACATCGCCCGGAATGTCGACGTCGAGCGGGTCGCCGCGGCGGCCGGCGAGTGGCCCGGCGTGCGATGTTCGCTGGCCTATAAGTACATGTGTTCCGATCCCGGCCAGTCGCTGATCCGCGAGCAGATCCGCGACCGTCAGCTCGACGCGGTGGTGGTGGCCTCGTGTTCGCCTCACATGCACTTGCGGACGTTCCGCAAGGCGGCCGAGCGCGAGGGGGTCAATCCGTACCTCGTGGAGATGGCCAACATCCGCGAGCACTGTTCCTGGGTCCATTCGAGCCGGGAGGAAGCGACGGCCAAGGCGATCGACCTGGTGCGCATGGCCGTGGCCAAGGTGCGGCGCGATCGGGCGCTGGAGCCGATCCGCATCCCGGTCACGCGGCGGGCCCTCGTCATCGGCGGCGGGGTGGCCGGGATCCAGGCCGCCCTCGACATCGCCGACGGCGGCTGCGACGTGGTGCTGGTCGAACGCGAGCCGTCGATCGGCGGGAAGATGGCGGGCCTCTCGGAGACATTCCCCACGCTCGATTGCTCGCAGTGCATCCTCACCCCGCGCATGGTCGATGTGGCCCAGCACCCGCGAATCAAGCTCTACACGTACAGCGAAGTCGAGGCGGTGCGGGGTTACGTCGGCAACTTCAGCGTGACGATCCGCCGGAAGGCGCGCCACGTGGACCTCGACAAGTGCACCGGTTGCGGCCAGTGCTGGAACGCTTGCCCTTCCAAGAAATCGCTCAGCGAGTTCGACTTCGGGATGGGGACACGCACGGCCATCTACGTGCCGTTTCCCCAGGCGGTCCCCGCGCGTCCCGTCATCGACGAGACCGCATGCCTCCGGTTCACCAAGGGCAAATGCGGCCTGTGCGCCAAGAAGTGCCAGGCCGGGGCGATCCGGTTCGACGATCGGGAGGAACACGTCGTCGAGGAGGTGGGCGCCGTGGTCGTCGCCACCGGCTACCGGCTCTACGACATCGGCAAGCGGGAAGCGGAATCGCGGACCGCGGGCTACGGCGAGTACGGCTACGGCCGCTACAAGGACGTGATCGACACCCTGCAATTCGAGCGGATCGTCTCGGCCTCCGGACCGACCGGCGGCGAAATCCGCCGTCCTTCCGACGGACGCGAGCCGAAGAACGTCGTCTTCGTCAGTTGCGTCGGCTCACGCGACAACGCCAAGGGCCTCTCCTATTGCTCGAAGATCTGCTGCATGGTCGTGGCCAAGCACACGATGCTCTACAAGCACAAGGTCCACGACGGGCAGGCCCATGTGTTCTACATGGACATCCGCGCGGGTGGGAAGAACTACGACGAGTTCGTGCGCCGGGCGATCGAGCAGGACGGGGCCCGCTACCATCGCGGCCGCGTGTCGAAGATCACCGAGGAGAACGGCAAGCTGATCGTCCGCGGCGTCGATACCCTGGCCGGCGAACCGCTCACCGTCGAGGCCGACCTGGTGGTGCTGGCCGGGGCCATGTGCCCGTCCGAAGGAGTCCGGGAGATTGCCCAGAAGCTCAACGTCGGCTACGACGAGTTCGGCTTCCTCTCCGAGTCGCATCCGAAACTGCGCCCGGTGGAGACCAATGCGGCCGGCGTCTTCGTGTGCGGGGCGTGCCAGGGGCCCAAGGACATTCCCGAGTCGGTCGCGCAGGCGTCCGCCGTGGCCGGGAAGGTGCTCGGCATGTTCAGCCGCGATCAGCTCGCGCGGGAGCCCGAGGTCGCCCGAATCCAGGAGGCCACGTGTGCCGCGTGCTTCACCTGCGTGCGGGCCTGCCCCTACGGGGCGATCGAGAGAGCCGAAATCCGCGACCGCCAGGGCCAACTCGTCAAACGCACGGCCCGGGTCAACCCGGGGTTGTGCATGGGCTGCGGCACGTGCGTGGCCGTGTGTCCCTCGAAGAGCGCGGACCTCGAAGGATTTTCCGAACAACAGATCTACGCCATGGTGGAGAGTCTCGCATGAACCGCCCTCACCCTAACCCTCTCCCAAAGGGAGAGGGGACGGAGACGTTCCGGCCGAAGATCGTTGCCTACGTGTGCAATTGGTGTACGTACCTGGGGGCCGACCTGGCGGGTACGAACCGCCTGGAATACCCGGCCAACGTGCGGATTATCCGGCTGCCGTGTACGGGCCGGATCGACTTCAACCTGATCGTCAAGGCGTTCGAGATGGGGGCCGACGCGGTGCTCGTTTCCGGCTGCCACCCCGGCGACTGCCATTACACGGCCGGCAACTACCACGCCCGGCGTCGCTGGATGCTCTTCCGCGAACTGCTCGACACCTTGGGCATCGAGACCGATCGCGTCCACTTCACGTGGATTTCGGCGGCCGAGGGGCGGAAGTGGCAACAGGTCATCACCGAAATCACTGAGAAGACGCGGCAACTAGGACCGTATTCCGCCTACCGCGAGATCGTGTCGAGTCAAGGAAATGGCCTCCCCTCTCCCGTTGGACGGGAGAGGGGCCGGGGGTGAGGGCAGTCGGAACCGTTTTTGGGGATTGCCAGGTCCCCTCACCCCTAACCCCTCTCCCGTCCAACGGGAGAGGGGAACTGCATCGTCAAAGGCAAGAGACCATGCAAACCGAACTTCGCCAGACGTGTCGCCGGCTCCTGGAGGAGGGGACCGCTGGAGTGGTGATCGGCTACGGCCGGACGACCGCCGCCGGGGCCGTCCACCCGGTCTTCGTCACCCGGCCCGAAGACACCGATCTGCTCGTCTGGAACGACCGCTGCGTCGCGAACCTGGTGAAGTACCTGCTCCGCAAGGAGGTCCGCGCCCTGGGCAAGCCCGCCATCGTGGTCAAGGGATGCGACGCCCGGGCCCTCGTCGTGCTGGAGAAGGAATCGCAGATCGACCGGTCGGAGATCGTGGCGATCGGGATGGCATGCGCCGGCCAGAACCAGCCGAAATGCGAGGCATGCGACGTGGCCGCCCCCCGATTCACCGACGTCGTGATCGGGCAGGCGAATTTGCCGGAGAGGCAAAGGGATTCGGCGGACGGAACGCACCGATCGCGCGATGCGGCCCTGGAATCGCTTCGGGCCAAGACGTCCGCGGAACGCATGGCCTTCTGGAAGGACGAGCTGTCGCGCTGCGTGAAGTGCTACGCCTGCCGCCAGGTCTGCCCCCTGTGCTACTGCGAGCGGTGCATCGTCGACAAGAACCAACCCACGGTGATCGACACCTCGGCCACGCTCAAGGGCAACTTCGCCTGGCATATCACGCGGGCGTTCCACCTGGCGGGCCGCTGCGTCGGGTGCGACCGGTGTACCGCCGTCTGTCCCGCGGGAATCGACTTGAGACTCTTGAACCTCTCGCTGGCCGAAGCGGCCGAAAGACACTTCGGATACCGGCCGGGCATGGACTTGGATGCCGAGCCGATCGTCGGCGTCTACTCCATTCAGGATCGTGAGGATTTCATCCGATGACCGAAGCCATCTCCCGGCAAGCTCTGTTGGAACTCGTGGACGCCTGGCTCGGACAAGGCAAACGGGTCTTCGCCCCGGTGCAGGTCAAGCCCGGGCTCGATCTCTACGAGTGGATTCAAAAGTCCTCCCAGGTGCATCTCGACTCCTCGGTCCGGCCCGCCAACTCGATCAAGGAGGCGGTCTTCCCCCGTCACGAGAAGCTCTACGACTACCGCTACGCCGGCAAGCAGATCGAGTTGATCGGCGCCGCGCCGCCGGAGACGCCGCAGATCGTCCTCGGGGCGCGGCCGTGCGATGCCGCGGCGTTTGAGATCCTCGATCCCGTCTTCAATTGGGACGAAGCCGACGGCTTCTACAACCATTGGCGGCGGCTCACGACGGTCGTGTCGCTCGCCTGCCAGGGACACGACAACCACTGCTTCTGCACCTCGGTCGGACTGGGGCCCGACAGCCCCCGCGGCGCCGACGCCATGCTCGTCGATCTGGGCGACGACCGTTATGAGGTCCGCACCTTTTCGCCCAAGGGGATTGCGATTTTCGCCGGGCGGACCGAGTCCACGGCCGAAGCTGCCGCGGTCGCGCCCGGCCCTCCGAAACGGTTCGATGTGGAATCCATCCGCCGCTGCCTGCCGGAGGCGTTCGAGAAGTTCCCGTGGCCGGCGATGTCGCTACGGTGCCTTGGCTGCGGGGCCTGCGCCTACGCCTGCCCGACGTGCCATTGCTTCGACATCGTCGACGAGGGCGACGCGCGGGGCGGCTGTCGGGCGAGGAACTGGGATACCTGTCAGTTCGCGATGTTCACCCAACACGCCTCGGGCCACAACCCGCGGAGTCAACAAGGCCAGCGACAACGCCAGCGGATCTTCCACAAGTTCCGAATGTATCCCGACAAGTTCGGCGAGGTGCTCTGTACCGGCTGCGGGAACTGCACGCGGGTCTGCCCCGCCGCCCTGGGCGTCCGGCCCATCCTGGAAAGGATCGAAAACTCAACCGAGTCCCAAACCGTGGGACGGGTTTCCACCCCGTCCTGAACCGTAGCCTCGTTCCCACGCTCTGCGTGGGAACGCACGACAGGCCGCGCTGCGGCCCGTCACCCGCGCCGCGGAGCGGCGAGGCTGACGTTCCCACGCAGAGCGTGGGAACGAGAGATAATCCGAGGCCGTGAAAGAAGGCCAGCCATGATCCACAACATCTACCAGCCCGACCTGATGGAAGTCCTCCAAGTCCGGCAACAAACGGCGGACGTCAAGAGCGTGCGCGTTCGCTTCCGCGACGAGGCCCGGGCTCGGGAGTTCTCGTTCCGCGTGGGCCAGTTCGGCATTTTCTCGGCGTTCGGCGCCGGAGAGTCGACGTTCAATCTCTGCTCCAGCTCGAACTGGCGCGACTTCGTCGAATTCTGTTTCCGCCGCACGGGGAAGGTGACCGAGTCGCTGTGGCAGATCGACGACGGCGACACGATCGGCTTCCGCGGTCCCTACGGCAACAGCTACCCCATGGAGAAGTGGGAAGGCAGAGACCTGATCTTCATCGCCGGCGGGATCGCCATGCCCCCGATCCGCTGCGCGATCTGGTACGCCTTGGAGAACCGCGATCGTTACGGCGACATCACCGTGGTCTACGGGGCCCGCACCGTGGGCGACCTCGTGTTCCGCAACGAGCTGTCGCGTTGGGCCGAGTACGATCGCGTGCGAGTCGTCGCGACGGTCGATCCGGGCGGGGAGACTCCCGACTGGGACGGCCAGGTGGGCTTCGTTCCCTCGGTCGTCGAGAAGGCGGGCATCGACGCCGGCCGTGCGGTCGCCCTGGTGGTCGGTCCGCCGGTGATGATCAAGTTCACCTTGCCCGTGCTCACCCGAATGGGCCTCGCCGACCGCGACGTCTACACCAGCCTCGAGAACCGCATGAAGTGCGGGGTGGGCAAGTGCGGGCGGTGCAACTGCGGGCCGGTCTACGTCTGCAAGGAGGGACCGGTCTTCACGCTGGAACAGCTCCGGCGGTTGCCCAACGACTCCTGACCGAGGCAGGAGTCTCGCTGGCCCACCCCCATCCTCCAAATGGCTTCGCATGATCCCCACGCCAAGCCGCCGTCACTCCGTCGAAATACACGCCTGCGCGGCATGCCGTTACTCCGCGCAGCCGAAGGTCGGCATCGAAGGCTTCCGTCGGCCCGCCGTGGCGACTATGATGATGCGACGGCATGGCCCCCATTTCCCAAAACCGGAGCGAGTGACGATGCGAACGACGTACCTTGCGGCAGCTCTGCTGGCGATGACGAGCGTGTCCTTGGCCCTGGCCGGGAATCCGGCCCGTGGCGACCAGCGCGGCGAGAAGACCGCCGGCTGGGTCAGCCTCTTCGACGGCCACTCGCTCAAGGGCTGGAAAGTGACCGGCTGCGAAGCCGTGGTCCAGGACGGGGCGATCCTCCTCAAGGCGGGCAACGGCCTGGTGCGGAGCGAGCGGACCTACCGCGACTTCGTCCTCGAGGTCGAGTGGAAGGCCCTCCGTTCGGACCGCTGGGACTCGGGCATCTTCTTCCGTGCCGGCGACCCGCCGGCCGGGTCCCCCTGGCCCAAGACCTATCAGGCCAATCTGCTCAAGGGAATGGAGGGAAACGTCAACGACCTGAAGGCCGCCCGCAGCGAAGGGCTCACCAAGCCGGGCCAGTGGAACCACTTCAAGCTCACGGTCGTCGGGACGAAGGCCGAACTGGAGATCAACGGCAAGCCGGCCTGGAAGGCCGACGGCGTAAAAACCCCCGCCGGCTACATCGCCCTCCAAGCCGAGATCCCCGGCGGCGGCCAGTTCCTCTTCCGCAACCTCCGCATCCGGGAACTCAACGGCAAGCGGTGAGGCCCACGACGAGTTTGTTCAGGTAGTTCAGGTAGGTTATGCTTCAGCATAACCTGCGTCGCCACGGGTCATGCTGAAGCATAACCTACTTGGGTCGCGTCGCCCGATTGGTTGAGCGTGCGGCCGATCTTCGGCCAGCCTTCGGGGGCGAGGCCGCTGGAGGAGCACTGGAGGACGACCAGGGTGTCGTCGTCCAGGCCGAAGGCGAGGCGGTGCGGGGCGAGGATCGTGCCGGCGGAGCGCACGGCGGCCTCGACCTGGGCCTTCCACTGGAGCTTGCCCTGAAGGTCGATCGCATAGATCGTGCCGGAGTTGTCGCCGAAGTAGAGCAGGTCGTCGTCGCCGATTGCCGGGGTCGATTCGACCGGCGCGGCCGTGTCGAACTGCCAGCGGATGCGGTGCGAGTTGCCATCGACGCACGCGAGCATCCCGCGGGGCGTGCAGCCCCGCTGGGCCTGGCACACGCCCACGTAGGCATGGCCATGGCGGTCGATCACGGGCGAGCCGAGCAACTGGCCGGGCATGGCCGTCTGCCAGGCGATCGTGCCGCTCGGGCTGAGCCCGACCAGGGCCTCGTCGCGCACCGCGACCACGAGCACGTGATCGGAAGTCAGGGCGGGCGAGGAGTTCACGAACCCGCCCACCAGGCCCTGGTCCGCCGCCGGGCTCCAAAGGGCGACGCCGCGGTCGCCGCTGGTGTCGATGGCCAGCACATAAGGATCCTCGGACCCGACGTAGAGCGCACTTCCCACGAGAAGGCCGGCCGAGTCGAGCTTGCGGCGCGAGCGGAAGTAACGCCGCGCTGCGATCTTCCCCGCCGGGTCCACGCGGACCAATCCGCCCTCGTAGCTGCTGATCCAGGTATTGCCCGCCGCATCGACCAAGGGGGCGGCCCAACCGAGCGGCTCCCCGACCTGGGCGGGCGGGAAGACCTGTTTGCCCTCCACACTCACGGCATGAAGGAGCCCGTCGGCGGAGTGGGCCCGAAGGGAACCGTCGGCGGCCACCGTGATCCGGCCCGGCACGTGGCAGCCGATCACGTAGTCCCAAACGACCTTCGCCTTGCCCTCCTCTTCCACCAGGGCGAACAACCGGCCCTGTGAGGCGAGAAGGCACTGCCCGGCCCGATCGACGGCCGGGGCATTTCGCATCGGAACGGCCTCGTCGGCAAACGGCGGTTCGGGCGGGAAGGCCCAGACGAACCGATCGGGCCGAATCGGAACGGGCCGCGTCCGCAGTTTCGGCTTGGGTGGCTTCGGCTGCGGAACCGGCTTGGACGTAACCTGGGAAACAGGGGGAGGCGGTGGCGTGGGGCGAGGCTTGGTAGCCGGAGAGGCCGGTTTCGGAGTCCCGGCCGGCCGCGCCGGTTTCGGACGCGACGGAGCCGGCTGTTTCGACGTGGAACTCGGCGGAGGCGGCTGCGGCGGAAGCGGCGGGGGTTGGCGGGATGAAGATGTGGGCCGTGATTTGGGTGGCACGCTTCGCGGCACCGGGGGTGGAGACGAATCGCCGTGCGACGCGCCACGCCCTTCGCTCCGCTCAGGGCGTGCCACACGGGCGTCTCCTGCGGGGCGAGACGTACCATCGGGCGGCGCAGCGGTCGCGCCGGGCGGTGGCGGGGGCGGTCCCATCGGCGCGCTCGACGAACGGGAAGGCGCCGCCGCGGCGGGGCCCGACGAGGACGGGGCACCGGCCGACGGAGGCGGCGGACTCGCGCCCTGCGGCACCAACCGGAACAGGCCGATCGCCTGGCGCTGACACTGCGGGCACTTCAGCGGGACGGTCTCCCGCTCGACTTCCGCACCGCACGACGTGCAACGATAGGTCTTCATAAGAACCGCGCTCTTCCGATGGAAACCGCCTCGACGCGGCCCATGCCGACCCTCGGCTCCGCCGAGTGACGGCATGCCACCCAACCGTCCTCAGCGCGAGCAGCGGGCAAGCCCGCCCGCTAAACGGTTTGCTCCCAACCCCTCACTCCCAACCCCTCACTCCCAACCCCTCACTCCCAACCCCTCACTCCCAACCCCCAACCCCGAACTCCCCCCGCTCTTCTCATCGCACCGCCACGTTGGCCTTGGTATACACCTTGCCGTTGTCGCGGAGCACGATCCAGCCGAGGACCTCGGTGATCTCCACGCCGCGCGACGCGGCGTTGTGCCGGGCCGCGTCGAAACGCTCGCCCGGATGGACCAGTTCAATCGTGTTGTGCAGCCCGGCGGCTTCGCAGGTCCGTTGAAGCCAGCCGGCAAGCGATTCCTCGAAGGGGTTATTGCCGGGCCGGGTCTTCGGCTGCCAGCGGTAATAGGCCTCGCCGAGGTCCTTGAGCAACTGCGGGAGCCGTTCGGCCGGCGAGGACCGGAACACCAACAACTGACCGGCCAAGGTGCAGGCCGCCGCATTGCCTTCGAGCACCCCGCTGAGCAACTGGTGGCGCTGGAACCCCAGGGCCGGATGGGCGGCCAGGTCGCGTCCGAGCACGGCCCGCTCCCAGTCGGCCAGCGACACCTCGCCCGTCTCGCTCGCCGCCGGCGCCGATTGCGGCCCGAGAAGCTCCGCGAGTTGCTCCATTCCCCGGTCGAACTGCCCTTGGAGACGATCGACGGCTTGCGCCACGCCCGCGACCTGGTCGGCCAGCGCGGCGAGTCGCGTCGCCGTCGCATCCGGTTTCTGCGGGAGCGTCCCCGTGCCGGATGCCTCACTGCCTTCGTTCGCCCACGCCAACGCGCGCCCGGCGAGTCCCGTGAGCACCCTTTCGTTGGCCGAGGCCACGACCTCGCCCATGCGGCCCAGCGCGGCGATCAACTGCTTGAGATCGCCGGGGTCCGTGGGCGCATTTGGCAGAGAATCCGCCGTGCGTTCGGTTTCCATGCGTTCACTCTTGCCCGACCAGGGAAAGGTCATGGCCGCAACTCCCCGAAGTAGGCCGAGGTCCTCTCACCTTGGAGTGCGGCGACTTGTCGCCGCTTTGGACTCGACCGGTCCAACCGTAACCGGCAACCGCCCACGCCCGGCGACAGAGGAAAGCGGCGACGGGTCGCCGCACTCCCAAGGAGTCCTCTTGCCTTCCTTACTTCGTATTCGTTCTTCCCCGTTCACGCGCGTCCCAACTCGATATTGTCCAGTCCGCCGGTGTCGAGGTAGTAGCGCTCGTCGGCGAGGGTGCGCCAGGCGAAATGGACGTTCTCGCCGAGCACGGCCTCCTCGCCCGCCACCATGCCCGTCACCGAGACCACCTCCAGCGACTCCTCCTGCTCCTGGCTTGCGCGGCGGCGTTTGATCTTCACGGCGATCTCGGTGCGGCCGATGCGGTCGCCGGTCTCCATCTTCATCAGGTAGATGGGCGAGGCCTGCGCGTCTTCGCTCGCGTTCATCTTGCGCCCGATGAGCACGCGTTGCGAGGACGTGGAGAACTCCGTGATCTCCTCCTTGGCCTGCTCTTCGGCTGGCTGGAAGAGGATCCGCTCGTTGCGGATGCCCGAGGTGGCGTCGCTCATCACGCCCCAATAGTAGCTGTTCTCGCGGTGCCGGCTCTTCATGCTGAACTTGAACTGCGGGAGCATGCCGTTGCGGGCGAGGAACTCGATCGCGGCGCCGACGACCACGGGGCTCTTCGGATCGACGATCACGCCCGGGTTGTAGCCGCTCTCGTCCTGATACGGATACCAATTGCCCGCATAGTGATGGTGCATGGGCACGATCCGCGAAGGGGCCAACGGCACGTAGGTGCGGACCAACTGCTGGAGATACCCGAGCTTCGACGGCAGCCCGGCCAAGAGCACGACGTCGGCCTGGAACTCGACGATCCGCTGGCAGTAGTCGAACAACAGCTCG
The DNA here is from genome assembly GCA_964430315.1 of uncultured Planctomycetaceae bacterium. Classification (GTDB taxonomy): domain Bacteria; phylum Planctomycetota; class Planctomycetia; order Pirellulales; family Thermoguttaceae; genus CALFBP01. The sequence continues at coordinate 21,502 of CAYSGY010000013.1, forward strand.
TCGAACACGTCGTGGACCACGCCCTCGAACGCGCCCCGGTTGAAGTAGAGGTCCATCTCCTGCTCGACGTTGTAGTAACCCGGCCCCTTCACCTTGTCGAACACCTTTTGAAGGGATTCGAGCACCACCGGATCGACGATCTCGGGATTGGTGTGGGTGATCGGCTCGTCCCGGACCTCGTCGACGGCGTTGTTCAGGTACGCCTGGGCCAGGGGGACGAAGAGCCGGTTCATCCAGTGGACGCGCTGGCCGCGGTACTCGCGGTTGCGCGGCACCTCCGGCCCGAACAACAGGACGACGTCCTCCTCCTCCAGCCCGAGGGCCCGGGCGAACTCCGGCACGATAATCACTTCCAGAAGCCGCTTGACGAGCTGGTCGCCGGCCAGCGTGATGCCGTCCTGGTGGAGGACCTCGCCGCGGATGGAATCGTCGATCTTCGCCTCGAAGTTGTAGCGGGCGATCATGAGGTCGCTCGTCCCGCCGCCCACGTCGATGCAGGCGATGCGGATCTCGTTGGCCGCGTCGCCGAATTCTTCCTGCTCGGCGGGCCGCGCCGCAGCCCCCGGCCGGCGCAGCACGGGCCGCGTCCGGCGGCGCGCGGCCGGCGCCGTGGCCTGCGGCGGGGCCTCCTCCGGCTCCGGCGACTTCGGGTGCCCGCGGTCCTGGTGCATCGTGGCGAACCAGAGGCGCGGGTCCTGCCCGAGCATGCGCAGCTCGCTCCAGATGTAGGTCAAGTGGACCGCGCTGGCCTCGTCGATGCTGAGGTTCAACTCGGGCCGAACCCGTTGGCTCTTGCCAAGCGTGGCCGAGAAGACGGCGATCGCCTTCTCCGCCTGGGCGGCCAGGCGCTGGCGCTCCTCGTGGATCATGCCGCTCGGATACGTGAGCGTGAGCGTGCGGATTTCGCGGGCACGGCCGGCGTCGCCCGTCGCGTTGCGGTAGGCCGGGGAATTCACGTAGGCGTAGGCCTGGCAGAGCATCTCATAGAGCGCGGCGGTCATCATCGCGCGGGGCGCGTGACGCGGCTTGACCGGCTTCTCGGAAGCGAAATCGCCCTCCTGCGGCGCGGCCCCGGCCAAGAGGAAGTCGCGGTCGTCTTCATGGACGAACCGCAGGTAGGGGCCGTGGAGCGTGGCCGCGTAGGCGCCGGTCTGGCAGCGGTCGGCCGGGTCGGCCATGAACCAGTTGGCCCCTTCGAGCCAACTCGAATCGTCGGCCCAAAGGTACCGCTTCGGCGAACTGACGCCGGTGCGGATATCGCCTTCGGCCCGCATGACCTGGAGCACGTCGTCGGCCTCGCGCCCCATGCGAACCATCGAGAGATCGTCGAACAGCGGCGGCGTGGCAACCACTTCCACCTTGACCTGCTTCGGCTTGCGCGTGCCCCGCCCAAACCAGCCGGCGCGGGGCTCCTCCTCCTCGACCGCGCGATACTCCGCGTGCTTCTGGGCCAACGGCCGGAGATAGGGGGTATTGCACCAATGGGTCTTCGAGGAGAACCAGCGGGCGGCGGGCACGCCGGCCTGATTGCCCTCTTCGTCCCAGGCGTCGAGATGGTAGCGGTTGACCAACTCGAACGGCATCATCAGCGGCGTCTGCGAGATCTCGCCGCTCAGCTCCAACAGCAGCGCCCCGGTGCGGCTGTTGCCGAAATCGACGACCATGTGGACCTGCTTCGCGTCGCCCACCGTCGCGGCGGCCGGACGGATGCAGACTTCGATCGCCGCCACGCCCCGAAGCGGCTGGCCGCTCACGTCCAACAGCCCCTCCAAACGCAGGACATAATCCTTCACCAGGGCGCTGGACTGGCAGAAGTAGCCCTCCTCCGGCTCACCGCAGGTGGTGTCGATCGCCAGGAAGAGCCGGGCCGTGCCCGACTGGATGATCTGCCACTGGATGTACGGAAAGGCCTTGGGCGGTTCGGCGCCCTTTCCACCGCCCGTGCCCGTTAGGCACCTTTGCCAGCCGTAGCCGATCTGGGCGGCCGTGTAACGGCTCCCGCCACGCAGAGGCACCGCCACGATTTGAACACCGGTGTTGGCGAAGAGAACGTGCATGGGGAGGGCCACCGCAGGAGGAGAAACCGAGATATCAAATTGAAAATAGCAAATAGCAAATAGCAAATATCCTAGCGCGCATCCGACGTTCCTCTCGTAGGGTCTTCCGGTCGAACGTCATGCCGGTCGTTCGCGTTTCTTGCCCTTTGCAGTGACGATCGACTGGGCGATGATCTTGCACAATTGGGTACACTCTTCGAGTAGATCGGCCATTCGGGCCTTGGGGAGTAATTCCGCTCTGATCGTGAAGCGAATCCAAAACCGGGATTCCCGCAGTTCATTGAGACAGATGCCCAGCTTGTGAACGAAATCGGCGCGACTTTCGGCGGCACGCGCTTCCTCATAGTTCGGAGGCGGCGAAGTACCACATCGCACCAACTGCCCCGCAACGTGCCGGCCCAACCGATTATCCGGCAAGGCATCGACCATCTTCCCAATCCGCACTGCGAACTCCAAGAGCCGATCAGACACATCGTCTGCATTCATCGTCTTCCCCCCAACGACACTACCCCCTGCTCCTGCCGCGAGAAGACTGGCTCGTTCATGTCCAGTTCGATATTGTCAATTTGATATTTGATATTTGATATTTGCAATCATTTCTCAAAAGGCTCCAAAATCCCCACCAGTTCTCCGTTCCCCGGCGGGATGTTGACGTGCTCGCCGGCTCCGCGAGCCAGGGCTTCTGGGAGGCGGCTGGCCCAGCGGGCCACGAACGAGGCCATGAGCCCGAAGCGTTCGATGTCGTCCTGCGGCGTCTCGGGCTGCTCGGCCAGCTCGGCCGCCTGCATGGGCGTCATGCTCGGGCCCGGGTTGAGGATGAAGTCGTTGATGATGATCCGCACGTATTTGCGCCGCGCCCGGCGCCGGGCCGCCTCGTCCTTGGTCTTCAGATTCACGACCGGGCCAAGACGCCGGGAAAGTTCGCCGAGCACGTCTTCGGTGAGGAGGTAATCGCGCAGGTAGCGGACGAAGTTGTTCAGCTCGCCCGCGTCGGGCCACGGGGCGCCGTCCTCACGGGCCGACGTGGTCTCTTCCCACCGCTTGGGAACGTCGACCGTTGCCCAGCGGTGCAGGAAGCCGCGAAGCTGGCCGGGCAACGGGTCTCCGTGACGCTTGCTGACGATCTCCCCGCAATCGGCCAGCTCGAGCTCGTCCCCCTCGCGGATCGCCAGCGACTGCTGCAACGCGTAGACGCGAGAGTACACGGCCCCGGGATCCTCGCCGAGCCACTGGAGGATTTTCTTGGCCGAGGCGATGCGTTTTTCGCGGTCGATGTTGGCGTCGGGATCGACGACCCAACCCCGCGAGAGCTGCAAGAGCCGGTTCCGAACCTCGTTGATCCGCTGCTGAAGCTCGTCCTGCTTCGCGTCGGCCGTAGTCACCGCCCGGATGCCGCCGGCAATGAGCGACAGGCCGCCGTCGTCGTCGCGCATGGCCACGTCCCACCGCTGCTCCGGGAACTTCACGTGCCGCTGCACCTTCTCGGCTTCCAGAAAGGCCTTCCTGGCCCGGTTCCATTTTTCCGGGTCGGCGGCCTCGCGCTGCGCCTCGTTGGTGTCCCACGTGCCGGGGTAGCGGATCGCATAGACGTTGGTGAACGGCTGGCCCTTGGCGCCGAAGTCGTTCATCACGGTGCCGAGGGTATCGACCAGCTCGCTCAGCCGCCGCTCGTAGAGCCCCTTTTCGGCGTAGTCCTCGTGGTTGCGGAATTCGGCGTCGATTCCCGTCATCCCGATGAACAGCGCGGGCACTTCGTCGCAGACCTTGTGCGGCCAGACCTTGTCGCCGTAGCGGGCCCTGCCCCACTTCTCCACGTGGTACTTCATCTGGGCCTTGACTTCCAGGTTGCCGAAGCGCGACAGCAGCAGCAGGGTCTGGATCTGGAGTTCGTCGGTGTAACGCTCGAAAAGGTACGACACCTTCCCTCGCTTGACGATCTCCATCTGTTCTTCGAGCGTGTCGGCCGATTCCCGCTTCCCCTTCTCCACGCCGGCGCGCACGGCCCGCATCCCGGGAATGTCGAGGAAATCCATCTGGTCGATCACCCTGCGCCAGTCGTCGCTGAGCCGGTGGGGCAGCACCGGGACGACGAGTTCCAGCATCCCGGCCTGAATGATGGCGAGGTCTTCGTTTCCGTTGCCGCTGCCCGGCTGGTAATCGAGCACGTACCAGCCGTTCCGCTCGGTGAGGCGGAAATCGGCCCAATCGACGTGCGGGAAGACTTTGGACGTCTGGCGATCGTGGACCTTGGTCCGCTGGCTATCCAGCAGGAACCGCACGCCGCCCCAGTGCGACAGGATCCCCGGGTCGTGCTCCCCGATCGTGATCCTGCGGAGGAAGCCGTCGATCCGCACGAAGAGCGCGGTGAGCGACTCCCAGTTGTCCCAGAAGAGCCGGGCGGCCGCGGCCACGCAGCCGTCGTCGGAAAGCGGATAGCGGCTCAGCAGGCCGTTGAGCACCGCCTCCGGCGCGGGAAAGCCCCGCGGATCGACCGTGCGCATGTAGGAGTAGGCGTCCAGCAGGTCCATGCGCCATTGGCGGTCGACCTGCCGGCCCGCGTGTTCCCGCGCAAGCTGCTCGAAAAGCTCCTCCAACTGCCCTTGCTGCCACGTGACCAGCGGCGTCTTGCACTCGACCTGAAAGCCCCGGGCCAGCACCCGGAGCCATTCCGCCCGGGTCAACGCGCGGACCATCACCGGATACTCCGGCGAAACGCTGGCGGCCACGCGGTCCTTGGTCGTGAACCGCGTCACCAGGGCGGTGGCCTCGTTCGAGCCGCACTGCGGGTTGAGGTCGCTCGTGAAGGAAAGGTCGCGGTAGTAGGCGGGCGGGCCGTGCTGCTCGTCGCGGCCCAGCGGACTGTAGGCATCGCTGTGCGGCCGGAGCACCTGGCCGATGAAGAGGCTCTTGCCCACCTGCGAAGCCCCGTACACCGCGGCCGCCACCGGCACCTTCGACGAGGTGTACAAGTTGCTCGCCAGACGCCGCAACTGGAGCACCTCGAACTCGTCGCTCTCGGGCACCGGCAACAACTCCGCGCTTCGGCGCGACGGGTTGTACCCGGCCAGCCACTCGCACAGATCGTCGGCCAGCGTCTCCAACTGCTCCGCGCGCCGGATCAGGTTTCGATCGCGTTCGTCTGGGAATGCCATGCGGCGTCTTCCATCGGGGTACCAGGTTGTATTGAGGAGAGCGTTCAGGCATCATCACGCCGGACAAGTCCGGCCGCTAAACGGTCTCCCTTCTCCTCTCTCCCCTCTCCCTTCTTCCTTCTTCACCTCCCGCTCCCCTCCGCCCTCTCGATTGTCGGGGCCAACCGAAATGTGAACGGATACTGTTGCACGGTCCCGGTGGCCGGGTCGCGGGCCTCGAACGTCAAGCTATAAAACGCCGAGGAGGGGCCGGTCGGGATCCGTGGGCTTTCGAGGACCACGCGGCGATGGTCGCCTTCTACCTGGGCAGGCACCCAGGGCTCGGACCCCGGCCCGTTCGTGCGGTAGACACGGTATTCCAGGGCCCCGTCGGTCCCGGCCGCGGTAATCTCGGCACGGACCGCGAAGTCGTGGTCGGTAGGCGAGGCGATGGAGGTCCGGATCGTATCGAAGCGGGCGCCGCTCACGTTCACGTCGGCATAGAGCGTGCGGTCGCCGACCGTGGCCCGAACCTGCGTGCTGCCCATCCGGCTCGCCAGGAACCGGCCCGGCTGGTCGGTTGCCGGCGCGAGGATGGCGGGGTTCATGCTCTCCAGGGTGGCGGCCACCTCGCGCGGCGCTGCGCCGGACGATTGGGCCATCACGGCGAACCGCGGCGTCGTGCCGCCCACGCCCACGGCGCTCCGCGGCGGCTCCAACCAGAGCCGGTCCGTGGAGGGAATCACGGTCACTTCGCGGGGGCCGACCACGATCCCGCCCGGCACTACTCCCGGACCGGTGTACCAGGTGCCGTCCCATCGCGGATAGACCACGCCGCCCGGCCCGACCAGGTACGTCGTGCCGTCGGGGTTCGTGACGGTGAGACCGGGGCCCGGCGTGTCGATCACCACGCCGGCCGGGCCGCTGCCGGACACCACTTCCAAGGCGGCCTCGGCACGCGCGTCGCCGACCTGGGCCGTCACGCGGGTGCGGCCGGGATTGAGGGCTCGGACCACGCCGTCAGCCGCGACCTGAGCGACCGCGGGATCGGCCACGGAAAGCCGGAGCCCGTCCTCCGGCAGGATCACCCGCCGCTGCCCGCCGCGCACGCCCGTGACCGTAACCCCAAGCTGCTGCCCCGGATGAACGGTCGCCGCGCCCGGGTCGATCACCAGCCCGCTCCACGCCGCATCGGAAACGGTGACGAGCGCTTCCCGTTGGAACTTGTCGGCCCAGGCCACGTAGACCGTTGCGCTGCCGGAACGGACGCCGTCGACGTGCTGCGAACCGACCACGCGAATTGCCGCGGGGTTCGCTCCGCCGACAGTCATCTTGAGTTGGGCCTGCGGGAACAACTCGCGGAGGCCGCTGGCCGACCGGCCAAGCACCGTGAGCCGGGCCCGGTCGCCGACGCCCATCGCGATCTGCGACGGCTCCACGATCAATTCGGTAATCGGGTTGTCGTCGACCGCGATCGAAGCCTTGCCCGGGGCCTTGGCCTCCGGGAGCGCGGCCGTGATTTCGGCCGTGCCGGGCGCCAGGGCACAGGCCCAGTCGCCGGAAATCTGGACCTTGTCGGGTGAAGCACTGGTGAACGTTGCGGCGCTGGTGCGATCCACGCGAACGCCGTCGCCGCCGACCAGATACGCCCGCAGTTCCAACGCCTGGCCGGGCGAAAGGACGCCCGCGGCCGGCTCGATCACGACCTGCCCGTCGGCAAACGCCGCATCGACGACTTCGACGAAAGCGCTGGCGATCTTATCGCCCCGGCCGAACCGGACGGCCGAGACGCCGGGCGAGACACCGATCAGCGAGTGCGTGGCCGGATCGTAGCGGACCACGTTGGGCGCCGCCGGCGTCACGGTCACTTGGGGACCGAGATCCACGTTGCCCCGCGTCACGCTCACGTCGCTGCCGATCCGAAGGCCCTCGCCCACCCGCACGCGCATCAGGCTGGGCTCCACCTTGAGCGCCTCGGCGATCGACTCGGCCACGGTGACTTGCGCCGGCTGGCTGGCCACGGACCCGAGTTGGGCGGTGACCGACGCCTGTCCGGGCCGGAGGCCGGTGGCGGCCGGGCCGTCGACCCGCAGCACGCCGTCGTCGCTCGTCTTCCACGCGAGGCCGCCGAGTCCGGAGAGCGAGCCGACCGACTTGCCTTTCTGGTAGCCGGTGGCTTCCAGGCCAATCGTCTCGCCGGGGAGGATGTTGGCCGGCGAGGGCGTGAGGCGGATTTCGTCGATGTCGGCCGTGGAGGTCACCTCGACCTCGAGTCCCTGCCTGGCGGCCACGCCGGCGAACTCGGCCTGCACCACGGTCTTGCCCGGGCGCACCCCGTGCATCTTCCCGCCCGAGCAGCTCACCGGCGCGGCGGCGGCGTTCTCGGGCGTGCGGAGGGCGGCGCTGCGGGTCACGATGCGGGTGAAGCCGTCCGCGTACCGGGCCTCGACGCGGAAGTCGCCAAAATCCGCGCCGACCGGGACTCGCACCGAAGTGCCTTGATCGCTGAGGATCGCCACTTCCGAAGGCTTGCCGCGGGGATCGGGCGGCGCGGCCGCGACGCTTGGAGTCCCCTTCTTCTCTTCTTTCTCCTTCTCTTTCTCCTCTTCCTTCTTCCCGGCCTCGGGCGGCGTTCCGGCCGGCGTCACGACGATGCTCACCAACTTGGCCGTGCTGCCTTGCCGCACCTCGACCTCGGTCTGGCCGGCGGACCGCGCCGCCAGCCGACGGCCGGACCCCACTTCGACGACGGCCGGGTCGGAACTCGTCACCTGGATCGGCGCGTCGGAACGGGTCTCGATCTTAAGATCGGCCCAGTCGCCCACCGCCAGTTCCAGGCGGTCCGGCGTGACCGACAGGCCAGGCCGGTGCAGGAACCACCAGGCAACCAGCGCGGCCAAAAAGAGCAGAAGCAGCACCGCGACCCACCGTCGTTTCCCTTTGGGGGGCACATTCGCCAAGAGCATCGCGCGGCACCCCGGACACCGGGCACTTCCCCCCGGACGCCTGACGAAAAGCAGATTGCAGTCGGGGTCCGTGCAGATGACCGCCGGGGCCGCTTCCGAACTGCTCCGCTGGTACCCGGGACACCAGACCAATCGCCAGCGATGCTGCTGGTCGCGGTAGCGGAAGAAGTGGCTGTCGCGGTCGAAGCGGTTCGGATCGTCAGCCAGGGCGGCAAACTCTTCGCGGATCCGTTTGAGCACGAGCCGCTCGCTGGGCGACTCCGCCTTCGCCTTGGCCAGCCGTTCGCGCAAGAGGGCGAGGTCTTCCTTGAGCAGGCCCTGAAGGTCCTCGTCGCTCGCCGGCTGACCGACCACCTCTTCCAGACGCCCGCCGTGGTCGTCCTGGACGAAGAAGCTCACCGACTCCCCGGCCCATTCCGGTTCGGCCACCAGGCCGCCGAGCCATTTGAACAGCAGCCGGCCGTTGGCGCCGGCCTCGTCGAGCACCGGGAGGCCGGGCTCGATGGCCACGGGCCGGAAGTCCCTTGCAGCATCGGACAGATCGACGCGGACGAATCGTCTAGCCATGCTCCCGCCGCCATGATGGATAACAAGGACCCGGCCCCCGGCCTCCATCTCCGGGCAGCGCCAAGAGCGCGAGCAATGCCCCCCGTTCTCCCTAGTCTTCTATCGTACTAGGTTTAAGGGGCTCGATCAACCCGATGGTGGGCAGGATCAGCGGCCAGACGTGCGGGGATTGGGAGCCGGATCGTGAACTGCGTCCCCTTGCCCACCTCGCTCTGGACCCGGATCTGGCCGCCATGGCCTTCGACGACCTTTCGGGTGGTGGGCAGTCCCAGGCCCGACCCGGCCTTCTTGGTCGAGAAGAAGGCCTGGAACATCTTCGCCATGGTAGACGGCTCCATGCCGCAGCCGGAGTCGATCAGGTCCAACGCCACGCCGTCGATCGTGGCACTGGTGCGGACCACGAGTTGGCCGCCCTCGGGCATCGCCTGCTGGGCGTTGAGAATGAGATTCAACAGGGCCCCGCGGAACGCCTCCCGGTCCAGCAACACCGTCGGCAGATCGGCCGCCAGGAACTCGATGATCTCGATCCGCGACTGTTGGGCCTTGGGGCGGAAGAACTCCAAGACTTCCTTGACCTGGCCGTTGAGGCTGCTCGGCTCGAGTTTGAGCGGGCGGACCCTGACGAAGTTCAGAAAGACGTCCAACAGGTCCTGCAACCGCTGTCACTCCCGCTGGACCACCTGCACCTTGGCCAGGGCCCGGCGCTGGAGCGGGTCTTCGGGATCGGCCGAAAAATCCTCGGCCAGCAACTCCACGTTGAGCCGGATCGTGGAAAGCGGGTTCTTGATCTCGTGCGCCAGGCTCCCGGCAAGCTTGGCGATCTCCACGTACTGATCGACGAGCTTCTGATGAGCGTCGTTCACAGCGTCTCCCCTCTCCCTTCGGGAGAGGGTCCGGGGATGAGGGCTTGGTGAAAGTAATTCTTCCGGTTCTGGGTGCGAAAACCGCTTTGGAGTGCGGCGACTTGTCGCCGCTTTCCTTCGGTTGACAGCACGTTGCGACGATCCAAAGCGGCGACGAGTCGCCGCACTCCAAAGGCGCATCTGCCGCGCTTCACGCCCAAAGCCGGAGGAACCATGAAGTGGCATGCTCTCACGACGCGAAGCGTCGGGTGAGCATGGAAATCGTGGGAGCGGCTTCCATGCCGACCCTCGGCTGCGCCGAGTGACGGCATGCCACCCATCCCCGGATCGCGGCGGGCCTCGCTGCGCTCGGTCCGCCCTACAGGCTGGAAGCCAAATTGTTCCTCGACAGGCTGGAAGCCTGTGCTACCCGCGGTCGTCGGCGGGCGGGGTCGACTCGCCCCGCTCCTTCATCGCTCGCTTGCGGCTGAGCTTGACCCGGTCCTGCTCGTCGACGGCGATGACCTTGACCCACAGGCGGTCGCCCACCTTGCACACGTCGGCGACGCTCGAAACGTACTCGTCCGAAAGCTCGCTGATGTGGCACAAGCCGTCCTTGCCCGGGAGGATCTCGACGAACGCCCCGAAATCCTTGACGCTCGTGACCCGGCCGTTGTAGATCTTGCCGATCTCGACCGAGGCGGTAAGGGCTTCGACCTGGTCCATGGCGGCGCGGGCCCCTTCCATCGCGTCGCAGGAGATGATGACCGTGCCGTCGTCGTCGACCTCGATCATCGCGCCGGTCGACTCCTGGATGCTGCGGATCATCTTCCCGCCCGGCCCGATCAACAGCCCGATCTTCTCGGGGTCGATCGTCGTGCGGAGCAGGCGCGGGGCGTACTTCGAGATGTCGGGCCGTGGGCGCGGGATGGCGGTGAGCATCTTGCGGAGGATCTCGATCCGCGCCTGGCGTGATTGCTCCAGGGTCGCCCGGACGATTTCCTCGCTAATGCCGCCGATCTTGAGGTCCAACTGGATCCCCGTGATACCCTTCTGCGTGCCGGCGATCTTGAAGTCCATGTCGCCGAAGTGGTCCTCGTCGCCGATGATGTCGGTCAGGAGGACCCAGTTGGCGTCGTTCTCCTTGACCAACCCCACGGAGATTCCGGCCACCGGGTTGCTGATGGGCACTCCCGCGGCCATCAGCCCCAAGGTGGCCCCGCAGACGCTGGCCATCGAGCTGGAGCCGTTGGACTCGAGGATGTCGGAGATGATGCGGATCGTGTAGGGGAATTGCTCGGCGTCGGGCAGGACCGGCT
>CAYSGY010000014.1:0-32360 GCA_964430315.1 uncultured Planctomycetaceae bacterium
CAGAGCATGCTAGACGAAGCACTAGGCGTAGGGAGCCCCTGGAATAACCCGGATATACCCAGTGTGGGGGGATGTGTCGTGGATCGCGATCCTATCCGAGCAGGCAGGAGCCCTCTTGGTGGGTTTCTTGTATTCCTCATCCGGGGCGTTTAGAATCGAGTGGAAAGGGCCAGTCCGTACCGGAGCATTATGCCGATCTCGCTCGACGAATTCACGCGCTCGCTCAGTGAGTGCGGGTTAATGACCGCCGCAGAGGTCCGTTCGTTTCTCGACGGACTGCCGGCGATCCAACGGCCCGACACCGCCGAGGAACTTGCCCGCGATATGGTGGCTCAGGGGAAGCTCACCAAGTACCAGGCGCAGGCCGTTTATCAGCGGCGGACCACCTGCCTGGTGCTGGGCAACTACGTGTTGCTGGAGCGGATCGGGCGTGGCGGCATGGGCCAGGTGTTCATGGCGCGGCACAAGAGGATGGACCGCATCGTGGCCCTGAAGGTCTTGTCGCCTACGGCGATGAAGTCGCCCGGTGCGGTGAGGCGATTCCTTCGGGAGGCCAAGGCGGCGGCCCGGCTTGCCCACCCCAACATCGTCACGGCCCACGACGCCGACGAAGACAAGGGGATGTACTACCTCGTCACGGAATACGTGGAGGGGCAGAACCTGGCCATGATTGTCCGGCAGCACGGGGCCCTGTCGTTGGGCAGGGCGATCGATTATATCGTCCAGGCGGCCCGGGGGCTCGAATATGCCCACTCCAACGGCGTGATCCACCGCGACATCAAGCCCTCGAATCTCCTGCTGGACCAGCAAGGCACGGTGAAGATCCTCGACATGGGCATTGCCCGGGTCGACGAATTCGTTGGCAAGGCGGCCTTCGGGACCGACGAAGAGATGACCAACAGCGGCGTCATCGTCGGCACGCCCGACTACATGTCTCCGGAGCAGAGCAACGACATCCGCGTGGCCGACGCCCGCTCCGACATCTACAGCCTCGGCTGCACGATGTACTACCTCCTCACCGGCCAGCCTACGTACCCCGGCGAAACGGTGCTCCAGAAGATCATCGCGCACCGCGAGCAGCCGGTCCCCTTCCTTCGCGATCTCCGCGGCGACGTTCCGGAGGCCCTGGAAAAGGTCTTCCAGAAGATGATGGCCAAGCGGCCGCAGGATCGCTACCGCTCGATGACGGAAGTCATCTCCGAGATCCAGAAGTGCATCGTCCACCGCGAGCAGGTCACGGGGAGCACGGGCTCCGGGGCCTACGTGTTCGACGAGACGGTGCGGGCCGGATCCGGCAAGCCGGCGAAGCCGGCCGAGGCCGCCCCGTCGTCGCAGCCGGCCACCGCCGTCGGCTCCTTGCTCGACGAGTGGCTCGTGGACGAGCCCGCCCAGATCGGCGAACCGCTCTCCTCCTCGATCGCCAGCCTCTCCTGGCGGCGCAAGCGGCGGCGGTTGCTTCGGGTCAGTGCCGCGATCTTTGGCGTGGTTGTCGTCGGGATCGTGGGCCGATGGCTTTGGTCGGGCCGCTCGCAGGGCACGCTTTGCATCGAGTTCCAAAGCTCCGGAGGGCTCTGCGAGGTCACGACGCTCCGAGGAGAGGTGGTCCTGAAGGGACCCGTCGCGAGCGGGTTGCTCGTCGTATCGACCCCGCCGGGCAAGTACCGCGTGAAGGTCATCGAAGAAGGCGTGGACTTGTTCGTCCGGGAGGTGAACGTGCCGGCCGGCGGACAGGGGAGCGTCGTCGTGAAGACCGGAAGCGAGGCCCACGACACCTCCTCGCCGTAACCGATGAAAGGCCGCCTGCTATGGACCGTCAGAAGATCCTGGATGCCATTCCACACCGCGAGCCCTTCCTCATGGTCGACGAGATCCAGGAGTGGACCGACTCGCGGATCCGCTGTACGAAGACCTTTACCGGGCAGGAAGAATTCTTCGCCGGCCATTACCCGGGGTTTCCCTTGGTGCCGGGCGTGCTCCTCTGCGAGGCCGGGATGCAGGCCGGGGCGATCCTCTTGTCGCGTCACATGACCGGGAAGCCGGGCCACGTGCCCGTCGCCACCCGGATCAACGACGTCCGCTTCAAACGCATGGTCCGGCCCGGCGAGACCATGGTCCTCGAGGTCGATCTCGTCGAACGCATGGCCGAGGCGTTCTTCCTCAAGGCCAAGGTGTCGGTCGACGGCAAGGTGGCGGTCCGCTTCGAGTTCGCCTGCACCGCCGCCAAGATGGAAGGGCCCTGACGCATTTCTCGAACCGCGGCTGAATGAACTTGCATGATCTTGGGAGTGTGCCGCTTGACCGCTGCCGCGAAAGCGCTATTCGATCGGGGAACCGTGCTGGCGGCAGCGGTCAAGCAGTGCCACACGGCCAACGCGGACTCCCGGAATCGTGCAACCTGATTTAGAGTGGAACGTCGCGGATGGACTTCTTGCAGCTTGCCGGCAAACGGATCCTCGTGTTCGGCGTGGCGAACCGGAAGAGTGTCGCCTATCACGCGGGCCGCGTGCTGACCGAGGCCGGCGCGGAATGCGTGTACGTCGTGCAGAACGAGACGGTGCGCCAGTCCGTCGCCAAACTCCTCGCGGGCCGCGAGGTGTTCGTCTGCGACGTCGAGCACGACGACCAGATCGCCCGGCTCCGCGACGAGCTCGCCTCGCGTGACGACCGGTTCCACGGGCTGGTCCACTCGATCGCGTTCGCCGACTACTCCGAGGGCGTGAGGCCGTTCCACGAGACCTCGAAGCCGGCGTTCCTCCAGGCGATGGACATCTCCTGCTACTCCCTGATCGCCCTGAGCCGGGCCTTGGCCGGTCTTCTGGATCGGGAGGGGGCCGTGGTGACGGTCTCCATCTCCACCACGCGGATGGCGGCGGAAAACTACGGTTATATGGCCCCGGTGAAGGCGGCACTCGATTCGACGATCGTCTTCCTGGCCAAGTCGTTCAGTCGCTTCTCGCAGATCCGCTTCAACGCCGTGGCCCCGAGCCTCTTGAAGACCTCGGCCTCGGCGGGCATCCCGGGATACGCCGACGCCTACCTCTACGCCGAGGAAGTGATTCCCCGCAAGAAGGCGGTCCAGACGGAGGAGGCGGCCCACGTGATCGCCTTCCTTCTGAGTCCCCGTTCCAGCGGCATCAACGCCCAGCGGATCGTCGTCGACGCCGGCATGTCGATCAACTACTTCGACCGCGACCTGGTCCGCCGCGCTTTGCGCCCCGAGTAGATGTTCGGAGGTCCCCCTTGTTCCCACGCTCCGCGTGGGAACACAAGGGCCGCCGCTCTGCGGCGCGATCGCCTGGGTTGAGAGTCGGTCGGAGGATTACTCGCGCCGCAGAGCGGCCGGGCGCTCGTTCCGACGCGGAGCGTCGGAACGAGGAAGCCGGCAGGCGATCGGGACGGGTTGGAAACCCGTCCTACCGGAGGCACATTCAGCCGTCGAGCGTCCAGCCCGGGCGGTACTTGCGACTCAGGAGTTCGTTGGCCTCGGGGCAGTTGGTCACGCGGCCCGCGGCGCCGTCGTATTTGAGCTTCTTGCCGACGCGGTAGGCGACCAGGCCCAGGACCAACTGCTCGATCATGTTGCCGCTGTACTCGAAGTCGCAGGCCGTCTTGAGGCTGGTGTCCTTGCAGGCGTTGATCCACTGCTTCTGGAAGTGGCCCAGGTCGGGCAGCACGGCTTCCTTGGCCCGCGGCTTGTAGTAGGTCAAATCGGCGTTATCGCCGAAGGGCAGGATGATCCGCGAGCCGAAGTCGGCAATGACGTAGCCCTTCGTGCCCTTGAACATACATCCGTGGTCGATGTTCTTCAGGTCGATGTAGCGCTTGGGCGAGGCGGGCAACGCGCCCCCCTGGTACCAGCTCACGCGGATCGGACCGCGCCAGTCGTTGGCCGGGTGCTCGAAGTGCGACTCGCAGGTGACCGGCGTGACGTCGGGATTGAACGGCTCGCCCTTCGCTTCCGCGGAGGTCGGCAACTTGGCGTCGATGACGTTCCAAAGGAGGTCCATGGTGTGGCTGCCCATGTCGCCGATCTGGCCGACGCCGAAGTCCCAATACATGTTCCACGACAGGCAGTTCATGCCGGGCCCGAGGGCGAAGTAGCCGGGGTTGTACGGATGCGCCGGCGACGGGCCGAGCCAGAGGTCGAAGTGGAAGCCCTCGGGCGGCTGGCCCTCGGCGGGCAGGTAGCCGGGCTTGCGGATCTGGCGGTCGCCCCAGGCGTAGGCCGCAGAGATGTCGCCGATGACCCCGTCATGGATCAACTCGCGCAGACGGTTGAAGTTCGGCATCGCGTGCCGCTGCATGCCGACCTGCGTGGCGAGCTTCGTCTTCTTCTTCATCCAGTTCGCGCGCACCACGCGGGCCTCTTCCACGCTGATCGCCAGCGGCTTCTCCATGTAGCAGTGCAGGTCGCGGTTCAAGGCCCAATTGGCGATGAAGGCGTGGGTGTGGTCGGCCGTGCAGCAGACCACGGCGTCGAGGTCCTTCTGATCGAGGCACTTCCGCCAGTCGATGTAGGTCTTGGCCTTGGGGAACCGTTTGAGGGCGTCAGGGAACCGCTTCTCGTTCACGTCGCACAGGGCCACCACGTTCTCGTCGGCCAGCGAGTCGTAATGGGCCAGCCCGCGGCCCCAGACGCCGATCAGGGCCACGTTGAGCTTGTTACCGGGGGCGTTCTTCCCCGCCCTCGCACCGCTCGGCAGGATGAGCAATCCGGTCCCGACGGCGGAGGCGGTCTTCAGGAATTGGCGACGCTTCATGGCAGAATCTCCTCGAATGGTGGATTTTCGTAGATTGCGGACCTTGGGAGACATCCTAACCCAACCGCCCCTGCCCGACAAGCGTCGCAACGACTCCTTGACAGGGGCCGGCCGATTCGCTCTCTTCCTTCTTGGCGGTGCGAAACACCCACTTTGCGACCTCGGGAGGTGCACGATGACGTTCCGACGGAGTCTCTTGTTTTCCGCGGTGGCCGCGACGGCTTGGCTTGCGCCGGCGAACCCGGTGGCGGCCGCGGGCGATCTTCAAGCCGGGCTGGCCGCGGTCGATATCACCCCGCCGGTCCCCTTCCGCATGTGTGGCTACTTCAACGAGCGGCTGAGCACGGGCGTCCACGACCCCCTGCATGCCAAGGCCGTTGTGCTGCGCCAGGGCGACCGGGAACTGGCCATGGTCTTCTGCGACCTGATCGGGATCTCGGCCGAAATCTCGCTCCGGGCGAGAGAGGCTGCGCAGAAGAAGACCGGCATCCCGAAGGACAACATCCTCATCGCGTGTACGCACACGCACACCGGTCCTCTCTTCCGTTGCGCCCTGCGCGACTATTTCCACGAGCAGGCGGTCGCCAAGCACGGCTCCGACCCCTATGAGAAGATCGACTACCCTGCCTTTCTCGCCGAGCGGTTCGCGGAAGCGGTCGCTCAAGCCCACGCCGCGCTGCGGCCCGTCGCCCTGGCCGCAGGCGTGGCCAAGGAGACCGGCCTCTCCTTCAATCGTCGCTTCCACATGAAGGACGGCTCCGTGGTGTTCAATCCGGGCAAGCTCAATCCGAACATCGTCCGTGCCGCGGGACCGATCGATCCGGACGTCGGCGTCGTTCTCGTGCGCGACGCGGTTGATTCGCGTCCGCTCGGCTCGCTCACGGTCTTCGCGCTCCACCTCGACACGATGGGCGGGACCGAGTACGGCGCCGACTATCCCTACTGGCTGGAGCAGTCGCTCCGCGAGGAGCTCGGCAAGGGCTTCCTCTCGCTCTTCGGCAACGGGACGTGCGGCGACATCAACCACATCAACTTCCTGAGCGGCCACGCCCAGCCGGGCGGAGGCGCGGAGACCAAGCGGATCGGCCAGGCCCTGGCCGCAAGAGTAAAGGAGGAGATCCCCAAGCTGAAACCCATTCCGACGCCGCGCCTCGCCGTGCGGACGGAAACCGTGCTCGTGCCGCTCCAGAAGTTCGGCCCGGACGAAGTCGCCTGGGCCAAGGCCTCCATGGACAAGATCGGCACCAGCAAGCTCTCCTTCCTCGACCAGGTGAAGGCCTACAAGATCATGGACCTCCAGTCGCGCAAGGGCGACTTGCTCCCGATCTTCGTCCAGGCCTTCCGGATCAGCGACGAGGTGGCGCTGGTGGCCCTGCCGGGCGAGGTGTTCGTGGAACTGGGGCTGGCGATCAAGCGGGCGTCGCCGTTCCCGGTGACGATGGTCGTCGAACTCGCGCACGACACGCCCGACTACATCCCCACACGCAAGGCCTTCGCCGAAGGGAGCTACGAGACGGTCAACAGCCGCGTCCAGCCGGGCGGCGGCGAAATGGCCGTCGACGCGGCGATCCGGCTGCTGGGCCAACTGCGCGACATGAGGCGTTGACCCCCTAGGAGGTTGGTCCTCGCCGGCACTGCCGACACCAACGCAACTCCTCCAAGGCCGCCAGACCTTCTGCCATGACCTACATTTGAGAGGTGGTGGTCTTAGCAGGGGTTCGGGGTGACCATGGGTGCTGTTGAGAGAGACTCCGAGAATCGAAGGTCCTTTCGGTGCCCCGTGCCGGAAGAGAGCGTGCGGGCGGAGCTGCGGATCGGCCGACGGCGGATTCCGGTGCAACTCCACGATGAGTCGGCCGGAGGCTTCGCCGTCACGGCGGCCGAGTGCCCGGACGTCAAGCGGAGCGACGTGTTCCAGTTGCACGTCGATTCGCGGATATTCGACGTCAGCCTGATCCATCTTTTCGAGCAGGGCCCGAAGGATCCCGCGCGTGGAGCCAGGACCTACCGGATCGGCCTGCAGCGGCTCGGTGAGGTCGTGGCTCCTCCCAATGCCGGCCCGTTGAGTCAGCGGCTCCTCTCGAACGTGCTCCCATTGCCTTCCCCGTCGGCCCACGCCCCGGTCTCATTCTCGGGCGTTCTGCTGGCCCTCGTGGTGGTCGCCGCACCCCTGCTGTTCGCGGGACTCTTCTTCTACTACTACTACTACTACACCACGCGCGACACATCGGCCGAGGGGTCGGCCCGGGCTGCCGATCTGATCGCTCGTCCTCTCGGACTCGTCCCGGGAGAATCCTCGCCGGGGAATCCGGGTCCGGCAGGCCGGGCCTCGATGGCGGGGGCGGCCTCGACGGCGTCGGGTGGGCCTTCAAGCTGGGCTTCGATCACCCGTTTGCCGGGTGCCGCCGCGCTTCTGGCCTCGCCGATGATTCGCGAGCTGGAGATGACCGAGAACCAGCAGCGCCGCATCCGGGAGATCGTCGACCAGACCGCCGGCGCCTTCAAGGAGATTGACGTCCATCTCCGAGGCATCACCCGGCAAGACCAGTCGGAGTTGGAGCGGAAACTCCTCGAAGCCGGACGAGAGAAAGCCCTCGGCCTCCTCACGCCCGAACAACGCCGCCGGTTCCAAACCCTGGTGGACGAGCCCGCGAAGCCCTAGTGCTCCGTCCAGCATGCTCCGATGGATGAAGCGACGATCCCATGTGGCACAGCCGCCCTCGGCTGTGCATGACATTTCGCTCGGCTGTGCAGGGCATTTCGCACAGGCGAGGGCGGCTGTGCCACACATCAGAGCACGACTGACGGAGGACTAGGCGGCGAGACGTGAGGACAGGAATCCTTCAGGTTCGGCCGCGCTCGTCGTGCCGCTCAGGCCGACGAAGGCGCCGAGACTCTTGGGATCGACCACCGGGCACGAGGCCCCGACCATGTGCGGGAGGAACGTCACTCCGCGGGCGCCGGCCGGGGCGGAGGCAGCGGCCGCCATGAGGACGTCCCATTCGGACTCGCCTTTCCTGGCCGCGTTCTGTCTCACCTCAAAGCCGAACTGCCCGCAGTACCACTCCAGCATCTCGGAGGCCACGTTGCCGCCCCACACGGCGTGCTTGCCCCGGGCCACATGGGCCTGCACGGTGGCGCCCAGGGCGCGAAGCTCTGGGTACGTCACCGGCCCGGCCGTAGCCGCGAGCACGCTCTCCCAGGTCCCGGTCACGTCGAGGACGAGGCCGGGCCGGAACGCGCCCACCGGCAGCGCCCCGCAAAGGTGATCGTGTCCGCCCAGCACGACCGGTGTGCCTGGGACAAGGCCCGTCGCTTCCGCCTTGGCATGTCCCCTCCGTGACCTCATTGTGCCAGATCGTGTTATACCACCATAGGTGGTGGGACTCAAAATGCGCACCAAGACAGGTTCTTGGCCAAATACGGGCTTGAACCCATTGACAGGGCCCACGAACCGGCACAAATTAGGGGAATCCGACCGGCCCTAAGGGGTTTCTTGATTGGGAAGAACAGATAAAACCGGGGGTTCGTAGGGGCTCGCTCGCCGGCCCTCCGCGGAGCCCCCGGCGTCATTCACTTTTGCTTGGGAGCATCTCATGTCCACGCGCAAGAAGAACCGCCGCACGCTTCGACTGGAGTCCCTGGAATCGCGGACGCTGCTCGCCGGCAACGTCCTCGCCGCTTTGAACGCCGGGACGGGAATCCTCACGCTCACCGGCGATGCCAAGGGCAACGGAATTGCCATCACGACAGGGCCCGCCTCGGAGGTGGACCCCACCTGGACCCTGTTCATCGCGGGAACCGACACCACGGGGATTGCCACCCGGGTCAACCCCAAGTCCACCAAGGTCAACATTGCCGACTCGATCTCCTTCCCTGCGGCCAACGTCAAGGGGATCGTCATCGACATGAAGGACGGGCGCAACGAAGTCACCATCAACGCGATGGCAAACCTGGAGGGCGGCTCGCTGCCTCTCCAAAAGGACCTCACCTTCAAGTCGGGCCAGGACGTCGACTACTTCCAGGTGACCGGCCTCGCGGTGGGCGGCAAGTTGACGGTCTCCGCCGGGGCCGGGGCCGACCAGCTCATCCTCGGCCCGTTCGCCGTGACCGGCGCCGCGACCATCGACGCCGGGGCCGGAGGGAACTACGTCTATCTCGGCGGTGGCTTCGGCGGCAACGTCTCGATCAAGTCCACGACCGGCAGGGATGGCGTTTACTTGGGCGCGAACATTGCGGGAAGCCTGACGATCGACACCGGCACGAACGCCGATGACGTCTTTGTGGGCAGCTATGTCCCAGGTTCGGAGGATCCTGCCACGATCGGCGGGAACGTGGTCATCAAGACCGGTGCAGGCGAGAGCTATGTGGAGGTTGGCGCGACGCTCAACGGAAGCCTGAGCGTGACGGGCGGGAGCTCGTACGACTACGTCTCCGTCTATTCTTCCAACGTCCAAGGCAACGTCGATATCAAGACCCTGGCGGGCCACGATTTCGTCAGCGTGTACTCCAATGTCGGCGGGAATGTGGCGATCGACACCGGTACGGATATCGATTCCGTTTATGTGGGCGGCAGTGACTGGTATGAGGAGACGTATGGGATCGGCGGGAACGTCACCATCAAGCTTGGCGAAGGTGACAACAACGGGGCGACCGTCGGCGGGGAAGTCGGCGGGAACGTGAGCGTGACCGGCGGGGGGGGGCAAGATTACGTCAATGTCTGCGCCTCCGAAGTCGGCGGGAATGTCGACATCAAGACCCTCGGCGGCGACGACGACGTCGACGTCGGCTCATGGGATCCGGAGGCACCGGCCACGATCGGCGGCAGCCTGGCCATCGACACCGGCGCGGGCGACGATTGGGTCGATGTGGCCTATGTCCGCGTCGGTCCCGAGGTCCTGCCCACCGCGAGCAAGCCCGCCCGCAAGGCCGCCCTGGCCGCCGGCGACGTGAAGATCTCCACCGGCGAAGGCGGCGAACTGCAACGCAGTTGGGATGAAGAGGCCCAGACGCCCTTCGAACCGACCGAAATGGCCGTGCTCGTGGGAGTCTCGGCCACGGGCAACCTCACCGTCGATGGCGGCAACGGCGACAACGGAATCGTGCTCGCCCGGTGCGATGCCGCCCACGCGACCCTGACCACGGGCAAGGGGAGCAGCATGGTCGCCGTCGGCCAGTTGAACCTGAACGACGGGACCGGCACGCTCAACATCAAGGGCGGCGTCGGCGACAATGCCGTGGCCATCGGAACGCAAGTCCCCGAGTTCCTCTACTGGTACGACTACATCGGTGAGGAATTCGCTCTGGAATACGGCGTGATGGCCGGCTCGGTCGCGATCAACACCGGCAGCGTCGATAGCGGCGAGATCGCCATCGAGAACAGCTTTGTCGCCAATAGCGTCGCGATCAATGTCAAGGGCGGCGACGTCAATATCGCCATCCGGAACCTCCAGGGACTCCCGAACCTGGGCGGGTTTGGGGTTGTCGGCAATGTCGCCATCCAGACCGACAAGGGCGATGACCGGATCGCCATCGGCCCGCTGGAGGAAGAGGACTTCGGCCTCAAGGCCGCCAACCTCAGGATCGTGAGCGGGGCCGGCAACGACACCGTGGCGATCGACGCCGTCACCGCCGACCAGGCCCTGGTGGACCTCGGCGCCGGGGACGACGCCTTGGCCGCCGGCGAGCTCAACGCGATCGTCGCCGCCACGGCCAACGGCGGCGCCGGTACCGACGCCTTCGAGGGCCCCGAAGGCTGGACGCTCTCCAACTTCGAGGCCTGAGTCACCGACGCCGGGAGCCGTTCGCAGGGGACCGGCACATCGTTCGATCGTCATGTTAAGGGGGGCCCGGATACTCGCCGGGCCCCCCCCGACGTTTGCGAATGGACTTGGTTCTCCGACCCGAGACTCGAAGCAGCACAGCAATGTTCAGAAGAACCGTAGCACGGTGTGTGGCCGGACTGCTCTTCCTTGCGGGGTACGCGGTCCAGGGAGCCCTATGCGAGAGCCGATGCGAGGATTGTCTGGTGCTCTTCGCGCCGGGGGAACTTCCTCCGCCGCCGAAGCCCGGCAATTTCAAGTCCGGCGAACCCAAAGCCAAGGCGAAGAAGATGTCCTCCATCGACATGAAGAAGTCCGGGCACTATCTGGCCGGTCTGTGGCGATACGAGATGGACGTTACGGCCCCGGGCACGCGGGAGGAGTCACGGGTCGGACGCCTGGCCTATGCGGAGCATCGGGCAGCTCCCGCGGAGATCAACGACTTCCACCAGACCCCGTGGGGGCCGATCTATTGGGTCGGAAACACGAAGGGGCGCGGCGAGCACGGCTGGATGCCCCGCCCGGCCGACCGCGTGGATCGAAAAGGACGCCTGCTCCCGCTTCCCGGCAACGGCCCGAAGCTGCGGGAACTGAACGAAGCCGACGACGGCAAGACCGTCGAAGCGGCGGTCGGCACGCGGCTTTTCGTCCGCCTGCGGGGCAACCCGACGACCGGCTACCAGTGGCAGCTCGCCAAGGCGCCCGACCCGGCCCTGACCTCGCTGGGCGATGCCCAGTACGCTCCCGACCGGCAGACGCCCGTAGCTATGGGCGCCGGCGGGACGTTCACGTTTTCCTTCCGGGCGGTTCGTCCGGGCGCTGCTACCGTCCGGCTCGTCTACGTGCGACCTTGGGAAAAGGACAAGCCGCCGGAGCAGACCTTCACGCTCACGGCCCAAGTGGTGGCCGCCTCGGAGACGCCCGCGGAAAGGTAGCTCGCGCGTTGTCATGTGGCACAGCCGCCCCCGGCTGTGCGGAACTACCCTGCGATGGCCTTTTCGGGTATGTGGGCCGTCTGGGGCTGCCCTGCACAGCCGAGGGCGGCTGTGCCACAGAGGTATTCCATCCGAGGTTGGACAGAGCACCAGTCACGTGGGGCGGACGGAGCAAAGCGACGCCCGCCGAACCCTCTGATCCTTCGGCGGGCCTCACTGCGTTCGGTCCGCCCTACAAGACTACGGTGAGGCCGGCCGGCTACTTCCCCGCCGCGAGCTTGGCGCAGTAGCTCTTCCACGCCCGGATCGATTCCTTGAGGTTCTCCGCCGCGTCGCCCTTGACGGCGTAGCACTGGAGTCCGATCGGGCCGCGGTATCCGGCCGCCTTGAGCTTCCCGAGAAACCCGCAAACGTCGAAATCGCCCCGGCCGAGCGGCTGGATCAGGCGATCCCAACGGTAGCCCGGCTGCTTCACGTCGGCGCCGTTGATCGACACGAGGAAGAGGTGCGGTGCGGCCTCGCGGATCGTGGCGTCGAGCTTGGGGCCCTGGTCGGTCATCAGTTCATGGCAGAGGTTGATCGTGGCGCCGACGTTCTTTCGGTCCACCTTCTTGACGACGCGGAGGGCGTCGGCCGTTGTGGCGACGTAGAACCCGGTGTGCGGGTAGAGCGCGACGCGCAGGCCCGCCGGCGCGGCCAGGTCGGCGATCTCGCGGACCACGGCCACGGCCTTCTCGTCTTCCTGGCCGTGTTTGCCGCCGAGCAGGGTCAGCCAGAGGATCACATCGGTGCCCTTCAGTTCCTGGACCGCCTCCTTGAACTGCTGCGGATCGTAGGGCGGCGTCTTGTCCAAACGGCAGCCGACGTAGGTGCTGAAGACCTTCAGGCCCGCCGCCTGGTATTGATCGACCAGCCCCTTGACCTTCAGCCCGCTTGCGCCCATGCCGGCGTAGCCGAGTTCCTTCAGGAGCTTGGGCGGGTCCTGGATGCCGTGCAGGCCGTTGTCGAACGCGAACAGCGGCCACGAACACGCCGCCTTGGGACCGGCCGACGAAGGCTCCGCCCCGACAGAGCGAGCCGGCCACCAGAGAGCGGCCGTCTGAACTACGGCCAATGCAGCCGCAAGCAAGCCGAGCGTAACGATCTTCCGATCCGGACTTTTCATGTTCATGGCTCCTTGTCAGACAAGTAGGTCAGGCTTTCCAGCCTGACGTCCCAAATGTCAGGCTTTCCAGCCTGACGGCGCAGATGTCAGGCTGGAAAGCCTGACCTACTGCCCAGTTTCCAAAACGTTTCCATTCAGCGCTCGTGGTACACCCGGATTTCACATACGCCCATGTCGGGCTTGGCTTCCGTGATGACGAGGCGGAGCCGGGCGGCCTTGACAGGCTGGAAGCGGAGGACGCAACGGCGCTGGAGGTTGCCCTTCACCTCGGCGATCGCCTTCCACGCGTCCCCTTGTGGGACCTCGATCCGGAAGCCATCGGCCCGAAGCTCCTGGGTCTGGAACGCCACGTGGACGCAGTTGAAGGCCGCTTCCCGGCCGAAGTCCAGCTCGATCCATTGCGGGAGCGTCTTGCCCGGCTCAGGCCGCCATGAGTTGGGCCATGCGCGGATCGCCCGGGCAAAACCGTTCACCACGTTCTCGGGGACGAACATCGTCTCCAAGCGGTGCTCGGGCCGCTTGGCTCCGGCGGCCACTTCCGACGGACCCGGCGGATCGAGCCGGAAGCGGTAACAATCGGACATCGGGTTCCACGTGGTGCCCGTGCCGTAGGCCCGGAAGGTGTCCGCAGGTTTTACGTCGAAGAGCCACCAGCTCAACTGCGGCGTCTTGGGCAGGAACACATAGTAGTAGCCGGGCTGGACGGCGGCGTTGAGCTCGAATTCGACCCAGTCCTTGCTCTTCGGCGGGACGGCGGCCCGGGCGGTGGCCAGATCCTTGGTCGAGCTGAAGTTGCCCAATTCCGCGGCCTTTCGCAGCGTCAGTTTCGCCTCGATCGGCGCGGCGCTCTCGGATTCTAGGTAGAGGGCGATCTTCTTGATCTCGGGCCCGGCGACCTTGAACATCACCGCCCGATGGCACCCCAGCGGGTGCGACTTGCGCCCGTTCTTCGCGGAAATCGGCACCGGCGGCGAGAAGCTCGACGCCTTCACCTTGGCCCCGAGGGCGAGGTCGTTCGGGTCGCTGTTGGGCAGGTCGATGAGGTAGCAGCCGTCCTTCAGGAGTTGCTGCTGCAACTCGGTGATGTAGCTCTGGTAGAGCCCTCGCGGCGTCGTGTTGTGGACCTTGCACAACGCGGCGGCCGTGCCCGCGGCCTGGCCCTGGAGCCCGCATGTTACCATCACCCGGGTCGCACCCAGGGCGGCGTGGCTCACCGAGATGTCGCGCCCGGCCATCATCAGGTTGGCCACATTCTTGCTATAGAGGCTCCGCAACGGGACGGAGAACTTCTCCTTGTGCGAAAACGTGGCCGGCGGGCCCGGATCATAGAAACCCATGGGCGGGTGCAGGTCCACGCCCCAGCCGCCGTAGCTCACGCGGTCCTCGAAGAGCCGGTCGGGCCGGATGTCGTGCTCGGTCATCACGTAGTCGCCGATCAAACGCCGCGACTCCCGCTTGCCGACCACGTGGCTGATCCAGGTGATTCTGTAGTCCTTCGCCTCTTCGGCGAGCTTCGGGCAGTGGTTCTTGGCGTGGTCCCACATGCCCCAGATGATCCGCAGCAGTTCGTCGCGGATCTCTTCGGCGTCGTCGTAGGTATTCTTCACGCCCCCGTACTCAATCACCCATTGCCAGCCGCCGAACCGCAACTGCGGGTGGCGTTCGCGGCCGAAATCGGAGCATTTTGGGAACTTGTGGGCCCAGGCGGGGGCGGTGAAGGCGACGGGCTTCGCGGCGACTTCCGTGGCGTAGCGGAGCGTACCGCCCATCGTGCCGGAGTCGCCCTTCTCCGGGGCCCGCGTCTCCTGGTACATCGCCCGCGGCTCGCGTCCGTGCCGGTGTTCGGCCCCGGCCCAGACGCCGATCGCCCCGTCGCCGGTGCAGTCGATGAAGATCGTGCCCGCCAAGGCGATGCGCCGGCCGGTGCTCACGTTCATCGCCTCGACGGCGGCGATCTGGCCCGCGCCCTTCTTCTGCACGCCGGTGGCGTGGGTATCCAGGTAGACCTCAAGCTTGGGCTCGGCCCGGCAGAGCTTGAGCATGCGTTCGGAGTATTCTTCGGTCGGGCCTCGGAATTCTTCGATGATCCCGGTTTCGCCGGGATCGAGCGCCTCGCGGGTCGTGTCGCCTTCGGGCCGGACGAGGATCTCGGTACTGGTGTTGCCGCCGAGCACGGGCCGGTTCTGGACCAGCGCGGTCCGGGCGCCGGTGCGTGCGGAGGCGAGGGCCGCCATGGTGCCGGCCAGGCCGCCGCCCACCACGACCGTATCGTAGGGGCCCTTCAACTCGATCTCCCGGCTCAGCCCGCCGGACTCGATCCGCGCGGCGAGAAGGGCGTCGCGCTCGCTCGGGGGCCGGTAGTCGAGATTGTCGGTCAAGAGGAGGGCGTCGCAACGGCCGTAGTGGCCGGTGAGGTCGTGCAGCCGGACCTCCAACTCACCCGCCGCCAGGTCCTGCACGCCGCCGTCTTCCCAGACCCAGCCCTTGGCCTTGCCCTCGCCGAACGTCTTCCCGGCCTTCTTGCCGCCCAGGAGCACCTGAAACCGCCCGGGACTGAACTCGGGGACCCAGTCGCGCGAGCGGACCCAAAGGCGGTACTTGCCCGCCGCCGGGACCTTCACCCAGGTGACGGCATCTTTGACCGGCCCTTCCAGCCCGATGGCCAACAGGTAGGGCGAGCCCATCTGGTCGATGAACTGCCCGTCGGTGGTCCACCCACCGCGATCGCGGAATTGCTCGGCCTCCAACCAGAGGACGGACCCCGCCGGCGCCGCCCCAGCGACGGCCAGGACGGCGACGAGACTGACGAGAAACGCTTTGAGATTCATGGTGACAGCTCCTTCTTCGTGGTCGGACATCGGCACGCAGGGCGGAACGAGCCCCACCAGAGTCTAAATGAGATTGCACGATTTTGGGAGCCCGCGTTGGCCGTGTGGTAGTGCCTGACCGCTGCCAGCACGGTTTCCCCGATCAGATATCGCTTTCCCGGCAGCGGTCAAGCTGGTGTTCTAACAGGTGTCTCCAGATGTCCACTCCCCGCTGCCTGACTGTCGGCGCTTGCGTCGCGGCGAAGCTCAGTCGATAATGACGGATTCAGGTGCCAAGGATGCCCCGGCCGTTGCCAAAGCGGCCGCGTGACACCGCACCTCGGGGGGCACCCTCCCACTTGGTGGTGTCAGGGAGGGATGTTGCCCACTGCGTCCCGTGGACTATCTCGCGATCGAGAGAGACCGTCATGTACTTCGAGTTCAACTGCGCCCAGTGTAATAAGAGACTCAAGATTCGTGAGGAGCACGCCAACAAGAAGACGCGGTGTCCGTATTGCCACCATGCCCAGGTAGCGCCGGCGCCGCCGGTCGCCCCGGAATCCGGCGATCCATTGAGCTTCCTGGAACAGGGAGCCGCGGCCCCGCGGGAAGACGCCCCGCGCGAGGGGGCTCCGCGTGAGGGGGCCCCACGCGAGACTCGGGCAACGGCCGCTCCCCGGCGCGAGCACAAGCCCACGGCAAGCAGTTCCGGCGACGACACGTCGAGCGGGACCGAAGTGAGCATCTGGAAGACGGGGCTGCTCGCGTTGGCCGTCTTCGTGGCCGTCTACGCCGTGCTTTACCCGTTCCAGGGCACCTATGTCGGGGCCCTGCTGTGGAAACGCGGCTTGGTGCAGTTCGCCGAGGTCTTTCTGGCGTCCTGGTCCGGGGTCATCCTCTTCTTCAAGACCCGCCTGCTCACGAAACAGAAGGAGTCGATGCTCTTCGACATGCTGCCCAGCGACATATCGCGCGACATCACGGCGCAGAACGTCGGGCAGTTCCTTCAGCACATCCGCGGCCTTCCGGTCAAGCCCGGCGAGAGCTTCCTGGTGAACCGGGTGCTCCGCGGCCTGGAGCACTTCGGGATCTTGGGGAGTTCCGGGGAGGTCGCCGGCCGCCTTGCCTCGCAGTCGGAGATCGACGCCAACGCGGTCGATTCGAGCTACTCGCTCATCAAGGTGTTCGTCTGGGCGATCCCGATCCTCGGGTTCATCGGCACGGTGCAAGGGATCGGTCAGGCCGTGGGCGCGTTCTCGGCCACGATGAGCGCTGCCAACGATATGTCGGCCCTGAAGGATTCGTTCGGCCTGGTTACCTCAGGGCTGGCGACGGCGTTCGACACGACCCTTCTGGCCCTGGTGCTGAGCATGCTCATCATGTTTCCGATGAGTTCGACGCAGAAGTCGGAGCAGGACCTTCTCAACTGGGTCGACGAATACTGCAACGAGAACCTTCTCAAACGGCTCAAAGAACATATCGCGGTGGACCTGCCGCCCGGCGTCGAATCGAAGGCCCTTCAGGCGGCCATCGAGGCGGCGATGGTGCCCCACCATGCCGAGTTCCGCGCCTGGGGCCAGAAGCTGGAGGCCCTGGGCGACACCTTCTCGAAGCAGATGGCCAAGACCTGGACACAAGCCGAAGAGCAGATCCGCACCCGGCATGCCGAGGCCATGAAGGAGATCGTCAAGGCCACGACGACGTTCCAGGAATCGGCCGAGCGGCTGAAGACCGCCTCGGAAAAGCAGGCCTCGGCCATGGCGGATCTCGCCGATCGGACCGCCGAAGTCCAGGACAAGCTGGCCGAGTCGATCGGGCGTTCGGCCGACTCGATCGGCGGCCTCGCGGAGTCGGTGCCGCGCTATTTGGCCGCGCTGGAGCGGGGCCTTTCGGGTCTGAATGAGGTGTTGGGACAACTCGGCGAGCGCCAGGTGGTCGTCCAGGCCGCCCCGCGGCGGCGAGGCTGGTCGCTGTTCGGCCGTCGCGACGGGAGCTGACGCCATGGCCGCACGCAAGAAGGACGGCTCGGCAGCCATCTCCCTGTTCCCGTTCATGAGCATCCTGGTCGCCCTGATCGGGTCGCTCACGCTGCTGATCGCGGTGCTCTCCGTCGGCCAGATGAACCAGGAGCAATCCCAGGAGGTGATCGACCGCTACAAGGATTACAGCGAGATCAAGGCCCAAGTGGAACGCGACCGGGCGGAGTTGGAGAAGCTCAAGCGGCTTCTCGGCGACACGGACCAGTTGCGTGAGCAGATCCGCCTGGCCGCGGAAGAGGCGGCGGCCCTGGAGAAGAAGCACAAGGATTTCCGGGACCGCGTCTCGGCCAGCGGGCACGACAAGCTGCTCGCCGAGGCGAACCGCCTGCGTCAGCGGATCACGGAGCTGGAGCCCGAGCCGCCGAAACTCCAGAAGACCCTCAAGGAACTCGAGGCCGAGGTCAAGAAACGCAAGGCCGGTCCGGAGGAGGCGATCGTGCAGATCCGTCCCGGCGGCAGCGGCGTGGACATCGTTCCCACGTTCGTGGAGTGCACGTCGACCGGGGTTGTGATCCACGAAGGGAAGGAGCCCCAGCGGATCCGCGCCGGCGACTTGAACAAGGAGGACGGCGACTTCCACAAGCTACTCGATCGCGTGGCGGGCACGCCCAAAGGACAGGTGATTCTCCTCGTGCGGCCCGATGCGGTCGGAACCTACAACACGGCCCGGTACGTGGCCCAGACCCATTTCGGCCCCAATGGGTACTGCCGCACCGGCAAGCTCCCGGTGCCCTCGCAGGGCAACATCGACTTGAGCATCTTCCGGCGTTAGAGGTCCAGGCATGGGACGGCGAAGTTCCTCCGGCGGAGGCATGAATCTTGACTCGCTCATGGATACCCTCACCAACGTGGTGGGCATCCTCCTGATCATCTTGATCTACAGCCTCCTGAGCAGCACGGAGACGGTCAAGCGGATCAAGGGCTTCGTCGATGAGATCAGCGACGAGCAGTACGCCCGCATGCTCGCCGAGGCCGAGGAGATGCGGAAGCTCCTCGCCCAGCAGGACCGGTCGGTCAAGGACGACCAGGGCGACTACTCCTCCCAGCGGGAAGCCCTGGTGGCGAAGTGGAAGCTGATCGAGCAGCTCAAGAAGGACTACGCCAAGCTCACGGAAACCAAGATCAACGTGGAGGACCTGAAGAAGCAGGTGGAGCAGCGGCGGACCAAGACCGAGTCGCTCGAGAAGCAGATTTCCGAGAGCGAGAAGCTGATCGCCACCCTCAAGGCCCGGCTCGCCGAGACCCCGGCGGCCGGCCCCGACCGCGATGCCAAGATCGTCAATCTCCCCGACCCGCGTCCTGCCCCGAAGGGGGCCCAACCGATCACCTTCCTTTGCCGGGGCGGACGGATCGTGCCGGTCGACATCCCGGGGCTCCAGCGCGAAGCGCAGCAGGTGATCCAGAAGGGACAAAGGGCCCTTCTGAAGCAGAACCAGATCGATTGTGCGAAACTGGCCGAACTGTTTGAGAAGCGGTTCGTGGGCGACCAGTTCTGCAGGGTCCGGATCCGGGTGGGCGGCGACGCCAAGCCGCAACTCGCCGTGGAGATGCGGCCGGGCGCCGGCGACAAGACCGACAACATCGCCCACGGGAATCAGTTCCGCCGTTGGATCCAGGGCGTCGACCCGCAGAAGTTCTACTTCGAGTTCCGCGTCTTTAGCGACAGTTACGATACCTACCTGGCGGCCCGCAACGTGGCTGCCAAGAACGGAATCCTGGGCGGTTGGATTCCCTACGACGCCAAGGCGGAATACAACATCGGACTGGGGGTGGATTTGAAGATGACGTGCCTCGGAAAGAAGCCGCCGCCCCCAACGCCTCCGAAGCCCGGCGACCCCAAACGTCCCCCGCCGCCCGCCGATGTCGTCGATTAGCGGCGTGTCCGCACGACTGGGCGTAGCACAGCCATCCTGGCTGTCTGGCGATTCGTTGACAGGCTGGAAGCCTGTGCTACTCGCCTGTCACGAGACGACCGGACTCAGCAGGCTCCGGACGACCCGTTCGATCGCCTCGCGCCCGCCGCGGAACGCCCACACCTGGGCCACGTCCTCGCAGCCAACGCGGCCCGTGCCCGATCCCACCGCCGGAACGTGATACTCCAACTCGCTAAACGTCCCCAGCCCGCTGTGGACGTGGCACGCCTGCAACGCATAGCCGAAGTCGTCCGGGTCGTCCCACGGCACGTCGACGTAGAGCCCCGAGGGATTCACGAAGACGTTGCGCACAATCAAGGCCCACCGGTCGTCCCGGGCGGGAACCAGGTATCCGATGCGTCCGGTCACGGCAAGCGCCCGGACCGCGATCTTCTGTTCGCCCTCGGCACGCATCCGGTAGCGGATCAAACGGTCATCGACGGCGAGGTCGCCCGGCCCCACGGCGCCGAAGACCCGCTTCGGCTCGGTCTTCACGTAGGTGGGCACCAACAACTCGCCGCCGTGCGGCATCTGGATCAGGTTCCAGAGCCCGACGGGGGCGTCGCCGGAGAGGAGCGACAGGCTCGTCCGCTGGGTGTATCCGGCATACTCGACGGCGAGGTTCGCCAGGCCGCGCTCGTGGCGAAGGGGATTCTGGGCGGGGGCGACCGACTTGGTGATTTCAACCTCCACCCGCGCCTTCGACCGCGAAAGGAGGCATGTCGCTCGGTTGGTCAAGCATTCGCCGTCGCCGACCACAACGACCTGGTAGTTGCCCGGATCGAGTTCCCGCGGCTGCCAGTAGACGTCGGTCTTGGGGTAGTTCGGAAAGAAGAAATCGACCTCCGGGGCCAGCCAGGTGCGGTCGCCCCCGGAGTTGTGCCATTCGGATCCTGCATAGAACTTGGCGGCCGAATCGACCGACTCCAGCGCCGGATGCGTCCAGTAGAAATTCTCGTCGCTTCCCGGGGCGAAGAGTCCCAGGACGCGGCCGCCGTAGGGGAGCGCGAGGACGGAAGTCCCGTCGGGCGTGTCGTACAGCCGCGTCGGTTTGCCGACGGCGTTTAAGGTGTCGATCAGACGCTGCTTCATAGGTCCCTCCCTTGCGTCACGACGGCACACCAAGCCCACGGGTTGCAACCCGTGGGCTTCCCTCTCTCCGCGGGCTTCCCTCCGCAATGTTCTCTTCTTTCTACCCGCCGGCCAGCGTGTTCCCGAACGCCATGACCGCGGCGGCCACGATGAGAATGGCGATGGCGGCGTACATCCGGGTCCGGGGCTTGCCGTACACGCCCCGCCACTCGCCGCTGAGGAAGCCGAGCAACTGGCCGCCGGTCATCTGCATCGCCTGCTGGATGCCGAATCCGACCGACGCCCCCAGCGCGCCCAGCAGGAGCATCCCCTTGCCCATCAGCGCGGTGGCGAGGCTGAAGTTGATCCCGATGACCGTGGCCAGCACCATCTCCTTGCCGCCCTGGCCGAGGAGCCCCCACGACCGATTCTTGGTGAGCAGATACACGGCGTATC
This sequence comes from uncultured Planctomycetaceae bacterium, assembly GCA_964430315.1. Lineage (GTDB taxonomy): Bacteria > Planctomycetota > Planctomycetia > Pirellulales > Thermoguttaceae > CALFBP01. The sequence goes on from CAYSGY010000014.1 coordinate 20,969, forward strand.
CGATGTTCACCAGCGCCCCGCCCATCAATCCCACGGCGAACGCACCGAACGTGGCCGGGATGCTGCCGGTCGCCACGAGGACCTCGGCGTCGCGGCCCGATTCGACCTTCAGCCGCTGGGCGATCCGCGCGGCGGCGTCGACCGCCCGGGCGTCGCCCACGGCGACGGGCCCAAGGTCCGGGATCGTGATCGTTCCGTCGGAGGCCACGGCGTACTTGCCGGAGCGTTGTTCGTTTCCGGCGATGGTCACGGTCACGTCCCGCCCCGGCGCCACGATGCTCAGCCGGGACACGACGGGCCCCTGGCTGTAGACGAACGCGAAGGAGATGCACGCGGAGAGGATGCCTGCAAGGACCGTCATGATCAGTCCGGCGAGGAAGCTGCCCGAGGTCTGCTGGAGCTTCTTCAACTCGCGGTCCCGCCCGAATCCGGCGATCGACGCGAGGACCACGCCGCAGAGCATCAGCGCCACGCCGGCGCACACGGTCAGGCCGGCGGAGGTCCCCAGGTCGGGCGCGCTCTGGAACAGGCCGGAGCCTTTGAAAACCATCGGCACGATCGCGCCCAGCGAAACGCCGAGGCCGGCAAGGATCGCCCCGGTGAGCGCCACGCCGATCCGCACGAAGCAGACGCCGCACAACACGTTGGCGATGCCCCAGCCCACGGAGAACAGGTTGCCCATCGCGACCGCCGAAAGCGGCACGTCGGCGAGCGACGCCAGGGCGTGAGGGCAGCCAACGAGGGTGATCGTCCATGGCATGACGATCAGCCCGACGAGCATCCCCACGAACCACCAGTGCTCGAACTGGTACTTGCGCATCAGCTTGAAGGGCCAGACCGCGCTGCCCATGACCAGACCGCCGGCAGCCACCGCGAGAAGTCCCAAGGCCGTTGACATGGCGTTCCTTTCCTTAGGGTGACGCCACTCTATCCCTCGCGATGGCCAACCGCAAGCCAACGAGATGGACCCGCACAACCGCACCCCGCACCTCGGCAATTGCCGCCTGGCCCCCCAGAAGGTAGAATGACAGCGACCGGTCGGGGACGCGACGGCGTCGGGAGACCCGCGCCGAGTCATTTCTCATCCTTCATCTTTCATCCCTCATCCTTCCGCGGGAGGCGTTTGTGAAGGTCTACCAGGTCGGAATCCTCGGGTTCGGCTTCATCGGCAAGGTCCACGCCTACGGCTATGCGACCTTGCCGTTCTACTACGACCCGGTCCCGCTGGCGGCCAGGATCACCCACGTCGTCACCGGGCGCATGGAGACCGCGGAGAAGGGACGGCAACTCGTCGGGGCCGACGTGGCCGCGACGGACTACCGAGTGGTTACGGAAAACCCCGCGATCGACATCGTCCACATCTGCACCCCGAACCACGTTCATAAAGATGCCCTCGTCTCGGCCATGCGGCATCAGAAGCACATCTACTGCGATAAGCCCCTGGTGGCCGCGGCGCCCGAGGCCGAAGAGGTCCGCGCGGCCCTGAGGGACTACCGCGGCACGGCCCAAATGACGTTCCAGAACCGGTTCTTTCCGGCCACGATGCGGGCCAAGCAACTCGTCGACGAAGGGGTCTTGGGCCAGGTCCTCCAGTTCCGCATCGCCTATCTGCACGGCGGGAGCGCTGATCCCGCCGCACCGCTGAAATGGAAACTGACGGCCGAGGCGGGCGGCGGGGTGGTCGCCGACCTGGCCAGCCACGTGCTCGACCTGTTGGACTGGCTCGTCGGCCCGATCCGCCGATTGACCGCCGCGACCCACATCGCGTATCCCGAGCGGCCCTCGCCGTCGGACCCCGCCGGGCACCAGAAGGTCGATGCGGAGGATTGCGTGCTGCTCTTGGCGCAACTGGACTCGGGGGCGGTGGGCACGATCGAGGCGACCAAGCTCGCCAGCGGGACTGAGGACGAGATCCGGCTGGAAATCCACGGCTCGCGCGGCGCGTTGCGGTTCAACGGCGCGGACCCGCACCACCTGGAATTCCACGACGCCACGGCCGCCGACCGGCCGCAAGGCGGCACGCGGGGTTGGACCCGGATCGACGCCGGGCACCGTTACCCCTCCCCGGCCACGAGCTTCCCCAGCCCAAAATCCTCCATCGGCTGGATCCGCAGCCACGTGGCCTGCCTCGGGAATTTTCTGGAGGCGGTCGCCCAGGGCCGCCCCGCCGTCCCAGGCCTGGACCAGGGCATCGCGGTCCAACACCTGATGGACTGCGTCCAACGCTCCGCGGCCAGCAAGTGCTGGGTCGAAGTCCAAAGAGACGTGCAATCGCCACTCCCCTCTCCCGTTGGACGGGAGAGGGGCAGGGGGTGAGGGGACTTGCCAACGAAATCGAGTCTGCAGCATGATTACAGGGGAGAAACTTCACGCGAAGGCGCAAAGACGCCAAGAATGATAGAGGATCGGAGGATGCTGGCCTCCTGGCGATTGTTGAACGATTGCGTGCCGAAGATCCCGTTGCGTCCTGGCGTCTTGGCGTGAGGTCCTTGGTCGATGCCCAGCAATGTCGCTTCAGACTCGCGCGAAATGGTGGATTACGTCGTCTCGGATGGACAGAAAGCGGGACAGGTCTAATACTTGGGCCCTGGGGAGATTCGGCGATTCGTGGCGCTTCCCGCACGGCCACTGGCCGCGACTTCGTGGGCGTCAGAAACTTGGGCTCGCGAAAGATGCCCCTTATGCGTTAAGATGGGGTGCTTGGTGCCCGGAGGTCCTTGCGTACCCACATGGGGAGCGAGAATCATGGACGGTTGGGATTTGGCCCTGATGGGAGCCGTCGGCTACGTGGCCGTGGTCGGGCTGGTGCGACTGATGAACCGGCGGCGCCATCAACTGATCGACGAACTCATGCAGGAGGCGGCCCAGCGGCGACGGCTGCCTCCCGCCAAGCCGGGCCCGCCGCAGACGGCGACGCGCCAGGGTAAGTAGGTCCCGCTTGCCGAGCGGGACCTACGGATGGCATGGCGGCGGGTAGTTGAAGGGAAATGCCCAAGCGTTTCTACATCGAGACGGTCGGCTGTCAGATGAACGTGCTCGACAGCGAGCTCGTGGCCGCCAGCCTGGTCCGCGCAGGCTACCAGCCGGTCGACAGTGCCCGCAAGGCCGACACGATCCTCTTCAACACGTGCAGCGTCCGGCAGCACGCGGAGGACAAGATCTACAGCGCCTTGGGACGCCTGAAGCACGTCAAGGAGCGCCATCCGCACAAGATCATCGGCGTGCTCGGCTGCATGGCGCAGAAAGACCGGGAAGGGATCTTTCGGCGAGCCCCGCATGTCGACTTGGTGGTTGGGCCCGGCCAGTTGGGTCAGTTGCCTACCCTTCTGGAGCAGGTAGGCGCCGGGCGGGGGCCGAGGCTGGAAGTCAGCCTGGAACGCAAGGGGGGATCACGTTCCGAGGTTGAAGAGAGTTTTGCCCGGTTCGTCCCCTTACGCGATCTGCAAAGGCCGGTCGTGCGGGCCCAGGCCATGGTGCGGATCATGTTCGGGTGCGACAAGTATTGCACCTACTGCATCGTGCCGAGCGTGCGCGGGCCCGAGCAGAGCCGCCCGGCCGCCGAGATCGAGGCCGAAGTGCGGCGTCTGGCCGACGAGGGATGTCTGGAGGTGACGCTGCTGGGCCAGACCGTCGACAGCTACCAGAGCACGGCCGATGGGAAGAGGGTGCGGTTGGCCGACCTCCTGGAGCGTCTCAGCCCGATCGAGGGAATTCGTCGTCTGCGGTTCGTGACCAGCTATCCGCGGCACGTCACCGCCGACTTGCTCCAGGCCGTGCGCGATCTGCCCAAGGTGTGCCCCTATCTTCACGTGCCCGCCCAGAGCGGCTCGGACCGCGTTCTGAAGCGGATGAAGCGAGGCTATACGGCGGGGTTCTACCGGGAGATGCTCCAGCGGGTGCGCGAGACCGTGCCGGACGCGACCGTCACCAGCGACTTCATCGTGGGCTTCTGCGGGGAGACGGAGGAGGATTTCCAGGAAACGGTGGCATTGGTGCGCGAGGGGCGGTTCAAGAACAGCTTCATCTTCAAGTACAGCCCCCGGCCCGGCACCTACAGCGCGGAACACTACGCCGACGACGTGCCTGAGGCCGTCAAGCGGCGGCGCAACAACGAGTTGCTGGCGATCCAGAATGCGATCAGCGAGGAGGAGAACCGGCCGCTGCTGGGCCGCACGGTGGAGATCCTGGTGGAAGGCCCCAGCAAGACGAGCCGCAAGCGGGCCAGCTCCGAGACCGCCAACCAGCTTACCGGCCGGACCCCTTGCGACCGGATCGTCGTCTTCGAGGGGCCCAACGAACTCGTCGGCCGGATCGTCCCGATCGAGATCGAGCAGACCGGCGCGTTCACGCTGTTTGGGAGGGGAGTGGGCGGAGGGCAGTAGGCAGTGGGCGGAGGGCAGAGGGCAGAGGGCGGCACAGCGTATGGGGTGTGGGGCAGGGGCTGGCGGGGTGAAACGACGGGTTGCCTATTCCCACGTTTGGAGTCCGGTCTTGTTCCGAAGGCGACTGAACGATTGGATACAGAATACCATGGCAAAACGCCTCGCGCTCGCAGCTCCAGAGGAGCGTAAGACCGTAGCCCATGGCGCAAGCCATGGGAAGACGCGGCCTCCCACGGCGAACCAAGCCCCGCAAGGGGCGAAAGAAGGCGGCGGCCGTTCCGGTGGCAGGGGGCCCCATTCTATCGCCCCTGACGGGGCTTCCGGGGGCCCTGCAAGACCGCTTCCCATGGCTCGCGCCATGGGCCACGATCTGCCGCCGCGAACGCGGCTCCGGAAGAGGCCAACGTCAGGGGAACAAGACCGGACACCCACTCACCCTTCCCGTTCAACCGGCCTTTCACCTTCCCGGGCAGGGGCTTCTCGGATCGTGGCTGGTGCTTGGATCGTGACTGGTGTATTGTACAGGGAATGGTTTGAGCTTCGTCCATAGTCCAGACGTGACCCGTTCCCCCGACGACGATTTCCCTTTGACAACGGGACTGCGAGTTGGATCGCTCCCAGGAGGCTATCCGAAAAAGCCTCCCCTCTCCTCTTGGGAGAGTTGGGGGTGATGGCATGCGGAGACTGTGCAGGCGAGAGAATAGCTCGCCGCACACCTGCCCTCACCCTAGCCCTCTCCCGGAGGGAGAGGGGACCGATGCAACGGACAGCCGCCAACCGCGTCGAGCATTCCCGCTGCCTACTGCCTACTGCGTACTGCCTACTGCGTACTGCCTACTCCCCATGGACATCGCGGACCTTCGCCGATTCCTGGACGATCCCGACGCAGCGGCCGGATGGCTGCGGTCGTTGGGGGTGGTCGATGCGCGCCGGGGACATGCGAATCTGACGGAGATCGCCACGCACGGCATGCCGCTTGATCTGTTGGCGGTGATGTGCGACCAGTTGGCGGTGTGCCTGCCCGGCTGCCCCGATCCCGATATGGCGATGAACAACCTGGGCCGCTTCGTGGCCGGGGCCCGGAGTCCGCTCTCCCTGGGCACGTTATTCCAGCGGGACCCCACGTCGCTGCCTCCGCTGGTGCAAATCTTCTCAACGAGCCAGCACTTCAGCGATCTGTTGGTCGCCGACCCGGAGAGCTTTGATCTGCTTCGTTTGACCGAAGGTCAGCCCGTGGGGAAGCAGTACCTCACGGCCGACATTGTCAGCGAAGTGTCGGCGTTGGAGCACGAGCCGGCCGTGCTCGGCGCCCTGCGCCGATTCAAGCACCGGGAGATGTTGCGGATCGCCTACGGCGACATTGTCCGGGAGCAGAGTCTTACGACGGTGACGTCGCAGATCTCGTACCTGGCCGATGCGATCCTGGAAGCGGCGCTGGCGGCGGCGCACAAGCGGCTTGCGCAGCAGCGGGGCGTTCCCCGCGGCCCGGCCGGCCGGCCCGCCCGCTTCGTCGTCTTGGCCATGGGCAAACTCGGCGGCGTCGAGCTGAACTACTCCAGCGATATCGACTTGATCTTCCTCTACGACGGCGAAGGCCAGACCGACGGCCGGCGGCCGATCACCAACGGCGAGTTCTTTGAGCGGCTTGCCCGGAACCTGGTGACCATGCTGACCGAGCCGACGGACTTGGGGATCTGCTACCGCGTCGACTTGCGGCTTCGTCCGGAGGGCGAACGAGGCCCTGTGGTCCTGAGCGTCCCTGGCGCCCTGCACTACTACGACCTCCGCGGCCGGACGTGGGAGCGGCAGGCGTACATCAAGGCCCGGCCCGTGGCCGGCGATCATGCCCTGGGCCGGGAGTTTCTGGAGCAGATGCGGCCGTGGATTTACCGGCGGTACCTGAGCCGGGCCGACATCAGCGGCATCCAGGCGTTGAAGCGGCGGATCGAGCAGCGGACGCACCGCGAGGGCGCCTCCGCCCGGGACGTCAAGACCGGCCACGGCGGCATCCGCGACATCGAGTTCGTGATCCAGTTCCTCCAACTCCTCAACGGAGCCGACCTCCCGGCCGTGCGGACCGGCAATACACTCGAGGCGATCGAGCGGCTGGAGAAGGTCGGCTGCCTGAACAATCTGGAACGGACGATCCTGGAGGAGAACTATCGTTTTCTGCGCAAGGTCGAGCACCGCCTGCAAATCCTCTTCGATCTCCAGACGCACCTCCTGCCCGAGCAGCCCGACGAACTCCGCAAGCTTGCACTCCGCATGGGCTATGCCGACGCGGCGGACCGGACCGCCCTGGCGGCCTTCACGACCGACTACCAGACCAAGACCGACTTGAACCGCCGCATCCTGGATCATCTCCTGCACGACGCCTTCGGCGAAGACCGGCAGACGCACGCGGAGTCGGACCTGGTGCTCGATCCGAACCCGCCGGAGGAAAGGGTCGTCGAGGTCCTCGGCCGTTACGGCTTCCGCGACGTGAAGCAGGCCCACCGCAATCTCATGACGCTCGGGGAGGAGAAGATTCGCTTCCTTTCGACGCGTCGCTGCCGGCACTTCCTCGCCGCGATCGCGCCGGACCTCCTGGCCGCGATCCGCGCCACGCCCGATCCCGATTTCACGCTGGTGAACCTGAACCGGATCAGCGATTCGCTGGGCGGAAAGACGGTCCTCTGGGAGCTGTTCAGCTTCAATCCGCCGTCGTTGAAGCTCTGCGTGGAGGTGTGCGCCTACAGCGCGTACCTCTCCGGCATTCTCATCAGCAACCCGGGGATGATCGACAGCCTCATGGACAGCCTCGTGCTCGACAAGCTCCCGACGCACGACAGCTTGCAGCGGACCTTGGGCGAGCTGTGCCATGCCGCGGAAGACCTCGATCCGATCCTCCACAGCTTCAAGAACGATCAGCATCTTTGCGCGGGGGTCCGCGACATCCTCGGCAAGGAAGACGTGGCCGCCGTGACCGGCGTCCTCTCCGACATCGCCGAGGCGTGCCTCGCCCAGATCGCCACCCAGGAGTATGACCGTCTGGTGGCCAAGTTCGGCGTGCCGACCGTAGGCGTGGGCTCGCGCAAGGGGCAGCCGTGCGAGATGGCCGTCGTGGCGATGGGGAAGTTCGGCGGGCGGGAGATGAATTACCACAGCGACCTCGATCTCGTGTTCCTCTACGAGGCCGACGGGCAGACCGTCCCGACCCGCTTCGCCCCGCGCAACCAGACGACCTCGAACCAGCACTTCTTCAGCGAGCTCGGCCAGCGGATCATTAAGACCACGAGCCGCTTAAGCGCCTTGGGCCGGCTCTACGAGATCGACGCCCGGCTGCGTCCCACCGGCAAGAGCGGGGCGCTGGCCACGTCGCTCGATGAGTTGATTCGCTACTTCGCCATGGGGAGCGGGCAGCTCTGGGAGCGCCAGGCGCTCTGCAAGGCCCGCGTGGTCTACGGCTCGCCGCGCATGACGAGGACCGCCAGGAGCACGCTCTGCCAGGCCGCCTTCGATCACCGCTGGCAGCGGGCCGACGCCGAAGAGGTCCGCCGAATGCGCCACCGGCTGGACGACACGACGTCGGGCGGCAACGTGAAGCGGGGGCCGGGCGGGATCGTCGATATCGAGTTTCTCGTCCAGATGCTCCAACTGAAGCACGGGCGGCGCAACGTCCGCGTGCGCACGCCCAACACCCTGGCCGCCCTGGCCGCCCTGGCCCAGGCCGAGGCCCTCTCGGCCGCCGACGCCGAATTCCTGGCCGAGAGCTACCGCTTCCTGCGGACGATTGAAGGCCGGCTCCGCCTGATGAACTCCACGGCCCGCGACAAGCTCCCCGACGACCCCACGGAACTCGCCAAGCTCGCCCACCTGCTGCGAGTCCCCGGCAGCGATGCCGTCCTGGCCGACTTCAACCGCTACACCGGCGAAACCCGCGCCCGCTTCGACCGCATCTTCGACGCCGAGGCGGGCGGCTGAATCCGGCAAGGCCTGCCCGTACTGCATGACGATGTTCGAAGACGGCCTTCGTGACGAAGACGCGATACCAGAGAGACTCTGCTTCGGAATGAGGCTCACTCTCTCCCGATGCGCGGTATCTCCGTTCTACGCGAAGTCGTACCGGAACGTCCCGTCCTCATTCATCCCGACGCGGATCGTGGCGATCGGTTTGCCCTCGGCCATGCGGGCGAGGAACTCGGCCGACATTTCCGGCAAGAGGGTGCGGGTAAGGATGTGGTCGACGTTGCGCGCCCCGCTTTCGACCTCCGTGCACCGGGCAGCGATGCCAGCGACCAGTTCCGGGGCGTAGGAAAACTCGGCCCGGTGGTTCTCCCGCACCCGGCGCCCGATCCGGCCCAGTTGCAGCTCCACGATCTTCCGCATCGACCCATCGCCCAGCGGGAAGTACGGGACCATCACCACACGACCGAGGAACGCCGGCTTGAAGGTCTTCAGGAGCTCCGGGTGAAGCGCTTCGGCCAATCCACCCGCGTCGGGGGCGGTCGTCGGGTCCGAACAGAGCTTCATGATCAGGTCGGTCCCCGCGTTGGAGGTCATGAGGATCAGCGTGTTCTTGAAGTCGATGTCCCGTCCCTCGCCGTCGCGGAGCGTGCCCTTGTCGAAGACCTGGTAGAAGATGTCCTGAACGCCCGGATGGGCCTTTTCCATCTCGTCCAGGAGGACGACGCTGTAGGGCCGGCGACGGACCGCCTCGGTCAATACGCCCCCCTCGCCGTAGCCCACGTATCCCGGCGGCGAACCCATCAGCAGCGACACCTTGTGTTCTTCCTTGAACTCCGACATGTTGATGACCGTCATGTTCTGATCGCCGCCGTAGAGGAGTTCCGCCAGCGTCATGGCGGTCTCCGTCTTGCCGACGCCGCTGGGGCCGACGAAGAGGAACACGCCGATCGGACGGCGGGGATCGGTGAGGTTCGCCCGGGAGGTGCGGATCCGTTGGGCAATCGCCTCCAAGGCGTGCGACTGTCCGATGATGCGCTCCTCCATCCGATCTTTGAGGGCCAGCACGGTGCGAATTTCGTCGGTCAACATGCGGCCCACGGGGATGCCGGTCCAATCGGCCACCACGCTGGCCACCGCCTGCGAGTCGACGCACACGTTCATCAGCGGCGTCTCGCCCTGGAGCTTGGCAAGCTGCTCGGAAAGCTCGGCGAGCCGGGCCCGCAAGCGTTCCCGCTCTTCCGGCGACAGGGGCGCAGCCGGGGCTCCCTTCGCCTGTGGCACAGCCGCCCCCGGCTGTGCGGAAGAGGCCCCCACAGCCGCCCCCGGCTGTGCTGGGGAAGCCGGCACAGCCGAGGGCGGCTGTGCCACATCGTGGGATTGGGCCTCCGCCGGACCCCCAGCCGCGCCTACCAGTTGCTCCCGGATCTGCCGGATCTCCTTGACCAGCGAGGATTCCTCCTTCCACCGGGTCTCCAACTCGACCAGTTCCGCCTCAGCGGCCGTCTTCTCCTGGGTGAGTTCGTCCAACTGCTTCGCGTGGTCCGCCCCTGCCAGCTTCTCCCGGGTGAGGATTTCGATGGCTGTGCCGAGCTGGCTAATCCGGCGGCGGCAGTCTTCCACGGCGGCGGGCACCGCCGAATGACCGATGGCGACCCGGGCCGACGCCGTGTCGAGCAGGCTGACCGCCTTGTCGGGCAACTGCCGTCCGGAGATGTAACGGTGCGACAGACGCACGGCGTCGGTCACCGCCTCGTCGAGGATCCGGACCTGGTGGTGCTTTTCCAGGGTCGATACCAGGCCTCGCATCATGACCACGCCGACCGGCTCGTCGGGCTCCTCGACCTTGACGACCTGGAAGCGACGGGCCAGGGCGGCGTCCTTTTCAAAGTACTTCTTGTATTCCGCCCAGGTCGTGGCGGCGATGGTGCGCAACTCGCCGCGGGCCAAGGCGGGCTTGAGCAGGTTGGCGGCGTCGCCGGACCCCGCCTGACCGCCCGCCCCGATCATCGTGTGGGCCTCGTCGATGAAGAGAATGATCGGCCGCGGCGAGGCCTTCACTTCGTCGATCACGGAACGGAGCCGGTTCTCGAACTCCCCCTTGATGCCCGCCCCGGCCTGGAGCAGGCCGAGGTCGAGCGTGCGGAGCAGGACGTTCTTCAGCGGCGGGGGCACATCGCCGTCGGCGATCCGCTGGGCGAAGCCTTCCACCACGGCGGTCTTTCCCACCCCGGCCTCGCCGGTGAGGATCGGGTTGTTCTGCCGGCGGCGCATGAGGATGTCGATCACCTGGCGGATTTCATTGTCGCGTCCGAGCACGGGGTCGATCTTCCCCTGTTTGGCCCGGGCCGTGAGGTCGATGGTGAACTGATCCAGCGCGGGCGTCTTCGAAGGACCGCGCGGCGCGCCCGGCGCCCCCGGCACGCCCGGCTGGCCCGGGGCCGCGCCCGCCTCTTCCAGCGGCGCCTCGGCCTGCGCCTCCACGGACCCGGCCGTCACGTCGACCATGTCCTTGCGGAGCGACTCCGCGGTAATTCGAGTAAACTCGGGGGTGATGTCGCGGAAGTCCCTGGCGAGCGACTCTTCCGCGACCAGGGCGAAGAGCAGGTGCCCGGAGCGTATCTTCGACGCCCCGAACTCCACCGAGGCGACCAGCCACGCCGAGCGGATCAGGTCGACCACGCGGGGCGCAAGGGCCGGCGGCCGGGCATTGCCGGTCTTGAAATGGTCGATCGCGCCGGTCAGGGCCCGCATGACCCGCGACGTGTCGATCTCATAATACCTGAACAATGCCGCCAGGTCGGTGTTGGGGGTCTCCACCAGTTTCAAGAGCCAGTGCTCGATCTCCACATTGTAGTGCGTCCGCGACAGGCAGAACCCGGCGGAAGCCTCCAGGCTCCGATGCGTCGTTTCATTCAAACGGCCGACCAGCGATTTCAGATTCACGAAGACCATGGTTACGCCTTTCTAAGAATTGTCTGGTTCCGTTTCCTCTTGCTTTTCAACGTGAAACCGTAACCGTTCACACCCCGGAGGGATTTTCTTGGCAAATTGATCTGGACTCG
>CAYSGY010000015.1:0-31842 GCA_964430315.1 uncultured Planctomycetaceae bacterium
GGCACGCTGCTGCTGGACGAGGTCGGCGACATGTCGCCCCACACCCAGGCGAAGATCCTGCGGCTGCTCCAGGAGAAGCGCTTTGAGCGCGTCGGCGGGAATGAGACGATCTCGGCCGACGTGCGGATCCTGGCGGCAACCAATCAGAACCTCGATGCCCTCATCGAGCAGGGGCGATTCCGCAAGGACCTTCTCTACCGGCTGCGGGGTGTTACCATCAGCTTGCCCCCGCTTCGCGAGCGACGTGAGGACATTCCCGAACTGGCCCATTACTTCCTCTACCGTTTCAACCGCCAGTTGGGGACCGCGGTCCAGTCGATCTCGCCCGAATCGCTCGACGTGCTCCAGCAGTACCCGTGGCCGGGAAACGTCCGCGAACTCCAGAGCGTCATCCGGGAGGCGTTGATCGTTTCCGCAGGCCCGAGCATCCTCCCTGAGTTCCTGCCGGCCGACTTGCAGCCAAGCGCCTCGTCCGATGCCGAGCCCGAGGGAGCGCCTCCGTCGCTCTCCGACAACGATTGGCAGTCGCTCCGGGACGTCGTCGAGAGTTCGATTGCCGGCGGACAGACGGACGTGTATCGCCGGGTGCGGGAGCACTTCGACCGGCTGGTCATCGTGCGCGCCATGCAGCAGGCCGAAGGCAATCAAAACCGCGCCGCCGACATTCTCGGGATCAGCCGTGCGACCCTCCGCGCGAGGCTGCGCGCGATGAGGCTGGCGACGAAGAAGGTCGTGACGGCCGACGTACCCACTCCCGCGGAGTGAGAGTCCCCGGGTTCCGAAGCCGGCGGTCGCGACGAGCCTTGCTGAGCGCTCTTCGTCCGGCCCCGCGGCCCGCCACAGTTCACACCGGGTAGCCGAGCGCCTCGAAATCGCACCGGTAGAGGTCGGCCACGATGGACCGCGGAATGGATGGTCCGATCTTGTGAGCGGCAAGAAAACTGCCACGAAGGCAAGAGGCTGGCCAAGACGGCTACTTCGCGTCGTCCCAGCCGAGGGCCGGAGGGGGATCGGGGAGGTCTCGGTTCCTGGCGGCCCGGGCGGCAATCTCCACCAGACGCGACGGTTCGTCGTAGACCCGGATTTCACACACGCCCCACTCGACCTTCCCCGCCTCCAATACCAAGAGGCGAAGCCGCGAGGCCGTGGTCGACACGAAGCCCAACACGTGGCGCCGGTGAGAATTCCCAGACACCTCGCCAAGCGTCTTCCACGCGCTGCCCGACCACGCTTGGACGGCAAATCGCGTCGGCGCGTGCCGCTTGGTCAGGAAAACGACGTGGACCATGTTGAACGTCTCCGGACGGGCCCACGCCAACTCGAGCCATTGCGGCAGGGGCGTCTTCGGGTCAGCCGCCCAGGCGTTGGTCTTCCCGTCTTCCGTGCGAGCGAAGCCGTTCACGGCGTTGGCCGCTTCCATGACCTCGCCCGACGGCCGCGTGCGGCGGCTGCTGGCCGTAACGGTTGCCCGGCGTGCCAGGTCGTGCGGGTCACGATTGGGCAGCCGGATCAGGTAGGCCCCGTCCTTGAGGAGTTGCTGCTGGAGTTCCTCGGTATGCGACTGGCCGAGGAGCCGCGGCGCAATCCCACGTTCTGTACACATCGCGGCCGCGGTGCCCGCCGCTTGCCCGATCACCGCACAGGTCAGCATCACGCGAGTATCGGCCATGGCGAGATGGCTGGCCGAGATGTCGCGCCCGGCCATCAGCAGGTTCTCCACGTTCTTCGAGTAGAGCGAGCGGAACGGAATGGAGAAGTGGACACCAAAAAGGTCGCAGTACGACGGAGGTCCCTTGTAAAAAAAGCCTTCGGGCGGATGGTCGTCGACGCACCAGGCCCCGTAGGCCACCCGATCCGGAAAGAGGGTCTGGCCCGCGATGTCGCGCTCCGTGAGGACGCAGTCGCCGATCAAGCGGCGGCTCTCCCGCTTGCCGGCCACGTGGCTCACCCAAACCAGCTCGTGGTTGGCCGCTTTCGCCTTCAACTCGGGGCAGTGGTTCTTCACGTGGTCCCAGAGGCCGTAGATCAGACGCAGGAGGTCGTCGCGGATCTCTTCGGCGTCGTCGACCGTGTTGCGCGTCCCACCCAGCTCGATGATCCACTGCCAGTTGATCTCCGGGCTCAGGCGCGGGTGACGGTGGGGGGGGAACTCGGCGCAGGTGGGGAACTTCGTGGCCCAAGGAGGCGCGACGAACGCCTGCGGCCCGCTGCGTGCGACGGTCACGTACTTGAGCGAGTTGCCCATGGTCTTGGCGTCGCCTGCCTCGGGGGCCATGGGCTCGCCGTACATCGATCGCGGCTCGCGTCCATGGCGATACTCCGCTCCTGCGGCCACCCCGACCACGCCGTCGCCCGTGCAGTCGATGAACAGCCGGCCGGGAATGCGCGTCCGCGCTCCGCTTCGGACGTTCACGGCCAACACCGCGCCGATCTTCTCCGGCGAGGACCGCTCCACGCCCGTCACATGCGTTTCGAGGAGCGTGCGGAGGTTCGGCTCGGCCTCCACGAGCCGGTGGAGCCGTGCCGAATAGAGCTTGGCCTCGTCGGTTCTCTGGTTGCCCTCGGTGCGGATTTCCTCGAGGAGTCCCGTTTCGCGGGGATTCAGGGGATCGAGGGCCCTGTGCGGCCACACGCCCACAGGCGGCACGAGGATCTCGACGCTCGCGTTTCCACCCAGCACCGGCCGATTCTGCACGAGCACGGTCTTCGCCCCGAGCCGGGCCGCCGAGACCGCGGCCATACAGCCGGCCAATCCGCCGCCGATCACGACCACGTCGTGCCCAGGCAGGTCGGCGACTCCCCGGCTCACGGCGCCGAACCGCTCCCGGAGCGCCGCGATGGCGTCGCGCTCTTCCGGCGGCACCCAGCCGAGGTCGTCGGTCAGCACCACGACATCGCAGCGGCCGTAGTATCCGGTCAGGTCGTGAAGGCGGAGTTCCATCTTCCCGGCCAGCATGCAGACGCCGCCGTCTTCCCAGTGCCAACCCGGCCTGCCGCTCTCGCCGAAGACGCGATCGACGGCGCGTCCGGCGAGGAGCAGTTGAAAACGTCCGGGATGGTGCTCGGGCGCCCAGTCGCGGGTCCGCGCCCAGATTCGGTAGCGGCCGGGCTTGGGAGGCGTGACCGTGGACACGGCGTCGGCCACGGGCGTTCCCCTTCCGACGGCCAGAAGGTACGGCGAGCCCATCTGGTCGAGGAACTGGCTGTCGAGGCTCCACCCGCCGTGCTGCTGGAACGCCTCGGCCTCCAGCCAGATTACCGCGCCGCTTGGGACCTTCGGCCCGCCTGAAGACAACACCGCCAGGGCGGCAACCAACACGCCGTAGTGCATGGTCCGTTCCTCAGATTCTCTACGGCAGGCCGGGTCGCTTTCTCCTGCGGAAGCACAGACACGGTGTAGGTGTAGGGTGGGACAAGCGAAGCGCAGTCCCACCGGAACTTCCGCGATTTGTTGGTGGGACAGCGCTTCGCTTGTCCCACCCTACGCCTTCCGCAAGGGAAACGAATCCAGCCCGCCTCAACACTAACCCAGGGACTTCCCGAACCCTCACCCCTACTAATAGTGCGGGGCCCGTTCCGCGTCAAGAACCTGCGGGATTTGATGCCGGGCCGCTTTCGGGTTAGAATCGCCGTGGCCTCAAGCGTGCGGACGCTGGGGGCGGCACGTGGCGCAGCCAAGATGGCTGCATGTAGCGCAGCCATCTTGGCTGCCTGCGCGACAGGCTGGAAGCCTGTGCTACCGTGTTGAGATAGGCCCTTTGACGAAAGCACCTTTCGCTGTGGGAACACGATCCATGAATCGGCATCCTCGACGGAGATTCGGAGCTTCGTTGGCCGTTCTCGCCTTCGCGGGCATGGCGTTGCAGGCGTGTTTCGGCGCTGGGCATACGCTGTATGTGAGCCCGGCAGGCGACGACCGGGCGGCGGGGACCGAGCAAGCACCGTTTCGCACGCTCGGTCGCGCCCAACAGGCGGCACGCATTCTGGCCAAGGACATGCAAGGCGACGTGGTGGTCAACCTGGCCCCCGGCGAATACCGGCTCGATCGGACGCTCGAATTCACCGAGGCCGATTCCGGCCGCCATGGATTTCGGGTGATCTATCGAAGCGCCGCCGGGCCGGGCAAGGCCCGACTCTTGGGCAGCGTTCCTCTGAAAGGCTGGAAGGTCCATCGCGACGGGATCTGGAAGATCGACCTTCCGCCCAAGACATTGTTCCACACGCTCTACGAACAGGGCAGACGCCTCCACAAGGCCCGGTATCCCAACTACGAGTACCACCCGGACATGCCCACGGCCCTGGGCCGATACCTGGTGACGGTCGATGGCACCCCGAAGGGCACGGACCGGAACCGCGGCAACACGCGGGGGCCCGCTTGGCTGGCCTACCGGCCGGAAGACGCCCCGCCCGTCACGTCGGTCACGAAGATGCAGATCGAGATCTTCACCGGCGGCAAGTGGGACTGGATGCGCGACATCTATCCCGTGACCGCGATCGACCCGCAATCGCACCGGCTGACCTTCTTCGCCGATTCGCTCCCGTTCGGTGTCGGGGTGGGAGCCCGGTTCTTCCTGGAAGACGAGTTGGGGCTCCTGGACACCGCGGGCGAGTTCTTCGTCGACGATAAGGCCCACACGCTCTATTGCATGCCGTGGGGGAAGGGCCATCCCGACCAGCTCGGACTGGCGGCGCCTCTTGTGGGCCGGCTGATCCAGATCCGCGGCAAGTCGGCCGACGCCTGCGTCGAACGCCTGTGTCTGGATGGCCTGGCGCTGGAGGAAACCGACGACGCGCCGCCTACCGGCTGGTGGCGCCCGCCCGGCTGGTGGAACACGGGCTACGGCCTCCGCGACGGCGCGCTGGTCTGGATGAGCAACGCCTCGCACGTCGAGATCCGCAACTGCCATCTCAAGAATAGCGGACGCAGCGGGATCATGCTCATCGGGCACAACACCGAGAACCTGATCACCGGGTGCTGGATCGAGCACACGGGCGTCAACGGCGTCACCCTCTGCAACCGTTTCCTCGCCCCGGACGGCAAGAGTGCGACCACCGACCGCTGCGAGCACAACCGCGTCGACAACTGCCGCATCGACCACGTCGGCGAGTTGCATACCTATGCCGAGTGCGTCACGGTGTTCAACGCCAGCTTCAACGACGTCGGTCACTGCGACCTCCACGACTCGGTGCGTTACGCCGTGACGTTGCGGGGCAACACGGGCGAGCAGTACGGCCCGCCCGTATCGACGAATTATCCGCCCACCAAGGGAAACCGGCTCCATCACCTGCGCGTGGCCCGGTGCGGCCAGGACGGGGGCGACATGGGGGCCCTCCACACGGCCAACCTCAACAACCCGGGCGGCGGCTGCGTGAACACGTTTGAGCAGATCACGGTGGCCGACACCCGCGCGATTCCCTCGATGAAGGACATCCCGCCCGACGGCATCTTCCTCGACTGGCCGAAGATGTCGATGGACCAGGTGTTCCGCAACGTTGAGATCGTGCGTCCCCAAGGGACCCAGCTCCGCACGCACAAGCCGGAGAACGGCGCGTCGGCCCAAACCGAAAACGTGAGCTGGAAGCCCGGCTTTCAGCCGTCGCGCATGGAGTACGACAAGATCGGCGTGACGCCGGAATTTTCGGCCGAATACGGCGGCCGCCCGGCGGCCACGTCCAAGCAGAACGGGGCCGCGGTGCCTGTGCGGAGCATCCGGGCGGGCGCAGCCGTGTTGATCTTGGGCGGCATGGGGTTGGCGGCCTGCGCGAACGCCTCCGGAGCCCAACCGTCGCTTTTCCATCCGGCTGGCATACATACCTGGGATTTGTGGTTTGCCAAGCAGGCTGATGTCTATCACGCCTTCTATCTCCAGCGGCCGGCGATACCCGGCGTCGATTCCCGCGCGGTGGGCTATCCTCAGGTGGGCCATGCCACGTCGCGCGACCTGATTCACTGGACCGATTGCGGTCCGATCCTGGTGCCCGAGCATGGGACCTGGAACGACGTGCGGATCGCCACCGGCAGCGCCGTTGCCCGCGACGGCCGGTGGTGGATCGTGTTCAGCGGCGGCGGATCGAAGACAAGCGGCATCGGCCTCTCGCAGAGCAAGGACCTGATGACCTGGACCAAGGTCGGCGACGCCCCCGTGGTCCCCTTCGGCAAAGATTTTCAAGGCACATGGCAGGGCAAGGGGCTGACTTGGTTCCCGATCGCCGATCCGTACATTTATCCTGAGCCGATCGACGGCTGGTACTACCTGGTCGCCAACGCCATCGTGCGCGGCGACCCAAGCGAGACGGCGGGCTGCCTTGGGATGCTACGATCGCGCGACCTGCGGACCTGGGAGGCGTGTGCCGTCCTCTCGTATCCGAAATGGTTCGAGCGGATGGAGACGCCGCAGGTCTGGCAGCGGGGCGGACGCTGGTATCTCTATTTCGGCGGCGCCCACGACATCGGCCTCCCACCGCAGAAGTTCGCCCAGGAAGCAGCGGCCACGACCGGCCGCAAGCCGGAGGCCCGGCAGCATTTCCGGGGCAACTTCGTCTTCACCGCCGATCGGCTCGAAGGGCCCTACCTGCCCGGCAAGAACTGCTGGCTCCGCGTGCCCGGCTACATCTACAAGGTACTCCCCGCCCCCGACGGGCGCGATGTCTTGCTGACTTCGCAGCAGGGCGGAATCTCGCTTCCCTATGCCGTGACTTACTCGGCCGACGGTTCGATGACCGTCGCCAGCCGTCCCTCGTCCGATTCCCTCCAAACCGCTCCAGGAACTCGATGAAGACGATTCCCCCCATCCTCCTCGCCGCACTCTTATCACCCACGCTCAGCACCGCCCCAGCCGCGGAGGCCACAAGTCCCGCGGGCCGGCCTGCGATCGTCTCGTGGCCTGCCCCGGCCGGAGAGGCATTGTCGGACGATTATCAACTCAAGGTGAACGCCCAGCCGGTCTCCGTCTACGCCTGCCGGGTCTCGGCCATGCCGTTCAACCAGGTATGGCCCGGCTACCAGAGGCCACTCGATCAGACCGAGCTGGCCGGCTTCGCCTGTTGGGATATGTCGGGCCCGGTCCGGGTGGAAGTCGAGTCGCGGCGCGACGTGCAGTCGGCCGTGGTGCGGCCAGCGTCGCGGGGAATCCGGCCGGACGTCCAAGGCAAGCGGATTTCGTTCTCTCTGGATCGCCCGGGTCCCGTGGTCGTCGAAGTCAACGGCCCCCACCACGCCCTGCACCTCTTCGCCGGCCCGCCGGAAAAGGACGTGCCCGCCCCGAACGCCCCGGGCGTTCGGTTCTTCGGTCCCGGGGTCCACCGGCCGGGCAAGATCGAGTTGAAGAGCCACGAGATGGTCTATCTCGCCGGCGGCGCGGTCGTCTACGGGAGCATCCACGCAAACAACGCCACGGACATCCGGATCGCGGGCCGCGGCGTGCTCGACGTCAGCCCCTTCGAGCGCGGTCAGGGCGGCGGGGCCATCCGCCTCTCCGGATGCTCCGACGTGACCATCGAGGGCATCGTCATGCGCGATCCGGACGTCTGGTGTTGCAGCCTGTTCGGATGCCAGGGCGTGGCGATCTCGAACGTGAAGCTCGTCGGCCTGTGGCGCTACAACGCCGACGGCATCGACGTGTGCAACAGCCGCGACGTCTCCGTCTCCGACAGCTTCGTCCGGGCCTTCGACGACGCCCTGGTGATCAAAGGTCTGAAGTCCCACAGGAAATCCTCCGACGACCGGCCCGTGCAGAACGTCCGGTTCTGCCGCTGCGTGGTCTGGTGCGACTGGGGGCGGGCGATGGAGATCGGCGCCGAGACCTGCGCTCCGGAGATCGCCGACATCGCGTTCGAGGACAGCGACATCGTGCGCACGACGCACATCGCCATGGACATCCAGCACGGCGACCGGGCCGCGGTCCGCAACGTCCGCTTCGAGAACGTCCGCGTGGAGATCGACGACCGGAACCCGATTCCCCGCTTGCAGCGGAGCCGGGACGAAAAGTACCCGGCGGACGCGGGGGACTACTGCCCCACGCTCATGGTCATCGTGATCTACAAGACCCCCTACTCCAAGGACTCCGAGCGCGGGACGGTGCGCGACGTGCTGTTCCAAGACATCTCCGTGTTCGGCCGCGTTCCGCCGTCGTCGTTCCGCGGGTTCGACGCGGCGCACGGCGTTGAGAATGTGACGATCCAAAACCTCCGCTTCAACGGCCAGCCGGTCCGCGATGCCGCCGCGGCCCGGCTGACCATCGGCCCGCACGTGCGCGGCGTTCAGTTCTCCGAGGCGGCGAAAGACGGGGATCGGAAGTAAGTGGCCTTGCGTACCCGGGAGGGCGAGGCTCCTGCCGAGCCTCGATACACCCGGGAAGACATATGTGGGTAGCAGGCTCGGCAGGAGCCTCGCCCTCCCGGAATGGTGAGACTTCATTGCGCTGGCGACTCGGAAAGGCAAGGGAACCATGAGGAAGATGAATACGTTTGCGAAGGCTGCTCTCTCGGCGGCACTGTTGGTTGTGGCCGGTGCGGCGTCCGACGCCTTGGCCCAGGAGCCGAAGGCCCGCATGAAGCTCGGCGCGTACTACTTCGCCGGATGGTCGGGCAAGTCTTCGATGGACGACGGCAAGCCGGAGAACGCCTGGGCCAAGGGGATGCCGACGCACTACACCAAGAAGTTGGCCACGGAGTTCGCCGGGCGCACGCCGCTCTGGGGTTGGCGCGACGACACCCCGCAACTGATGCAGCGCCAGATCGACCTCGCCGCCGATCACGGCCTGGCGTTCTTCTCCTTCTGCTGGTACTGGCACGACAACAAGGGCCCGATCAACGTCAAGGCCATCGAGGAGGATTCAAAACACCTGCCCATGCGACTGTTCATGCAGGCCAAGAACAACTCCCGGATGGAGTTCTGCCTGCTGGTGGCGAACCACGGCGGATTTGAGATCGTCGGGCCGGAGGCGTGGAAACAGGCGGCCGACCACTGGATGGCCCTGTTCAAGCACCCGCGTTATCTCCGCGTGGAGGGCAAGCCGCTGTTGGTGATCTTCTCGCCGCGGGGGAGCAACGCGCAGGGGCTGGCCTACCTCCAGGAGGCGGCGCGCAAGGCGGGTTTCCCGGGCGTGGCGGTCGCGGCCTGCGGCAACGGGAAGCCGGAAGACGGCTATGCGATCCGCACCCGCTACAACGCCGTCCCGGGTTGGGGCAAGTCGGAGAAACACCAATATCAAGAACTGGTCGAGGCCCACGAGCGCACCTGGGGCGGCACGCCCGAACAACCGTGCATCCCGGTGCTTTCGGTCGGTTGGGATCGGCGCCCCTGGGAGGGAATCGGCGGGTTGGGCCCCAAGGGCTCGACCGTCTCGTGGTACTTCGAGGGTCAGACGCCCGAGGCGTTCCGCGCGTCCCTCGAGCGCATGGCAAGCTGGATCGACGCCCATCCGGACCAGACGACCAAGGACCGCCTGGCGATGGTCTATGCGTGGAACGAGATCGGCGAAGGGGGCTGGCTGGTGCCCTGCCGCGACGACCCCGACGGAGCCTATCTGAAGGTCATCCGCCGCGTTGTGCTCGGTAAGTAAGAACGTTCGCCAATTGACGTACGCGGTCCGCAAGGCCAACCTGGCCTGCACTCCTTCCACCGTCCAACGCATGCCGGCGGAGCCGTTCCGCCGGGGTCTCCGCTCAGTCGATTCTCTGCGAGCGACCGCTTCCGCGAGCCGGCAGCGTGGGGCGGTACGCGTCCTGGTAGAGCCCGATCTTCTCGAAGGGGATCGGCTGAAACGCCGGGATCTCCTTCCGGAGCCACGCCTGCCAGTGGGAGGCGAAGCCTTGCGGGGTCAGGTCTTCCGAGCGGAGGCCGATCGGCGCGTCCTTGGTGCCGGAGAGGTTCTTGAAGCCTCGGATTTGCACCGCGGGCGCGACGCCTTTGCCCGCCCCGGTCGTATTCACCGCCACGTTGTCGGCGATCGAGAACTTGTCGAGCAGCTTCTTCACGTTCCCGTCGAAGTCGCAGACCTGTTTCGTGCAGTCGACGAACGCGTTGCGGAGAACCGCGTTGCCCAGCGGCTGGCGCGGCTCCTCATTCATGATCGCCGCCAACCGCGGATACTTCGTGCTCCACGGCGGCTGGGTGTAGTGGAATTGCAGGGCCTTCTCCTCCAGGCTCCAACTCTTGTCGGCCGGATTGTTCCATTGCTTCCAGGTCATGCCGCGCGCGTCGATGTGCAGACCGATCGGACAATCGACCACCAGGTTGTTCAGAACTGGGTTGTCGCGGCCCCCGCCGATCATGATCGCCCGGCCCGCGCGGCAGAATACGTTCCCCACGATCGTGTCGCCGCAATCGCAGTCGTCGAGATACATCCCCATGGTATTCACGTGCCTGGCGTCGCCGCCGCCGAGGTCGTGAACATAATTGTTCCGCAGGATGTTGCCCTGGCTCGTCCAGTCGCGGCCGGTATAGAACGCCCCCGCGTCGCCCGTCTCCATGACCACGCGGTAGACCTCATTGCGCTCGAACCGATGCTCGTTCCCTCCATACAGGACGGCGTTGTGCGGGGCGTCGTGGATACAGTTGTTGCGGACGATCTGGCCGCAGCCGCCGATGCCCACCCCGGGGGCATAGGTGCGCTGGAAGATGCCGAAGTGGTGGATGTGATTGTTCTCCGCGACGTTCTGGGCGGGAGTCAGCGAGCGGCGGTCTCCGCCGCTGAGGCCGATGCCGCTCCTTCCGAGGTTGAAGAGATCGCAGGATCGCACGGCGCTGGAGGAGCCCTGGAGCGAAACGCCGCTGCCGGCGAGGTTCGCCACCACGCAGCCGGCGATCTCCAATCCCTCGACGTGATGGGCGACGATCCCGTCGGCATGGCCGTACTCGAACCGCAGGCCCACGAGCTTCACATGCTTCGCCCCGGAGATTTTGACCAGCGGCTGCGACAGCGTCGCCAGAACGATTTCCGATGGGGCCAAGTCGCCTTCGGGGTAGAAGTAGAGCCGCTTGCGGGAGCGGTCCAGGTACCATTCCCCCGGACTATCCAACTCCTCGAGTGCGTTCATGGCGAAGAAGCGGCGCTCGGCGCTGCCCCACGTGCCCGCGTTGATGCCGTAGCCGTGCGGCGCCGCCAGGGTGAGGACCTTCTTCTCCTTGTCGTACGAGGCGACGCGGATCACTTCGTCGCTCCAGTCGTGGGTCCAGTAGCCGAGAAGCCACACGCCCTCCGCCAAGTTCCAGCGCGCGGGCCGTGGGTCATCGAACACGAAGGAGCCCGGATGGGCCTTCCGCAGCGCGGGGTCCGCGGCCTCGGGCTTCGGGAGACCGGTATCCATGGCCTTGGAGAAGCGTGCCCAGCCGCCGCCCGCTGCCGTGACGTTGGGCCAACGCGCCAGCGTCATGGGCCGGTGGTCCACATAGAGCCAGGGAGCCGCGGGAGCGCCGTGAAAGGCGGTCTTGAAGTCCGGGAACGCAGGCGCCAGCCTTGCCGAAAGATCGCACACCCGCACCTTGTCGCGCACCGCCGCATCCAGTCGCGACAGGACGGCGGCGTCCGTGACTTGCTTGAACGACGACGGCTCCAGCGTGATCCCGCCCTGCAACCGGGTCTTGCCGCGCTCGCGTGCACGGTAGACCACCGGCGCTTCCGCCGTGCCGCTGTCCGCGGACGTCAATTCCAGGGCGGCGTCGAGCGGATAGGTGCCGGGTTCCAGGGAGACCGTCACCGCGTCGCGGCTCGTAAGGGTCCCCGCCTTGCGCTGTGCGCGAATCCCGTCGCGTGCTTGCACCGGCGTTTGGTAGGGCCTCAGACGACTGCCGTCGCCCCCGGGGGCAGCGTCCGGGAAAACACTCACCACGACTTCTGCGTTCGCGCAGGAGACCATTCCCAAGGCAAGGCACAGTGCCAGTCGTATCATCATCCTATCATCCTCTATTGCGATTCGTTGCCGTATTCGGTGCCGTTGAGGAAGGCGCAGGGAGGGACAAGCGAAGCGCAGTCCCACCGTACCACGTGCCTGCCCTCCCGCAACAGAGACGTATTAGAAATCCCAGGTTCCCCGGGAGTCAAGCACCCCGGGGCTTCGATGCCCGACGTTCTCGACGGCAGAACCGCCCCGGCGCGAGAAGACGGCATGGAGTCCGAGAAGAGCCGGTCTCGCCGCTTCTTTCGCCGGCCACCTCCGGATGGTATTATGACCAACCCCTTCCTGAGACGAATCGGAGATCGAGATGAAACGATCGTTGTCTGCTGTTCTCGTGATTGTCTTCCTGCTGTGCGGCGGTGCCCGGGCGGAGCTGTTCAAGGATGGAGATACGGTCTGCTTTCTGGGAGACAGCATCACCCACGGCCGCCAGTATCACAGCATGATCTACGTGTACTACCTGACTCGGTTCCCCGACCGCACGATCCGTTTCGTGAACGCCGGGGTTGCGGGCGACAGTGCAGGCGGGGCCCTCGGACGATTGGAGGAGGACGTCGTCTCGAAGTCGCCGTCGGTAGTCGTGGTGATGCTGGGGATGAACGACGTGGGACGTGGCAACTACGTC
Source organism: uncultured Planctomycetaceae bacterium (assembly GCA_964430315.1). Lineage (GTDB taxonomy): Bacteria > Planctomycetota > Planctomycetia > Pirellulales > Thermoguttaceae > CALFBP01. The sequence continues at coordinate 12,524 of CAYSGY010000015.1, forward strand.
GCGAACCCCACGGAGAGGCAGCTCGCGTCGCAACGGACGGCGCTCGATCGCTACCGTGCCAACATGGACACGCTCTTGGGACGTCTGGTGAAGGAGACGTCGGCCAGGCTCGTGCTGCTGACGCCGTCGCCGTTTGACCAGACGTGTGTGAACCAGCGGGACAACAACCAGCCCGGCTGCAACGACGGGCTGGCGAAATGCGCCGAGAGAGTGCATCAACTCGCTTCAAAATACCACGCCGAGGTGATCGACCTGCACGGTCCGATGACGGCCTACAATCTGCGGCGTCAGAAGAGCGAGCCGACCTACACGTTGGTCGGGTCGGACCGGGTGCATCCCGGACTTCCGGGAAACCTCGTGATGGCGTGGCTGTTCTTGAAGGCCCAGGGGGCCCCGTCGCTGGTTTCGCGAGTGGCGTTTGACGCGGCGGCGGGACGCGTTGTCGAGGCTGCCAGCGCGACGGTCCGCGACGTGCGACGTCAGGGCGACGGCTGGACGTTCACCGTGCTCGAGAAGGCCTTGCCGTATCCGGTCGATGCGCAGGCCCGCGCGATGCTCGACGCGATCCCGCTGGAAAAGGACCTGAACGAGGAGATCGTGCGGATCGTCGGCCTGGCGAAGGGCTCGCACACCCTGCAGATCGACGGCCAGCAGGTTGCCTGCCACACGGCCGCCCAGTGGTCCCAGGGGGTCAACCTGGCGTTCAACGAGGCGGCCCCGCAAGTGAAACAGGCGGCGAAGGTAGCCGAGATCAACGAGAAACGCCGCCAGGCGGAAGTGAGATTGCGCGGCTACGCGTGCGTCCGCTGGTTCCTGCGTCACCATCGTGTCGATCCTGATGATCTGGCGGAAGTCAAGACCTATGCAGAGACGAAGATGGCGAAGACAGGCTACTACGAGGCCCATGTGCCCACCTACCTCAAGGAATGGGAACGGCGAGGTGACGTCGTAGCTCAAGTGGCCGCCCTGGAGCAGGAGGCACTCCGCGCGCGAGTCCCGGTTCCTCACGTGTACGAGATACGCCCTGAACACTGAATCGAACTCGCAGAAAGGGACTCTCGATGAAATCACCGTGGCGATGCGTTCTCGTGTTGGCGGCAGCGACGGGCTGCCTTGTCCAGGCGGCCGCCCTGCCGGCCGCGGACCAACCCAAGAGCCTCACCCCGTCCCCGACTGATTGGCTCAAGGAGGCACGCCTCGGCGCGTTCATGCACTTCCTGCCCAGCGATGCGGCGAGTTTCGCCAAGGTGAACGACTTCGACGCCGAAGCGCTGGCGAGACAACTGGAGGGGATGGACGCCAAGTACTTTGTGTTCACCCTCGGCCAGAACAGCGGCTGGTTCAATTCGCCCAACGCCGCGTACGACCGCGTTACCGGGTACCCACCCGGCGAGCGCTGCTCGCGCCGCGACCTGCCGCTCGACCTGTACCGCGCCCTGCACCCCAAGGGCATCCGCCTGATGCTCTACCTGCCTTGCCAGACGCCGAACCGGGACACCCGCGCGCAGCAGGCCTTCGGCCTGAAGCAAGGCCCGAAGGACCAGCCGATCGACGTCGCCTTCGCCAAACGCTGGGCAGAGGTCATCCACGAGTGGTCCGCACGTTACGGCGACAAGGTCTCCGGGTGGTGGTTCGACGGCGGCTATGCCTGGATCGGTTTCAATGAGGACATCGCCCGCGTCTATGCCGACGCCGTGAAACGCGGCAATCCCCGGGCCATCGTCACTTTCAACCCCGGCGTCCGTCTCATTCGGCACACGCAGGCGGAGGACTACACCGCCGGCGAGTTGAACGATCCGTTCGCCGTCGTGCCCACGTCGCGCTGGGTGGACGGCTCACAATGGCACGCGCTGACGTTCTTGGGTTCGACTTGGGGAAAGCGCGATGTGCGCCAACCGACCGATCGCTGGATCGCCTGGTTCCAGAAGGTCGCCGCCTACGAAGGGGCCGTCACGCTGGACATGGGACCGAATTGGGATCCCGAGGCCGGTCCCATCGGCGCCATCGCTCCGGCCCAGGCGGAGCAGTTCACGGCGATCGGGCGGCCGTGAGGACGGTCGACGGTGACGGATTCGATTCGTCCGACGAAAAGGACGCGCCGCCCCAGAGGGGGTGCCACTTTACATGCCGCCGGTCCTAATGTACAAGGAAGGCGATCAAGGAGGACGGTATGGCAACCGGCGATCGGACGAAGAAACAGCGGTTGTATCTCTCGGTCGATGTGGGAGGCACGAAGATTCAGGCCTCGCTCGTCGAGGAGACGGGGGTGATCCAGGCCCGGGAGCGGGATGCGACCCCGCGCGACGGCGGTCCGGAGCAGGCCGTGGTTGCCATCGAGCGGATTGCCGAAAAGCTCCTGAAGGCCAAGGGCATTGCGATCGGCGAGCTGAGCGCCATGGGGCTCGCCATCCCGGGCGTGGTCGATCCGGACGAAGGACGGATCGTCTTCACGCCGAACATGGCCCTGACCGGCGTGGAGATCGTGAGCCACCTGGAGGCTCGGTTCGGCATCCCCATCGCCCTGGGCAACGACTGCAACCTGGGCGCCCTCGGCGAGACGTGGCTGGGGTCCGCGCGCCGGGCCTCCAGCTCCGTGGCGATTCTCGTCGGCACGGGGATCGGCGGCGGGATCGTGCGTAAGGGGAAGCTTTGGCGCGGGGTCCGGGAATCGGCCGCCGAGATCGGCCACATGATCATCCACCTCGACGGGCCCGAGTGCGGCTGCGGGAACCACGGCTGCCTGGAGGCCCTGGCCAGCCGCACCGCCATCGAGAACCAACTCCGCGCGGCCGTGGCCCAAGGCCGCAAGACCGTGCTCACGGACCTGCTCCAAGGCGACCTGTCGGTGATCCGCTCGCGGGCCCTGCGCCAGGCCTTGGACGCGGAGGATGCCCTCGTGACCGAGATCATGCGCCGGGCCGCGGAGACGCTCGGCTATGCCTGCATGAACGTCCGCCACCTGATCGATCCGGAGGTCATCGTGCTCGGCGGCGGCGTGGTCGAGGCGTGCAGCGGTTTCATCCTGCCGATCGTCGAGAACATCGTGGGCTCGGACGGCCTCCCCGGGGCCCGCGACGGCGGCCGCGTGCTCCTGTCGGCCTTGGGCGACGACGCCGTGGTCCTCGGCGCGGTGGCCCTGGCCCGAACCCTCGTCGGACGCAGCCCCTTCAAGAAGCGGTTCGCCGTCACGCCGAGCTACCCGGCCGTAACCCGTACCCGTTTCGGCGAAATCGTCGTCGCGGAGAGGGTCTACACCCGCGACGTCTACATCACCGCCGACGGCAACGTCAAGAAGCGCAAGAAGCAGTTGGCCCGGGAGGAATACCACACGGCCCACACCCTCGGCCCCAAGGAGCTGGAAAAGATCTGCCAGGGAGGCCCGGAGATCCTCTTCGTGGGCACGGGCGAATCGGGCGCGCTGACGCTCAACGACGAGGCCCTGCGGTTCTTGAGCCAGCGCTCGATCCAGTGCAAGGCCATGCCCACCCCCGACCTGCCCGACGCCTACAACAAGTCCAACAAGCGCAAGGCCGCGGTGATCCACGTCGGGCGCGTGCCGTGATAGAATCCACTGGAGTCCCACCATCGCCGAGGATGCGATCTCGGTAGCCCCCTTTGCAGTGAGGCAAGCATGGCGAAGTTCAGCAGAAGGCAGTTCCTGGAAGACTCGGCCCTGGCGCTTGCGGCGGCTGCCGCGATGCCGGCCGGTCACACGATGGCGGCCGACGACAAGAAGACCGTGCCGAAGAAGAACGCGGCCGAATTGCTCCAGGTGGCTGTCATCGGCGTGCGAGGCCGGGGGGGCGACCATCTCGCCGCGTTTATCAACGATCCGAACACCGTGGTCGCCTATGTCGTCGATCCCGACGAGAAGATCGGCCGGCGGCGGGCCGAAGAGGTCGGCAAGAAGCAGAAGTACATGCCGAAAGTCGTGCGCGACATGCGTGCGGCGTTTGACGACAAGTCGGTCGACATCGTCTCGATTGCCACGCCCAACCACTGGCATGCGCTTTCGGCGATCTGGGCCATGCAGGCGGGCAAGGACGTCTACGTCGAGAAGCCGGTCAGCCACAACGTGAGCGAAGGCCGCCGCATGGTCCAGACGGCCCGCAAGCACGGCCGCATCTGCCAGGCCGGCACCCAGTGCCGCTCGATGAAGGGCACAATCGACGCCGTCGAGTACGTCCGGGCCGGCAAGATCGGCCAGGTGCGGCTTGCCCGCGGGCTGTGCTACAACCTCCGCAAGTCGATCGGCCCCAAGGGCACCTACGAGGTCCCGCCCGAGGTTGACTACAACCTCTGGTGCGGCCCTGCACGGATGCTCCCGCTCACCCGGCCCCAATTCCACTACGACTGGCATTGGCAGCGGGAGTGGGGCAACGGCGACATGGGCAACCAGGGTCCCCATCAAATGGACATCGCCCGCTGGGGCCTGGGCCTGGACCGCCTGGCCGACAGCGCGATCGCCTTCGGCGCCCGGGTCGGCTACGAGGACGCCGGTGATACGGCCAACACGGAAGTGGGTATCTTCGAGTTCGGCGACAAGACGATCGTCTTCGAGGTCCGCGGGCTGCCGACCGACCCGCTCCGCGACGCCCGGGTCGGCGTGGTCTTCTACGGCAGCGAGGGCTACGTGGTGCTCACCAGCTACACCGGCGGGGCGGCCTTCGATCGGGAGGGCAAGCTCGTCCGGAAGTTCCAGGGCAACGGCGACCATTTTGGCAATTTCATCGACGCGGTCAAGAGCCGCGACCATAAGGTGCTCCGCGCCGACATCCTTGAATGTCACCTCTCCTGTGCCCACAGCCACCTGGCCAACGTCTCGTATTACCTCGGCAAGCCCGCGGCAACCGACCGGATCAAGAAGACGCTGGCCGGACTGAAGACCAACGAAGACGCCGTCGATTGCCTGGAGCGCACCACGAAGCACCTGGCGGCCAACGGCGTGGACCTGGCCAAGACCCCGTTGTCGCTGGGCCCGATGCTCGCGATCGACCCGAAGTCGGAAACGGTGCGGGACAACCCCGAGGCCTGCGCCCTTCTGACAAGGCAATGCCGTGCGCCCTTCGTCGTCCCCAAGGCGAACGAAGTCTGATCGCGTTTCGAGATCAGAACGACGCCGGGCCCAGGACACGTGCGCCACCTAAGTCTTTCCGGCGGCTTGGGTGGCATGCCGTCACTCGGCGCAGCCGAGGGTCGGCATGGAGACCGTCGTAGCGGCGTCCATGCTCACCCGACGCGTCGTGAGAGCATGCCACCCAATCGCGATAGTCGTTTCTTGGCCGATCCTGAGCCTTCCCGACGGTGTCATCGGTCCACGGTCACGGTAAGCGTGCCGCCGGGCGCCGTGACTATCGCGGTGTTCTTGCCGGCTTCGACGCGAGCGCGAGAGTCCAGGCTGCCGTCCTGGCTGCGCGCCGTCCAGTTGCCCGGGGCCAGACCGGCCAACAGCACTTGGTGCTCGCGGCCCGCCGGGACACTCACGGAAAACGAGTCCTCGATCAGGGCGCCGGTCTTGCTCAGAACGACCACGCGGTCGGCCAGGGTCAGCACGAACGTCGCCGGCGTCTCCGCCAGGGATACCGGCAGCTCCGGCGTCTTGTCGTCGGACATGGTCATCGCTGTCAGGAAGACGTCGCTGGCCCGCGCGATCTTGGGCGAGAACAGGACCCGGTGCCCGTTGGCCTCCGGTTTGGCCGCGTCGGGCGGCGTGAAGTGTTCTCCGAACACCGTATAGGCGGCCGCGCCGCTGAGGATCTCGACCTCGCGCTCGTCGGCCTTGGGACGCAGCATGCGGACGCGGACCCGGCCGCTCATCCCCAGGGCACGATTGCGGAGGACTACGCCGTCGGCGGTCTTCTCCGGCGGGTTCAGCGTGTTGACCTGCCAGTATTTCTTGAACTCCGGCCTGGCGGTGGTCATGGTGTCGAGCACGATCAGCGCGGCCGGGGTCTGCTCGTCGTCGAGGTTGAGAAAGCAAAAGGTCCGCACATACTCCCGGATCTTGGCGCTATAGGCCGACTTCAGGTCCACGCTGAAGTAACTGAACGCCGGGCGCAGCGGCGACGGGCCGAAGCTGGAGGAAATCCGCCGGCCGTTGGCGAACATCGGGTCGCCGGTCGCCTGTTGCGGACTCCTGGGGCAGGAACGGACGAAGCGAGTCCCGCCGTCGTTGGCCGCCGTGCCCGGGAATCTCTCGTCCGGATCGACCGCCAACATCATGCTGTGCGAGACCGAACGCTTGCAAAAGCCCATGTCGTACGGCGTGCCGTAGAAATGGTACTGCCCGAGGTCCACCGCCTGGAGGCCGCGGTAGTAGATCTGGAAGCTGCCGGCGTCGCAGTGCTGGTGGTTGCCGAAGTGGTACCCTCCGCCCTTCATCTCGACCACGACGTCGGCCGGGTTCGGGCCGAGACTCCAACCGGTGCGGGCGACCATGGAGCCGAGCACCGGGCCGAAGTCGAGCGTCAAGGGCAGCGAGGCCAGGCTCGGCTCGGGGGCCAGGTCCGGGTCGTTCAGGAGCAGGATTGAAATCGGGTCGCCGGCCATCTCGTTCTGACGCAGGAAGTCGCCCTTGACGATCCGGTCGCCGGTGTACGCATAAACCAGCAGCGGCGTAAGACCGAAGTTCACCTGGCGGCCGTCGGAGAACCCGTCGCCGTCGCGGAGCATCTGGCCCGTCGGCAGACGCATGTAAAGCCAGAACTTGTACACGTCGCCGAGGTTCGGGTCGAAAACCGGTTCTCCGCTCATCCGGCGCAGGAGCAGGGCGGCGTGCATGTCCCAGCCGAAGCGGTACGGGCCGTAGCTCACGCCCTGGTTGTGACGCGGCGACTGGTACTCGAACTTGCGCATCGGCACCAGTTCCTCAAGGATGCGGTACGCGCAGTACCGGTAGGGCTCCGGGTCTTCGTCGTAGATCGCGATGGCCATCGAGAGCAGGTCGCGGTTGAGCTGTGCCTCGTTGCCGTGGCCGTTGAGGATGGTCTGGAGGAACGGCGGCCAGCCGATTTCCATGTCGTCGGCCAGACGCATGAGGCTCCGGCGGATACTCTCCCGCTCCTCGGGCGACATCAGGTCGTAACACCAGTCGTAGACCAGCGCGCCGGAGTAAATCGCCCGCCCGATCTCGCGCGTGATGTCCAGCAGGTTGTCGAACTGCACCGCCGCGAGGTAGTCGCGGACGAGCGTCACCGCCTCGCGCCCGCGGTCCTTGTCGCCGGTCATCAGGTGAACGAATGCCTTGGTCACCGCGGCGGTCTCCAGCGCGGCGTTGTATCCGACCTCCGTGCCCGGTCGGACCTTGAACGCGAACGGCTTGGCCGCCCGTCGCTTGACTTGCGCCCAGAGCGGGGCGTTCTCGCCCTTATCGAGATTGGCCCGGACCTGCGGCAGCGATTGCCGGTTCACCCAGAGACGCGGGCGCGACGCGGGAGGCACGACCGCCGGCCGGTACGCGGCCGCGTCGGGCGGGACCTTGGGGGGCGTGTACGGCACGACCTGCAAGGCGTCCAACCGTATGCCCTCCGGCAGCCAGACTCGGATCTTCTGCGGTTGGCCGCTGAAGTCGAATTTGCCGAGGGCCTGGGTGCAACTCCCAGGCGCACTCCACGGCACGAAGACCACGCGGCTCGTCGGACGGCTCTCGCCCACCGAGATCCTCAGGCGCAGGGACGCCGTCTTGCTGGCGGCCCGGCGCATCGCCTCCGCGCCCTTGGCGTCGGCCGCCGCATGGCTGCGGATCCAATAGCGCCCGGCCCGGGGCGTTTGGACCTCGAAGACAAGGTCCGGCGGCGTTTCCAGCGAGCCGACGTTCGCGGTCACTCCCGCCCTGAGCGACACGCCTCGTTTGGTCGGGAAGGTGTCTTGCTCGACGATCTCGACCCGATCGGCATCGCGCGAGGCCTCCTCCGCCTCGAGCCTCAACGAGTCGGCCCGCGCCCGGGCGGGCGCGGCGTCGAGCCGCGGCCCGGTTGCGGCGAGGAGCAGGACCACGAAGCCGATTGCGGCCCACTGCATTCGCGTCCGCATGCTCGATCTTCTCCCAGCTATCGGAGGTGATTTCTCATCCGGTCAGATTCTGCTTCAGCACGGACATCGTCTCGCGCTGACGCCGTTCCACCACGGAGCGGGCCTTGGCCACCTTCGCTTTCGCGGCGGCGGGATCCCGCGCGAGCGCCAGCACGGCAGGGACGATGCCCGCGTGGTCTTCCTCCCGGTCCAGGTCGAACAGCCAATCGCCGAGCCCAATGTCCCGCCACATGATGCCCTTGCTCGTCTGCTCCTCGAAGCGACAGACGACGGCCGGGACGCCGTTGCCCACGGCCATGATGGGCGAGTGCATCTCGCTGCCGAACAGGCCGGCGCTGCGGACGCAGGTGCTCAGGGCCTCGTCGGTCAGCCAGAACGTCTCGCGCCACACGACGCGCGGCCGCACGTCGGCAGGGAGCTTGTCCAGGAGCATCTCCCGGCCCACGGCCATCTGGGTCATGTCCTCGGGGCAGAGCAGCACCTTGAGGGCCGTCTGGCGGACGACCGCGACGATCGCCTCCCGCAGCGCGCGGTGGTCGTGCTCCTTCATTGCCTCGTTCCGCTGGTGGCGATTGGCGTCGAAGGGCCGCTTCGTGCCAGGAATCGTCCAATAGGGCGTGTAGCGCAGCCTCGAAAGGCAACAGAGGAACTTTCCCTCTTCCAGACCGTTCGCTTTGAGGAACGCCGTGGCCGCGGCGTCGTTGCGCAGGTCGCAGGCGAAGGCCCCGTCCGGCGCGAACTCCATCACGGGACACGACACGCCTGCCGCCTTCGCGCAGGCCAGGGAGACGGAGTCGCGAAAGAAGACGAACTTCGCCTGGCTGAGAATCTCCTGATCCCCGCCCGATCGGAACGGCCCGTGGGTAATTCCGTAGACCCCGAAGGGCTTGCCTGTGTGCCGGACGAACGCGGCCACGTCCTTGGCGGCGACCAGCGAGGGTCCGGAGCCGTGGAGCAGGAAATCGGCCCACGCCACCGCGTCTGCCAGGTCCTTGTTCGTCGCGCGGCCATCCGTGCCGAGGGCGCCCTTGACGATTCTGAGCTTAGGAAATCGCTTGTGCTCCATGGCCGCGACCTCGGGCGACAGGTCGCCCGAGGCCCAGAGGATGACCTCGGCCTCGGGAATATGCCGTTCGATAAGCGTCAGGACGCCCGGCGTGTGCGCGATGTCGCCGATGTTCACGACCTGCCACGAGGAGCGCAGCAGGATGCGGGGCGGGCGTCGCCCCGCGGTATGTCGAGTCTCGGCGAGAAGCGTCGAGAAGGGTTGCAGGGGAAAAGCCGCGGCGGCGGTGAGCGCCTTGGCCGTCGTGGAGACAAAGGTGCGGCGTTTCATCGGTTCGGCGGCTCCGGGACGGAAGATCGGCTGCTATCCAGACCGGCGTTGTCTCGAACCACGACGTTCGTGCATCCCTCCGCCGGCGGAATGGTGCGCACGGGCCCCTGGAACGTGTTGCCCTCCACCAGCAGCGTGTCGCCGCCGGGCGCGAAGGTAATCGCGTGGGTGGCCTCGGGCCCCGTCGTGAACGTGTTGCCGCGGATGACGACGTCGCCGTAGCGGCCGTCGGCTTCGTAGGTCGTGACGTACATTTCAGCATACCGCTCGTAATCGCCGGTGACGAAGCTGCGGCGGCCGCGCTGCGGATCGCGCTGGCACTTGGTCGTATTGTTGCGGAAGACGTTGTCTTCCAGCAGGAGCTTGCGCGGCTGGTTGATCCAGGACCCGCGTCCGCCGTTGATGAACGTGTTGCCGGTGACGGTCACATTCTGCGCCGACTTCTCGATGCTCATCACGCGCGAGCCGTTCGTGCCGTCGACATGATTGTGGACGATCCGCGCGTCGCGGCAGAACTCGGCGAGGAAGAACGCGCCCATCCGCGAGCCCGTGATTGCATTGTCGGTGAACAGGATGTCGCGGCTCTTCTGAATGTGCATGGTATCGCCCAGGGCACTGAGGCGGCAGCCGCGCACGAGGACATGCTCGCAGCCCACCAGGTCGAAAGCCCCCTTGCCCGGCCCGCTGCCCGTCGGCGCGTAGAGCGCCGGGTGCGCCTGGGCAAGGTCGGCAATCAGCCTCGTATTCGGCCCCGCACCGTCGGCGAAACGTATGGCCGGCCCGCCGGGGCGCTCGGCGACACGAATGAACTCCGGCGTGCTTTCGACAACGAAGTACTGCCGGCCCCGCACGAGATTGCCCGGCAGCGTGTCACCGAAAAAGCAGACCGCATGGCGGCCGTTTGCGCCGCTCCCGGTGAGAGGGAGCCGCTTGACGTTGTCGAATTGCACGCGGTCGTCCCCCGCCGCAATCCGCACCGGCCCGCGCACCAGATCGTTGCGGAAGTACTTGGCCGCCATCGCGCGTTGGGCCGCGGTGTAGTCCTCGGGCCAGACCGTGATCTGCCACAAGTAGCCGTAGTCCCACATGAACTTGCCGCTCCGCTGGAGCGTGCAGTTCTCGACGGTGACGTTGCGAGCAAACGTCACGACTTCGCGGTCGCTGCCCTTCTTCTCCGCGCCCCAAACCGTGATGACCGCACCCGCCATTCCGTCGGAGGAGATGTCGCTGAACGTCAGTCCCTCCGTGTGCCCGCCCGGCGTTGTCGTGATGACGATGCCACGCGTGTTGACGTTCGGCTCCCAGGTATTCTTAGAGCCAGCCGGGTCGAATACACGTCCGAGGAACCGGCCGCCGGACCAGCGGAGATTGTTGACGTTAATGCCCGCGAACAGGACCACACGCGCCTTGTCGCCGAGCGTCTCCGGAAGGTGGAAGCGTGCGTCCCGCGCGTTTACGGTGAGTTGCGAACACAGCGGCACGGGGGTCTCGCCTTTCAAGAAGTAGTCGCCCGACGGAATCGTCACCACGCCGCCGCCCGCGGCCGCGGCCGCGGCGAAACAGGCTTGCAGGGCCGCGGTATCGTCGGAGACGCCATCGGCCTTTGCGCCGTAGTCGCGTGGCGTGAACTCTGCGGCAAAGGCCGCCGGAGCGGCCGCCATGAGGGGCAAGATCGCCATGAGGAAGCCGCCGACTGTCCTCGCAGCATGAAACAGGAGGTGGTGATTCATCGTGAGTCGTTTCCTTCGTGCAACAACCACCTTCGCCCCTTCGGGGCGACAGACGGACGAAAAGACCGCGATGTCTGGAACAGAACCGGCACCATAAGCAGGAGTCTCAGAGGCGGACCTTTTTTCACCCCCCCAAGGCCATGGTTCCCATTAGACATTCCGTACTCCTCCAAAGTCAAGAAGTTGCAGGATGTGAGGTGCCGTCCAGCGCAGGGCCGGATTGACATGGCCCCGTGTGGCGACAAAACTCAGTCATGCCGGGCGACCGCCGTGGTGTGCCCTGGTCGCTGGGATACGAGGCGCCGGCCCCATGAGTCGGAACGCCGGATCGAGGCTTGGGAGGCCCGACGATGAGCGACAGACTACGTGTGTGGATGATCTGCGGTGTGCTGGCGGCAGCGAGCGTCGCGGGGCCCTTGTGGGCCGCCGACACGCCGGCTCCGCCGCCCTTCTACCAAGACAAGATGAACCTGCTCGTGTGGCTCGATCCTTCGGGCAAGGCCCACCCGATCGAGAACGCCAACGACTGGCAGCGACGGCGCGAGCACATCCTGGCCAACATGGAATTGGTCATGGGGCCCTTGCCGGGGGCCGAGCGGCGTGTGCCGCTCGACGTGAAGGAGATCCAGAGCGAGACGCTTCCCACGCTGGTGCGCAAGAAGATCACCTATGCCGCCACGAAGGACTACCGCGTTCCCGCGTATCTGCTGGTCCCGAAGAACCTGAGCGGCCGGGCGCCGGCCATGCTCTGCCTGCACGGCACGGGCGGGCCCAGGGGCCGGACCGCCGGCCTGGGCCCCGACTACCCACGCTATGCCCTGGAACTCGCCGAGCGGGGCTACGTGACCATCGCCCCCGACTACACGCTCTTGGGCGAAAACCAGGTCGAGCCCGGGAAGGTTGACTTCCAAAGCGGCACGATGATGGGCATTTGGAGCCACATGCGGGCTGTGGACCTGCTGGCGTCGCTGCCGGAGGTCGATCCGGAGCGGATGGGCGTCGTGGGCGTCTCGCTCGGCGGACACAACTCGCTCTTCGTCGGGGCGTTCGATCTCCGGCTGAAGGTAATCGTCACCAGTTCGGGGTTCGACTCCTTCTCCGACTACATGGGCGGGAACCTCTCGGGCTGGTGCCAGCCGCGCTACATGATGCGGATCCAGACCGTCTTCGAGAAGGACCCCAAGAAAATGCCCTTCGACTTCCCCGAAGTGCTCGCCGCAATCGCTCCGCGGCATCTCTATATTCACGCCCCGCTGGAAGACGACAACTTCCGCGTGGCCAGCGTGAAGCGGTGCGTGGCCGCCGCCGAGGCCGTCTATCGCCTGCACGGCGCCGGCGACCGCGTTGCCACGTCCTACCCGCCCGGCGGCCACGGATTCCCCATCGAGGCCCGCCGGGCCGCCTACGAGTTCCTCGACCGCGCCCTGAGAGTGAAACTGGGGAGGTGAAAAGCCCGACATGGAGAGGCAGCGTCTGTATCCCGGCTTTGCTCCTGGGAACTCGTTTCCCGGCGGTCCGGAGCCCCGAAGGGGCGGAATATGGCTTTCTTATTTCGCCCCTTCAGGGCTCGGGAGGACCGGCAAAACCGACACGCCTGGAACAGAACCGGAATCCCGGTGGCATCCTTCAAGGGCCAGCTTCTCACCTGCCCACTGGAGCGGGTCGGCAGGCTCGATCTCCTGCGAGGGCTCTACAGCACAGTCCTGCTGCCGGCAGCAGTCGCACAGCCGCGCCGCTACTTCCCTTTTCCTGCCCGGACCTCGTAGAGCGGATAGCCGATGCGGCGGCAGGCGTCGATCGTCTCGACGTAGGGCGTGTCGCAGACGTCGACGAAGCCGTTCTGAAAATTCTCACCGTCGTCGCGGCCGGTGGTCGCCTGATCGCCGTACTGGTGCCAGTGGGTGCCGACGACCAAGGGGTTTTCCAGGGCGCTGCGAACGTACTTCTCGTAGGCCGCACCGCGGGCCTGCTGGTCGGCCACCTCACGCAGGCTTGCGTGGAACTTGCCGCGGTCGAGGGCCCCAAAATGCCACTCGCCGATCAGCACGGGCTTGTCGATCCCGTCGGGCAGGCGGAGGTCGGTCAGGGTCTCCGTGTAGCGGTTCACGCTCACCACGTCGCTGTATTTGGCCGCCATGCGGAACACCACGCCGTGGCTCCATCCGGCGAAACGGCAGCCGAGGTAGAGCCCCTGCGGGTCGATCTCCTTGACCGCCTCCCGGCACTGCCGGAAGTAGGCTTCGGCCACGCGCCCGAGGAACGCGGTCAGGTCGGCTCGGCCGCTGGCAGCGCCGGGCGGCGTGGTCGATTCGAGGATTGCCTCCCAGGAAGCGTAGCCGCTCTTCCAGGCGGCGTTGAGCTTCTCGATCGTGCCGTACTTGGCCTTCAAGTCATCGACCAGGGCCCGCTTGGCCGGCTGGCCGGACGGCGAGGCCAACACAGCCCGGGCCAGCGTCGTCTCGTCGTTCCCCCAGTTCAACTCGTTGCCGGGGAAGTAGCCCAGGCACCAGGGGTCGCCCACGGCCTTACCCCGGTGCTGAGCGACCTCATTGAGCAGCGTGGCCTTGAAGCTCGGGTCGAACACGTCGGGGAACTTGCCCCAACCGCCGCTGGTGCCCTCGATCACCCGGCTGGAGTTGTGGATCGTCGCCACGTAGCCGGTCGCGCCGGGCGTATCGGCCGGCGGGGAGTCGAGGCTGTAGACGGTTGCCGTGTAAGGCGTCTTGTGCTTCCGATAGATGGCCGGCTGCGAGCAGTTGGCCAACGTGTTCAAGCCCCAGCTCCGGAGCCTGTGGTGAACGAGGTCCGCATAGGTTTCGGGCCATTGGGGCCCGTACTTTCTCAGCAGGTTCGCGCCGGAGAAGTTGTACGTTGCCGTGCCCCGCTCATATTGTCCCGCGATCGGCCACGCGCTGCGGCCGTAGAACACGCCGAACGGCGACCCGCGTGCGGGTAGATCGGCGAAGAGGTGTTCGCGGCCGCTGACGGGCGTGTAGGAGCACGACCACGTGACCCGCACCAGGCCGTGCGACCAGAAGAGGCGGCCCTCCGGGTCCACGAGCCACCACTTGTCGCGCCACTTGGCCACGCGGAACCGTCCGGTCGCCTCCAACTTGGGCCCGGCCAGCCAGCCGCCGTACTGGTTCCAGTCCTTGGGGCCCGGATGCGCCGCCAGGTCCCCCGTCTCCCGCTTGCGTTCCGCGGCCAGGTCGTCGTCTGAATGGACCTTGCCCGGCCAGTCCTTGTGGAGGTACTGTCCAAAACGGTCGATCATCGGGAACAGGTCGGCGGGATTGGCCGGCAACGGGAACGCCGGGCTGCCGCCGGCGCGGAGGCTGGAGATCTCGAACGTGCAGTCGGACGACGGATGATAGAGGTAGACGGAGATGCCGGTCACCCGGGCCGGGTCGATCGTCGCCCGAGTTCCGTCGAGGAACCCGCCGGGACACGCCCGCATCCCACGGAGCTTCTCTCGAAGCGACTCCGGCAGCCGGGCGCGGAGCTTGACCTCCAGGGTCGCCTTTCCACCCGGCGGAATGTCGGCCGAGCCGATGCAGCAGTTCTTCCTGCTGGTGAGGTCCGCCTCGGGGCTCTCGACCGCGCAGTGAACGCTCAGGGGGCGTTTCCCGAGGTTGGCGACGGTGGCCTCCAGGGTCGTGAACCCGGTGAGGTCCCAGCACCCGCCCGGTCCCTTGAGCGTGACGCCCGGGCGCAGGGCCGTATGCCCCGTGCGGACCCGCAACGTCCCCTGGCCCGGATGGATCTCCGCGTCCGTGGCGACGGCCGCACCTTCTGCCAAAGGCTTGGTCAGATCGACGAGGGTGACAGGCGGCCGGGAAGCAGGCTGGGCCGCCGCCGTCAAGACAACACCAGAGCAAGCAACGAGGATGGCAAACAGACCGATTGCCCTATTCACAGCATGGACTCCTTCATCTTCAGGATGCCTCAATCCAGGTAGCACAGGCTTCCAGCCTGTCGGAAGACAGCCAAGATGGCTGTGCTACGGATGCAAGATGGCGATGCTACCATTCGATCGTCAAGACCCGCGGCGCGTTGCCGCAGGCGGGGATCTTCACGATAGCGGCCGAGGCCGCTTCGTTCCACTGGAAATCGCTCACCGGCGCGCCGTCGCGTCTGACGGTTCGCGGACGGGCCGGGAGATGGACCGTGGCCGTGAAGTCGCGCGTGGCCGGCATGCCGGCATAGACGCCTTCGCGGGCCCCGATCGTCAGCGTCACGGTCTTCCCGGTCGTCTGGCAGCTCAGGAGCGTGCGGGCAAACTGGCCTTTGCGGTAGGCGAGACTCTCGCCGTCGTCTTCGTAGAGGGTGAAGCTGCTGCGTGACGAGGGATAGACCAACAGTCCGACCTCGGGCGACCAGCCCTTCTCCACGTGGTCGCACGGCGGCCAGGTGGGGAGGATCGCGCCGCCCTTGACCATCAGGGCGCCGCCGCGCGTGGGGGTGATCTCCACCGGAAGCGTCGCCGGCCCGGCGGTCCGCTTGCCGCTCCAGAAGTCGATCCACTCGCCCGGCGGAAGCCGGACTTCCTTGGCAAAGGCGGAGACCAGGAGCAAGCCGCCGAGCATGTACTGCGACCTGGCGGAGTCCCAGGCGGGGTCGTCCGGGCAGGCCATCGCCATGGGACGCATCACCGGATAGCCGGTCAAGGCCGCTTCCGCGGCCGTCGAATAGAGATACGGCAGCAGCTTGTAGCGAAGCTGTCCGTATCGGCGGTACGCGGCCGTCTCCTCGTCCTTGAGGTACCAGGGCTGATACCAGTAGTCCCAGTTGTTCTGCTGGGCCCAGGTTTGCAGGAACCCGAAGTGGATGCCTTCCACGTCCGACACGTTCATATCGCAGGAATGGTTGGAATGGCCGGAAAATGCGAGGTTCAACATCGAGGCCAGCGGCCGTGGGCCGCCGCCGGTGTCGCCGGCCCACGTGGCCACGTACTGCTGTACCCCCGCATAACCGCCCGCCGAGTAAACCATGGCGCGGCGTTTCGTGTGCTCCTCAAATCCCCGGGCCATCTGCTTGGCGTAGATCACCGGATAGAGGTTGTGCATCTCCTCGTCGGTCATGCCGTTGCCCCACTTCCGTTTCGGGTGCTCGATCACCTGGGCGGATCCGTCGAGCTTGAATGCGGAGGCCCCTTGGTCGACGAATTTCTTCAGGTGCTCGAACCAGGGCTCCAACGGCTGCGGCCCCGCCGGCTTGGCGGCGGGCTTCTTCTTGGCGCTGCCGGGCTTGCTCAGACGCTCGTCAAGAAAGCCTTCCTGGATGTTCACTGTGGGTCCCGCGGCGGAGCCCGTCGCGCCCGGGACGCCTGACTTGCCCCCGGCGAGAGTCTGCTCTTCGTAGACGCCCAGGTCGTAGTCGCAACACAGCCAGAGGCTGAGCTTGAATCCCTTGCGCTGGAGGGCGCCGAAGAAGGTATGCGGTCCCTTGGGCGCCCAGTAGGGGATCGGGAAACGCTGCGGATGCCATGCCTTGGCCGTACTGAAATCGTAGTGCTTCGACATCCAGCCGGGCTCCAACCCGATCACGTCGCACGGAATGCGCTCGCGGCGGAACGTGATCGCCTCGTTCATCATGTTGAACGCGTCGATGTTCTCGTTGCAGACGTAGGTGTGGCCGTAGCCCCAGACCGGCAACAGGGCCGGCCGACCGCTCAACGACGTGTACGCCTCCAACAGGCCGCGGTAATCGGGGCCGCAGAATAGATAGTAGTCCAGGTCGCTCCGGGGAGCGGTGCAGATCATCCGGTCCGGATCGCTCTTCCCGGCGTCGATCGTGTTGCGCCAGGTCGTGTTCATCAACAGACCCCATCCCCGGCTGCTGAGCACCACGGGAATGGGAATGTAGGACGTGACGTTGAGGACCCAAAACTCGTACGCGCCCCCGCGCCGCATGACGTTCTCGCGGCTCACGTCGCCCATTCCGTAGAGACGCTCGTCCTTGGCCAGCGTGAAGCGGAGGTCGTAGCCGCCGTTGGCCTGGTGGATTGGGGCGGCGTGCTGGGTGAGCGACTTCCCATCGGCGCCGGCCAGGGTCGCGGACCCGTCCTTACGGCTGACGGTGAGCCGGGCCTGCTTCGTGGCGATCGTGACGCGCCCGTCGGCCTCGGACTGCTCGAACGCGACCTCAGGAAAGGCCGCGGAGAGAATGCCGTAGCGGTTCAGGGCCGATTCCGTCCACTGCCCGGTCTTGCTGTGCCGGACCCGAAAGAGCCGTTCGCCCAGCACGTCGACACGGACCGAGGCGCCGCCGCCCACGGCAACGACGAGGTTCCGCTTCGTCAACGGAGCGGAATCCGGCCACCCCGCCGTCTTCTTCGCCTCTTCGGCCATGAGACTACCGGCGAGCAGGCCGGCCGCGAGAACGAAACCAGCGAGGGGGCGGTTCATGAGCGGATCTCCCAACCTGAGGATGCGCGGAAAGCGGCCTTATTATTCCTTGCACGTTCCGCGGGCGTCAAGGTTTTGACGGATTCCACGCGACGGTAGCGTTGTCCGGGAGGGCGGGAGTCTTCCGTCGCGACACAACAGAGAACAGCCCCGCAGGGGCGCAAGACGATAGCCCACGGCGTGAGCCGTGGGTCGCGAGGCTGATGCCCGCCGTTCGAGCCCCGCTAGGGGCGAAAGAAGGGAGACGTCGGGGTGTGTGGCTTCGTTGCTTGGGCTGCGGCGACAGAATTCTCTTTCGCCCCTGCCGGGGCTCTCCTACACACGCAACTCCGGCTCCCACGGCTTACGCCGTGGGCTACCATCTTGCGCCGCTGACGCGGCTCCCTCCCGTCCAACGGGAGAGGGGAGCGACTCTTGGACGGGCGCTTACCCGCCCACGATCCGGTCGACCACGAGTTGCCGGAAGTCGGGTGAGAGAGTGGCGAAGTAGGCGGTGAATCCGGTCACGCGCACGACCAGGTCGGGGAATTTTGAGGGGTCCTTGTGGGCCTCCCGCAGCCGGGCCGCGTCGACGATGTTGACGTTGAACAAGGTGCCGCCCTGGTCGAAATGCGTCCGGATGAGACTGCACACGATGTCGGCCGCGTCGTCCATGTCGGCCACGCCCGGATCGAGTTCGAGCTGGATCGGCGCCGTGTTGCCGTAGCCGGGCTGGATGCGGGCGACCGCCTGGAGCATGGCCGTGACAGCGCCGTCGGGCCGGAAGCCGGGCTTGGGGTTGGCCCCGTGGGAGATCGGTTGCCCGGCGCGGCGCCCGTCGGGGGTCGCGCCCACCTGCTTGCCGAGGCGGATCGTGTCGGCCCAGGAGAACCACCCGGGGATCAAGTTCCGCCCGCCGGGTGTGGGCCGCTCCTTGACGAGCCGGGTCAACAGCCGGGAGAGTTCCACGGCCCAGCGGTCGCCAAGCGAGTCGCCGGCCCCGTAGTGCGGTCCGGTCTGCATCATCCGCCGCACCCGCTCGCCGCCCGGACCTTGATAGTCGTTCTTGAGATGCCCGGCGATCTCCGGCCACGTGAGGAGGTGCTGCTGTTCGATCCGCTGCTCGAGTGCGGCAAAGGAGTCGGCCACCGTCGCAAGGCCCGCGCCGTCGATGCACATGTTGTACAGATCGACGCCACCGTGGGTCACGTTCAGGCCGCGCTCGATCGGCCCGTGGGTAAGCAGGTTCAGCAGCAGTTCCGGCTCGTTGAGATGCTGGTGGTCGAGTTGATGGTCGATGCCCCGGGCCGCGCAGAGGACCGCCCGGCGGAGGTGCTCTTCAAAGCGCCGCCGCAACTCGCCCGTGCCCGGCTCCACGTCCGCCGCCATCATCTCCTCGAAGGCGACCGCGAAGACCTTGGCGACGTTGATCTTCACGGTGTCGTTCATGGTGTATTCGAGGCCGGGCAGGGCCATCCAATTGCAGCCGACCGCGATCCGCTGCCGGGCCAGCTCGGCCGAGTAGCCGTTGCGCATGAAACCCTCGACCAGGGCCTTGTCGCCGGAGAAGCGGGGGCAGCCCTGGCGGTCTTTTAGCAGGTTCTCCACCCCCTTGCGGAGCAACTCGGGATCGAGTCCGTCGTGCACTCGGATCGTCAGGTTGCACGTGGTGCCCAGGCGGTGCGCGGCCTCGAGGATCAAGAACGACAGGCGGTTGGTCTGATCGCGCCCGTCGGGATCGGGCCCCCCGAGTTGATAGTAGCGAGTATCATTGAGGAGCAGGCAGGCCAGGAGGAAGACGGCGTCCTCGTCGTCGATGCGGCCCGCCTCCCGATC